>NZ_JBASZT010000145.1:0-9356 GCF_049661145.1 Microbacterium sp.
CGCGACACGGTCCTGCGCCTGACGCCCTCGTCGGTGCTCGCGCGTCAGGCGGCGGCGGTGCAGCGCTGGGAGCCCCCGAAGGACGCTCCCGATGCGCCGTGAGGGTGACCGCGAGCTGCGGATCCGGCTGCTCGGCGAGCTCGTCGCGGAGGGCGACGGACGTGTCTCACGCGCGCAGTCCGGCCGCGTCGCGGCGCTGCTGGCGCTTCTCGCGCTCGAGCCGGGGAGGGTCGTGTCGGCGGAGCGCCTGATGGCGCAGCTCTGGGGCGACGACGCTCCGCAGTCGGCGCTCTCGACGCTCTACGTGTATGTCTCGCGACTGCGGCGCCAGCTGGAGCCCCTCGGCATCCGACTGGTCACCCGGCCACCCGGCTATGCTCTCGACATCGCGCCGGACGAGGTCGACGTCGTCCCGTTCGCACGCGCGATCGCGCGGGCGGATGCGGCGCTGCAGGAAGGACAGCCCGGCGAGGCCCAGACCTGGCTCGATGTCGCGGGCGAGCTGTGGCGGGGAGAACCGTTCCAGAATGCCGCGGAGTCTGCGGACCTCCGGCTCGAGGCGCAGCGGCTCACGCGGCTGCGCGACCGCCTCGTCGAGATCGAGGCCCGCTGCCTGCTCGATCAGGGCCTTGCCCGCCGCGCTGCGGAACTTTCGCGGACCCTTACTGACCGTGAGCCGTTGAACGAGGCGTTCTGGCTGCTGCGGATGGAGTCCGAGCACGCCCTCGGCAACACCGCCGTCGCGCTCGCGGTGTACGAGGAGTTCCGGGGGGTGCTGGCCGACGCCCTCGGGATCGATCCGGGCCGGCGCATCCGGGAGCTGCACACGAGGCTGCTGCGGGCGGACTCCGCCGGACCGGACTCCCCCGAACCGGATTCCCGCGCGCCGGGTCCCCGCGAGTCCGGTTCGCCGGTGGGCCGCCACACGGACGGTACGTCGCGGCTGACGCTCGCGCCGCCCCCGCCCGAGGACGAGGTGATCGGTCGTGAGGCGCACCTGAGTGCTGTGACGGATGCTGTGAACGCGGCGCGGTCGGGGCGTGGCACCGTGCTCGTCCTCGAGGGTCCTGCCGGAGTCGGCAAGACGTTCCTCGCGGAACGCGCTGCCCGCCTCGCCGAGCAGCAGGGATTCGCGGTCGCGTGGACGCGGGCGGTCGAGGCGACCGGTGCACCCCCGCTATGGCTGTGGCAGCGGGTGCTCGGGCAGCTGCCCGGTGCACGCGATCCCTCTGGCGCGGACGATCTCGCGCGCCTGCGATCGCTCGTCGCTGACGCCGCCTCCGGAGTCGAGGACGCGACGTTCCGGCTCGCGGACGCCCTCGTCGGCAGGGTGCTCGAGGCGTCACGGACGGAGCCCCTGCTCATCGTCATCGACGACGTGCAGTGGGCCGATTCGCCGACGCTGCGCGCGGTGTCGCTGCTGGCGTCGAGCGTGCGATCGAGCGGGTGCGTCGTCGTGCTGACCGTGCGCCACCCGGAGTCGCACCGGCTGCCGTTCGCCGGCATCCTGGCGACGCTCAGCAGGGAGACGTCGACGCGACGGATCGCGGTGCCCGAGTTCACGCTCGACGAGGTGCGGCGGCGACTCGCGCGGCCTCACGAGGATCGGGGCGGCGAGACCGACCGCATGGCGGCGCAGCTGTGGGAGAGAACGGGCGGAAACGCGTTCTTCCTCACCGAACTGCTGACGGCGGGGCCGGGTGCGGAGCTGCCCAGCACCGTCACGGAGCTCATCGCGCTCCGCGTGGGCGAGCTCGACGCCGACGCCCGCGACCTGCTGCTGACCGCCGCGGTCGACGCGCTCGCCGTCGATCACCGGGTGCACGCAGCGGATGACGGTCCGCGCCCGCCGGAGGTGCTGCGAGTGCTCGACGAGCTGTGCGATCTCGGCATCCTCCGTCGCGGCGCCGACGGATTCGCCTTCGTCCACAGCCTCGCCCGGGACGCCGTGCTCGCGGCGCTCGCGCCGCACGAGGCGGCCGGGCGTCACGCGAAGCTCGCCGCCGCCATCGAACGTGTGTACGGTGCCGACCTCGAACCGCAGCGGGAGCGGCTCGCCTACCATCGCTATCGCGCCGCAGCGGGGGTGGCCGACGAGGCGGCGTACGTCGCGTGCATGGCCGCGGCGGACCGTGCCCGCGCGGCGTTCGCCTTCGATCAGGCGGCTCTGTTCCGGTCGCGAGCGCTCGAGGCGCTGCCGATCGACGACGACGAGCCGCGCCGCCGCGCCCACGCACTGATGCTCCTGACGGAGGAACGGCGCAGCGCCGGCGACGTGCAGGGCGCCTCGCTGTCGCTGCGGCAGGCCCTGCGCGCCGCTCATCGACTCGGGGAGCACGGTGAGCGCGACCTCGCCGTTCGGGTGCTGTCGCTGCTGGGCGGGGTCACCCTGTGGAACTGGCGTCAGTTCGGTGAAGTGGATGCCGAGACCGTGCGCCTGCTGGAGAGCATCGTCGGTTCATCGACGCGCGACGGCGCCACCGCGAATCTGCCGCTCGCGCAGGCGCTGGCGCCCACGCAGGCGCTGACGCCCGCGCAGGTCGTGGAGCTGAGCAGCGCTCTGGCGATGGAGCTCTACTACGGCGACGCTGCGCAACGCGAACACGCGAAAGCGCTCACGGCAGATGCCGTCACCCTCGCCGAGCAGGTCGGAGACCCGGACCTACGCGCCCGCGCCTATAGCGCACGGGTGTTCGCGCTGTGGCGACCCGGCGACGATGCGAGCCGGCGGGAGGCGGTCGCCGCGTGGCTGCGCGAGGAGGGCCCGGGCGATGCCGTCGCGCTCCTCCACCGCGCCTCCCTCGCGATGGCGGCGGCCGACGTTGTGACGTGGAGCAGCGACGCCGACCGGCTCGCGGAGCTGATCCCCCGGCTGGGGCGGGCCGAGCACGTCGCCCAGCACACCGCCCAGCTCGCCGCCATGGCGATGCAGTCCGGCCGGTTTCCCGAAGCGCGAGAGCTCATCGAGCGGACGTACGCGACGCTCCGTCGCACGAGCATCTGGGGCGGGGAGTGGGGGCGATGGATACAGTTGCTGACCCTCGCCCGGCTCGAGGGCGATGTGGAGACGGTCGCCGACGACATCGTCGCCATCGCCTCTCAAGACGCCCACCGCGCGTTGCGATGGTCGGCCGTGATCGCGCTCGTCGAGTCGTCGCGACTCGACGAGGCGCGGGCCATGCAGGCCCGCTGGAACCTCCGTGGTGTGCCGCGCACCGCGCACTGGGGTACGGAGTTCGACGTGTGCCAGGCCGCGGAAGTCGCCGTCGCCCTCGGCACGCCGCTCCTCTCGGATGCGTACACCGCCCTCGCCCGCCTTTCTTCTCCGCTGATCGTGGCGGGGACGGGCCTTGCCGTCGTCGGCTCGCGCGACGAACTGCTGGCCCGGCTGGCAGCACGTCTCGGGCGCGCCGACGAGGCCCGCCGCCATCGCGAGGACGCGGCGGCCGTGACGGGCGCCGTCGAGTTTGCGCTGGGGGTCGAGCCACGGTGGCCCGTCGCCCCGCGAACAGCTCGTGTGAAAGGACGGTGAAAGGTGGCGGACTCACCGTGGTTCGCAGGAATTCTCACCCGGGTTTTCATGCAGGTCGGAAGGTGCACATGAGTTCGCAGGAGACCACCACGGCACCGCCGAAGGGAATGACCGGCAGGCTCGCGAACTACCTCGACGAACGCACCAGCATCTCGGGAGCAGTCGCGGGTCTCGGACGAAAGCTCTTTCCCGACCACTGGTCGTTCCTGCTCGGCGAGATCGCACTGTACAGCTTCGTCGTGCTGCTTCTCACCGGTGTCTTCCTGACGTTCTTCTTCCAGGCATCCATGGCGCCGGTGCACTACGACGGCGCCTACACGCCGCTGCGGGGCATCGAGATGTCGGCGGCGCTGGCATCGACGCTCGACATCTCCTTCGACATCAGGGGCGGACTGTTCGTCCGGCAGGTGCACCACTGGGCGGCGCTGCTGTTCGTCGCCGCGATCGGCGTACACATGCTCCGAATCTTCTTCACCGGAGCCTTCCGCAAGCCGCGCGAGCTCAACTGGGTGCTCGGTTTCGTGCTGTTCGTGCTCGCGATGGCCGAGGGGTTCACCGGGTACTCCCTTCCGGATGACCTGCTATCGGGGAACGGGTTGCGGATCGCCGACGGCCTCGCGAAGGGCATCCCGGTGGTGGGAACGTGGATCAGCTTCCTGCTCTTCGGCGGCGAGTTCCCCGGCGACGACATCGTCGGCCGCTTCTACGCCCTGCACATCCTGCTGATCCCCGCGATCCTGCTGGCGGTGATCGCACTGCACCTGGTGTTCGTCTTCCTCCACAAGCACACGCAGTTCCGCGCACCGGGACGGACGGAGCGGAACGTCGTGGGGTACCCGATCCTCCCCGCGTACGCGGCGAAGGCCGGCGGGTTCTTCTTCGTCGTGTTCGGGGTCGTCGCCGTCATCGGCGCCCTGGTGACGATCAACCCGGTCTGGAACTACGGGCCCTACGATCCGTCTCCGGTGTCGGCGGGAACCCAGCCGGACTGGTACGTCGGCTTCGCCGACGGCATCCTCCGTCTCATCCCGCCCGGCTGGGAGGTCGAGTGGGCCGAGCGCACGTGGTCGTTCAACATCATCGTCCCCATCGTCGTCCTCGTGGCCTTCCTGGCGTGCGTCGCCTGCTACCCGTTCCTGGAGGCGTGGATCACCGGCGACCAGCGCGAGCATCACCTCCTCGACCGCCCGCGCAGCGCGCCGACCCGCACGGCCATCGGCGCCGCCGGCGTGACCTTCTACGCGGTGCTCTGGTCGGCGGCGAGCTCCGACCTCATCGCGACGCATTTCGTCCTGTCGATCGAGGGGGTCACGCACGCGCTCCAGGTGGCCTTCTTCGCCGCTCCGGCGCTGGCGTATTTCGTGACGAAGCGCATCTGCATCGGGCTGCAGAAGAAGGATCGCGAGCTGCTGCTCCACGGCTACGAGTCCGGGCGGATCTACCGGTTGCCGGGCGGCGAGTACGTCGAGGTGCACGAGCCGCTCGACCAGTACGAGCGCTGGAGGCTCATCGACGTCGAGACGCACCAGCCGCTGGTCGTGCGCCCGGACGACCGCGGCCGCATCGGCCCGCTCGCGCGCGTCCGCTCGGTGCTCTCGCGGTGGTTCTTCGAGGATCGCCTCGAGCCTCTCGGATCGTCCGAGATCGAAACCGGTGCCCGCCACCCGGCAGACCCCGCGGTCGCTGCTCCCGGCTCGCACGTCTCGCACAGCGAGGAAGACGGTGCGTGAACGCAAGAAGGCGAGCGTGAGCGGGGGGACGGGCGAGTGCCCGTCCCCCCGCGGTTCAGCCCGTGCACTCCGCATCGCTGGTCGGCACGAGCGGCATCGGGGGCTCCTGCCGGATGCCGGTCGCGCTCGACGGCACGCCGCGGATCTCGACGGTGCCGCTGGTCGCCCGGAGCTGCAGCACGGCGGTGCCGTCGTCCTGCCGCTCGATGATCACCTCGCCGCCGTAGGTCGCCGTGATGACGTCCGACCCGAACGACAGCGTGCCCTGCTCCGTGAAGTAGCCGAGCAGCGCCATCGGCTCGATGTCGAAGGTGATCACGGCATCCAGGGAGCCGCCGTTGCCCTCGGGGACGCCCACGCGGGTGAGGATCCACGAGCCCGCGAGGTCGCCGCACTTCACCGCGTGATAGCGCACACCTTCCCATGTATAGTCCAGCAGCCAGCCCTGACCGACGCGGTAGGTGACGTCGGATCTGCCGATGCCGCGGCGACTGACGAGTTCGTAGGAGACGACGCCTTCCTCCTCGGCATCCGGTCCCGTGTAGACGACGAGCGCCGGGAGCGGCTGCTTCTGACCGTCCGGATCGACACCGTGCCCACCGCTGCGCAGCGAAGCGCTCGCGGTGCCCGTGGAGATCTCGTCGCCGTCGGTCGCGCTCCGCCCGGTCACGGTGACCTCCAGCGACTGGTGCGGGCTCGACAGGGCTCCCGGCCCGGGAGCGGTCACGACGGTGACGCACGCGCCGGAGCGGAGGAACGTCTCGACCTCGCGGGCGATCAGGTGCTCTGTCGCCTCGGCGACGCGGTGAGAGGACTCCAGGAACGTCTCTCGCTGATCGCCGGAGACGGACTGGCTCGCACGATCGATCGACGCCGTGCCCGACCAGTGCGCCGCGTCCGCGGACGGAGCGAACGACCCGCTGGCTTCGACGTACAGACCTTCGGCCGCCTCGCCCCCGCGGAGGGCGGAGCGGTAGGCGAACTCCCGTTCGGCGATCATCGCGTCGTCACCGACCGTGCCGGCCAGCTCCACGGTCTGTGCGAACGAACCCGAGTTGAGGCCCGCCGTGCCGGTGTGCGTGATCGTCGTCTGAAGCGTGATCGTGCCCGAGTACCTGCCGTCGGGATCGGGGCAGCCCCACACGTCCGCTGTCGTGTCGATGTCGATCGACGTGGACTGGCCGTCCGCCGACGTGAACTGACGGAAGTCGCCTTCCACCCGGAGCAGGCCCCCGGCGTACGTCGAGACGACGCGCATCCGGGGCGTGCCGTCGCTGTTCAGGACGGGCTCGCCGTCGGCATCCTGCGCGACCTCGTCGAGGTCGGCGCCGTGTCCCTCACCGACCGCGCTGAAGGCGTCTCGCACGAGCCCGGGCATCGCGAGCGTGCCCAGCTCCGCGCCGAGATAGCCGAGCGCCGCCAGGTCGGCGGGGCGTGCAGCGGCACGCGCCGACCCGCGAGAGACCTGCAGTTCAGGGGCGAACAGGCGTATCCGCTCCGTATCGGCGAGAGCGTTCAGACCGGCGAACGCGTCGGAGAGCCCGCTGCGCACCGTGTCGTCGCGCGCGAGGCCGGTCGTATCCACCAGGACATCGGCGAGGCGTGCCGAGTGGCGCACCAGATCATCCACCTGGTTCACGGCAGCAGGCTCTGGATCAGGGGCCGGGGCCGCGCATCCCGACACCATGAGCGCGAGGCAGGTGAGCCCGCCGGAGATCCCCAGGCGCCGGGCGTTGGCGTGGCCGGCCATTCAGTGCCCCTCGGCTTCGCGGGCGTGGAGGTCGGGCAGGAAGTGCTCGAACAGGCCGACCTCCTCGATGTTGTGCTTCACCCACGCGGCATCCATCTCGGGCCCGAAGATCCGGGTGCGCAGGTAGCGGTTGATCGGCGCGGCCAGGCGCCAGCGGCCGCCCAGGTCCAGCACGCTCGTGTAGTGCGTCGCGCCGTCGGCGCGAGACCACGTGTGCTCGAGCTGGAAGAACTGCGCGCCGGCGATGCGCAGCACCAGGCGGATGCCGGTGAGGTCCAGCTTCTCGACGCGGTCGACGGAGTCGATGTAGTACCGCTCGTCCCTTCCCATCGCCTCGACGATCCGGAACCGCGAGCCCTCTCCGACCCCGCCCCCGGAGGCCTCGCGAGCGAGCTCCCATCGGATGTGATCGAGCGGGTGCCATACGCGGTAGCGGGGGACGGTCTGTCCGAAGTAGTCCGTGTCGTGACCGATGTTGCGGAACCACCACAGCAGCATCTCGGGGGTGACCCCGCGAAGCGGCTCGTGGTCGATCGTGATGCGGACGCGATGCAGGGGGAACCGCGTGATCGACACGCGCGAGTCGATGACGTCGCGCAGCGCGCCGCTCAGTGGCAACGGCTCCGGCAGCGGGAGTCGGCGGGACATGAGACCTCCTGGGCTCGTCGGGGATGGCCGGTGACGCCGCCGAGTCTGCCGAGGTCCGCTAGCGCGCACCTTTCATGCCGTGTCGGGAGAACGCAAGGTTGCGTCCGGGAGCTCGGCGAGGGCCGTTTCGAGCGCGTGCGCGACGGCATCCACGCGGTCGAAGGTCCCGAGACCGCGAGTGACGTACGCCATCGCGTAGTCGTGTCGACGGGAGTACCAGGCGCAGCTGCCACCGATCCCGCCCATGCCGAACTCGTCCTCGTCGACACTGAGTCCCAGCGACCACTGCGCGGGGCCGTCGAGGAACGCGTCGTGGCCCACCGCGTGGGGGCGCAGGTACTCCTCCCACAGCACCGGTCCGAGGGCGCGCGCGATCCTCCCGCCCGGCCGCGACAGGTCGTCGTAGAAGCGGGCGAGGCCCGACGCGGTGGCGAACAGTCCGTCCGCCGGAAAGGATGCCTGTCGCGCGGGCGCCGAGTTGACGTGCGCCGGGACGAGGCGCCCGGCGGGGAGGGACAGCGCCCGCGCCGCGAGCGGGTTCGCCAGGTATTCGGCGACCCAGTTCTCGTCGATGATCTCGAGGGCGGCGACGTCGCCCAGCACGGAGTACGGCACCCCGAACCAGAGTGTTGCACCGAGCGGCGTCGTCACCTCGGCGACCGTCGTCCGGATGTCGACGGCGCCGGCCGCCGCGAGCAGCCCGTCGATGAGGTGTCCGTAGGTCATCGCGTGCTCGGCGATCGCCGTTCCCGGCTCGGACAGGCACTCCGCCGCCGCGAGCGCGTGGATCAGGGCGTCCTTGTCGAGCGGATCGATCCCGCTCGCAGCTTCCGGGAACACCGACATCCCCGCCCGGTGCGACAGGAGGTACCGGAGCGTCGTCCGCTCCTTGCCGCCCTGCCCGTACTCCGGCCACCAGCGGATGACGGGGTCATCGAGGGTCACGAAACCCTCGCGTACCGCGAGGAGAGCCGCCAGCGCGGCCAGCGGTTTGCCGGTGGAGTAGGTCATCGCGAGCGTGGCAGACGTCCACGGCTTCGTCCTGTCGGCATCCGCGAACCCGCCCCAGGCCTCCAGGACGGGGCGACCCTGCCGCCAGACGCTCAGCGACGCGCCCGGTTCCTCGCCCGAGACGATCAACTCGCGGAACGCGGACACGGCGGGCTCCAACCCGGGGTCCGCGCCGCCGACCGTCACGTCAGGCTCACTTCTGTTCATTGCGCCTTCCTCATCTCGATGGATCAGTCACCGCTGGATTCCGCAGTCACTCTGGCACAGTCGTGTGCGTCCGGACTGTGCTGGGACGACTGCCGAAACCGGGGACGACCCCCAACGCGTCCGCGACGCGCGCCGCGACGGCGGCGGAGCGAGCGACGTGGCGCTCGGCGGCCTCATCCTCGCCGAGCCTCTCCGCGAGGCGCCCGAGGAGATCGTCGACGGTACCCCAGACGGCCAGACCCGTCCCCACATCGATCAGCTGTCCCTCGAAGGGAAGCAGCGTGTCGTACGCGTCGCGCAGCCGCGGCGCGCCCAGCAGGAGCGACAGCTCCGCCGCCTGCGCCCACTCGAACTGACTGCCCCAGTACCGGCGCGTCGGGATGTGGCGCAGGCTCCAGCGCGACTGCAGCTCACGGGCCTCGCGCAGCCGTCCGCCCTCCGCCAGCGCGAGCACGGCGGTCCACCGCAGCGCACGGTG
>NZ_JBASZT010000146.1:0-14280 GCF_049661145.1 Microbacterium sp.
GTCCGCGCGCGGGCCGATCCTGCCCCTGCTGCGCGCAGTCCACGCGGGAGACGACGGCGGAGACGTCCGCGGACTCGCCGGTACGGACCCCTGGGCGTGCTTGGAGATCGTACGCCTGCGGCCGCCCGAGGACCTGCGCTTCCTCGTGGGCTGGACGGGCGAGCCCGCGTCCACAGAACGCCTCGTCGGCGCCGTGGAACGCCGTACCAGGGCCGGTGCCGTCGACCAGCCCGGGTTCCTGCTGGATTCCCGCGCCTGTGTAAGCGGACTGTGGGACTCGCTCAGCCGCGGTGATGACGATGCCACGCTCGCGGCGGTGCACGCGTCGCGTCGTCTGCTGCAGCGGCTGGGAGACCAGGCGGGTCTTCAGATCGAGACCCCCCGGCTGGCGGCGCTGTGCGACGTCGCCGAGGCGGCCGGTGCCGCGGCGAAGCCGTCGGGAGCCGGCGGCGGCGACTGCGGCATCGTGTTGGCCCCCCGCGGAGCCGACATCCCCGGCATCCTGCGGGCATGGGAGGACCACGACATCCGTCACCTCACCCTGGGAGTGCATCCGGCTGAAGGGATGCTCCATGTCCGCTGAGCCCGTACCCGCTGAGTCCGCGTCTGCCGAGCGCAAGGACGACCACGTGCGTCTGGCCGCTGCGCAGTACGAGCGCAGCCCCGCGGACGAGCCGTTCGCGGACGTGTCCTTCGTCCACCACGCGTTGGCGGGCATCGACGAGGATCTCGTCGACCTGTCGGTGCAGGTGCTCGGCGCTCGCTGGTCATCGCCGCTGTACATCAATGCGATGACGGGGGGAACGGCCGAGACCGGACGCATCAACCGGGCGCTCGCGATCGCGGCGCGTGAGACGAGTGTGGCCCTCGCATCCGGCTCGGTCAGCATCGCGCTCGACGACCCCTCCGTCGCGGGCACGTTCCGCGTGCTGCGCGAGGAGAACCCGGACGGCTTCGTACTCGCCAACGTCGGGATCGAGCGCAGCGCCGACGATGCACGCCGAGCGGTCGACCTGCTGGGCGCCGACGCGCTGCAAGTGCACGTCAATGCTGTGCAGGAGACCGTCATGCCTGAAGGACGCCGTGCGTTCTCCTCGTGGCAGCGCTCGCTGGCGGCAATCGTCGCATCCGCCGAGGTTCCCGTCGTCGTCAAAGAGGTCGGTTTCGGTCTGAGCCCCGAGACGCTGACCCTCATCGCCGACCTCGGCGTCACCGGTGCCGACGTCGCGGGCCGCGGTGGGACCGATTTCGTGCGGGTGGAGAACGCGCGCCGCGCCGCGCACGACTACGACTATCTGATCGGGTGGGGCCAGAGCGCCGTCGCATGCCTGCTGGAAGCCCCGGAACGTTCCCCACAGCTGCTCGCCTCCGGCGGAGTGCGTACGCCACTGGACGTGGCGCGGGCGCTGGCGCTCGGAGCGCGGGCCGTCGGGGTGTCGGGCACCTTCCTGCGCGTCGTGCTCGACGGCGGTCCCGACGCACTGGTCACCCGGATCCGCCAGTGGCAGGAGCATCTGCGCGCACTGTGCGCGTTGCTGGGAGCGCCCGAGCCGGCGGCACTGGCGCGCGCTGACGTCATCGTGCGCGGGGCGACCGCTGAGTACTGTCGCGCGCGGGGCGTGAACCTCGCCCCGCTGGCCCATCGATCCGCTGCAGTGCCGACAGATCATGGCGGCGCACACGGGCAGATCCACGCAGAGAGGAGCCGGCATGACCGGTGAACTGACGACCCCTGTTCCCACTCGCTGGGTGGGACCGCTGCACCTGAGCGGTGACGTCGCGGGTGAGGTCGAGGTGCCTCTGGCGACGTACGAGTCGCCGCTGTGGCCGTCCGTGGGCCGGGGCGCGCGTCTGTCGCGCCTTGTACCCGACGGCATCCGCGTCAGCGTCGTCGACGAGCGGATGACGCGGTCCACGCTCTTCATCGCACCCACCGCCGCGGCGGCCGTCGCTGCGGGGCGCGACCTCGAGGATCGCATCGAGGAACTGGGAGCCGTCGTGCAGGACCGCAGCCGCCACGCACGGCTGATCGAGATCGACACCGAGGTCGTCGGGCATCTCCTGTTCGTGCGGTTCGCGCTCACGACCGGCGACGCGTCCGGCCACAACATGGTGACTCTCGCCGCCGAGGGTCTCATGGACCACATCCTGCGAGGACACCCGGAGCTGGCGTACGGCTCGATCTCGGGGAACTACTGCTCCGACAAGAAGGCGACCGCCGTCAACGGCATCCTCGGGCGCGGCCGCAGCGTCGTGGCCGAGATCGAGGTGCCCGCGGGGCTCGTCGTCGAGCAGCTGCGCTCCAGCGCCGACCGCATCGTCGCGCTCAACACGCGCAAGAACCTCGTGGGCTCCACGATCGCCGGTGCCCTCCGCTCGGCGAACGCGCACTACGCGAACATGCTCCTGGCCGTTTATCTCGCGACCGGTCAAGACGCCGCGAACATCGTCGAGGGTTCGCAGGGCATCACGTACGCGGAGCGGCGCGGCGAGGGCGACCTGCTGTTCTCGTGCACGCTGCCGAACCTCATCGTCGGCACCGTCGGCAACGGCAAAGACCTGCCGTTCGTCGAGGAGGCCCTCGAGAGAATGGGATGCCGGGATGCGGGGGCGCCGGGCTCGGGGGCGCGGCGCTTGGCAGGCATCGTCGCGGCGACGGTGCTGTGCGGCGAGCTGTCGCTGCTGGCGGCGCAGACGAACCAAGGCGAGCTGATGGCTTCGCACCTCGTGATGGAGCGGCGATCGGCGACGCAATCGTGAGCGCCGCGGCATCCGCGGGAGCCGGTACGCCCGCCCGGTTCGTGCTCGGTATCGACGATCTGTCGATCGCGACGACCAGCCGCGTGCTCGACCTGGGCGATCTCGCCGCCCACACCGGAGTCGACCCCGACAAGTTCCGCATCGGCCTCGGTCAGGACCAGATGGGCGTCCCGGCTGCCGACGAGGACATCGTGACGATGGCCGCCGCTGCGGCCGCGCCGATCATCGAGCGCCACGGCGCCGACCGGATCCGCAGCGTCCTGTTCGCGACGGAATCGGGTGTCGATCAGTCCAAGTCCGCCGCCGCGTTCGTCCACGAACTGCTGGAGCTGCCGGCATCCTGCCGCGTGGTCGAGTTCAAGCAGGCGTGCTACGGCGGGACGGCCGCGCTGCAGGCCGCACTGGGTATGGTTGCCCGCGAGCCGGACTCCGCCGTGCTGGTCATCGCGTCCGACATCGCGCGCTACGAGATCGACTCGGCCGCCGAGCCGACGCAAGGGGCAGCGGCCGTAGCAATGCTCGTGACCTCCGACCCGGGACTCGTCGAGGTCGAAGCGCCGACAGGTGTGTGGACCGAGGCGATCAACGACTTCTGGCGGCCCAACGACTGCAACACCGCACTCGTCGACGGCCGATTGTCGGTAGAGGCCTACATGAACGCGTTCGTCGGAGCGTGGGAGGACTACCGCAGCCGCGGCGGAGCGGATGCCGCCGACATCGCGTGGTGGTGCCACCATCAGCCCTTCACCCGTATGGCGCACAAGGCGCACCGCCACCTCGCGAGCCACCTCGGCATCGAGGCGGATCCCGCGCAGGTGGAGTCATCGACGCGGTACAACCGGCGGTTGGGCAACTCGTACACGGCGTCGCTGTTCGTCGCGCTCGGAGCTCTCCTGGACGGCGAAGAGGACCTCGCCGGGAAGCGCATCGGGATGTACAGCTACGGCTCCGGGAGCACCGGCGAGGTGTTCTCCGTCGTTGTGCAACCGGGATACCGGGACCTCACCCGCGCAGACGCGACGCGCGCAGCGCTGGAGGCACGCACACCGATCGCCGTCGCCGAATACCGCGAGCTCCATGTCACCGCGGCCCGAGGCTCGGGCGACGATGTGGCACTCCCCCTCCAGACGCCCGGGCCGTTCCGCTTCGCGGGGATCACCGGCAGCGCCCGTCGGTACGAGGTGCGGCCGGGCACGGCGTAGCGACGCCGCCGCACCAGGCAACACAGTGGTACAGCCTCGCGTCGCGCTACTCCGCGACGGGCTCGAGGACCCGCTCGGCGCGGATGGGGTGGCCCGGCGTCGTGAGGCACGTGCCGCTCGCGAGGTCCCACTTCCAGTCGTGCAGGGCGCACGTGAGCACGCCGTCCTCGATCCGGCCGGTCTTCGTGAGGTCGGCGCGCAGGTGGGGGCAGCGCCGCTGCACCGTCCAGTCGCCGATCTCGGCATCCTCGGTCTGGTCGCTCTGCTCGGCGTACCAGTTCTCGACGTACTCGATGCGGTCGCGCGAAAGGCATTTCAGGAACGTCGTCAGAAACTCATTGAACTTGCCGCTGCGCCCCACGTCGAACTGCATCGACAGGAAGATCGAGTTCGACCAGTCGATCTCGTGGTCGGCGATGTTGGTCGAGACGAGGTCGGCGGGGATCGTGTACCAGTAGATGCACTCCTCTCCCGCGTACTCGCGCACCTTCGCCTTGGGGAAGTCCACGACCATGTCGAGCTCACCGATGCGGAAGCGGACGTTGCCGCCGACGCCGGCGCGGATCGTCCGTGCCCGGCGCAGCAGCGGCTCCCACCAGGCCTTGATTTCCGCGAGCATCTGCTCGGGCGGCATGACAGCCGCGCGATGGGCGACCTCGGCATCCACCTCGTCCTGCCTGCTGTCACGCTGCGACGCGAGGTAGTCCCACTTGTCGTCGAAGACGCGGTCGATCTCCTCTTGCGTGTACAGAGTCTGCGTCACCTCGATCACGCCGTGGTCGAGGTCGACCTGCGTTCCGGGGACGAACTCGTAGCCCTTCTGCTCGGGACGCAGCTCGCGCATGTGGGCGAGGAACTGGCGCTGATCCGTGAAGATCGAGTCGTCCTCGAGGCCGTAGCCGTTGTAACGGAAGAGCTCCTCGCGCAGGAACATCGGCGGCCCCGCCATGGGGAACACGTGCTCGGCATCCACCTTCTCGATGTAGTACATCGCGCGCTTGTTCTGCGCGTCGCGCTTGAGTCTTGCGAAATGCTGCTTGGACTCCTGCGGCAGGTCGTAGACCATCGGCCACCAGATCGCCCCGGAGACCTGGGTGAAGTACGCGTCGGGCTTCGAGAACGACATCAGCCGCTCCAGATCCAGCGGGTGCGAATCGTTCTGGTTCAGGATGCTGGCGGTGCCGTCGTCGACGCTCAGCGAAGAGTCGCCGATGGGCCCGTCGCTGGGCGCCCGCAGCGGCGTCACCATGATCTTGAGGCCACCCGGGTACTCGAGCGGGAGGCCCGCCTGTGTGTACACGATGTTGTCGTAGCCGAGGGCGCGGAGGTCGACCTCGAGGTCGTCGGTGGGGTATTCCGGCAGGAGGACCGCGATGTCCTTCGGGACGTAGCGCTCCAGCACTCGCGGGTCGAAGTGGTCGCGATGGCGGTGCGAGATGTAGAGGAAGTCGGCCCGCCCGAACCGCTCCCAGTCGAGCGCGCGGTTGTCGGGGAACGGGAACCACGATCCGAAGAAGCTCGGCCCGATCACGGGGTCGCAGAGGATCGAACCACCCATCGTCTCGATGAACATTCCGGCGTGGCCAAGGCCTGTGATGCGCATGGGGGAACCTCCTGATCGGGCGAGATCGAGTCTACGGCGCGAGAAGATCGCGGATGTCGTCGGCCGTGAGACTGCGAGCGAGGGTGTCGTCGTCATCCATCACGGAGCGGAACAGCCGCGCCTTGCGTTGCTGCAGGGCGACCACCTTCTCCTCGATCGTCCCGCCGGAGATCAGCCGGTAGACGTTCACCGGTCGGGTCTGCCCGATGCGATGGGTGCGGTCGACGGCCTGAGCCTCGGCGGCGGGATTCCACCACGGGTCGAGGAGGAAGACGTAGTCGGCCTCGGTCAGGGTGAGCCCGAAGCCGCCGGCCTTGAGGCTGATGAGGAACACCGGCGCGTCGCTCTCGCGAAAGGCCTCGACGACCTCACCACGGCGACGCGTGGACCCGTCGAGGTATGCGTAGCGGATGCCGTGGGCTTCGAAGTCCGCCCGCACCAGATCGAGATAGGACGTGAACTGGCTGAACACCAGCGCGCGGTGTCCTTCGGCGACGAGTTCGCCGAGCTTCTCGCGCAGGGCGTCGAGTTTCGCGGAGCGGATGCCGGCGGTGCCGGCGCCGGCATGCGCACCGCCCACGTCCACGAGCGCAGGGGCGAGCGCGAGCAGGCGCAGCAGCGTCAGCGAGCGGAACACGATGAAGCGGTTGCGGTCGAGGTCTTCGAGGAGCCCCAGGACCTTCGCCCGCTCGCGCTGCAGCACCCGGTCGTAGACGGCGCGGTGCGCGGGGCTCAGCTCCACGGTGAGCACCTGTTCCTGCCGCTCGGGCAGCTCCGGGGCGACGCTCTCCTTCGTGCGGCGCAGGACGAACGGGCGGATGTGGCTGCGCAGCCGAGCGAGCCGCCGCTCGCGGTAGGGGCCGCCCTCCTCGTTCTCGGGCACCTTTCCCTGCTCGATCGGCTTGACATACTCCTCGCGGAATTTGCGGGACGAGGGGAACAGACCCGAGCAGGTGAGCGAGAGCAGCGCCCACAGATCGGTGAGCGAGTTCTCCAGCGGCGTACCCGTCACCGCGAGCACGATGTCGGCACGCAGCTGCAGGACGGCCTGGTGCAGTCGGGTGCGCGGATTCTTGACGAACTGCGCCTCGTCGAGGACGATCCCGGCCCACTCGACGGCCGTGAAGCGCTCCTCATCGAGCCGCAGCAGCGTGTACGAGGTCACGACGATGTCGGCGTCGTCGCGGTCGCCTGGAATCGCGCTGCGGCGCTTCGACGTCGTTTCGACGACCTTCACCCGCAGGCCCGGGGTAAACCGCGCCGCCTCCTCTTGCCAGGTCGCCAGCACGGAGGTCGGAGCGAGCACGAGGAACGGCCGGCGCTCTCCCTCCGCCCGACTCTCGACGGCGTACGCGATCAGTGTGAGTACCTGGACCGTCTTGCCGAGTCCCATGTCGTCGGCGAGGATGCCCCCGAGCCCGTGGCGCCACCACAGCGCGAGGCGTTCGAACCCCTCCTGCTGGTACGGACGTAGCTGCGCGTGCAGCCCCCGCGGCGGCGCGATTGCGCCGGCCTTCTCGGGCCGCGACGCTGCGAAAGCCCGCGCGGCTTCGCGCCACGCCACGGCGGGCTCGGCCTGGTCGGCGAGGTCCTCGAAGTCCTCCCACAGCGCCAGCTGGTAGCGGCTGATCCGCGGACCCGCCTCCCATTCGGGCAGCTCCCCCGCCTCGGCGATCAGGTCCCGCAGCCGGTCGAGCGCCGGGTGCGCGAGCGAGAAGTAGCGGCCATCGGCGAGCAGGAGCTTCTTCTCGCGCTTCGCGAGCGCCGTGAACAGCGGGGTGAACGGGATGCGGCGCCCGTCGACCTCGACGATGATCGCGAGGTCGAACCAGTCGGCATCCGTCGTCTCGACGGTCTTCACGGTGATACGCGGGTCGCCGAGGAGTTCGCGATGGTCACCGCTGCGCTCGACCGCCTCGACGGTCACGACGGGAGCGGGCAGGACGACGCCCGGGCCCGCGACGACGGCGCTGTCCGCTGCGAGCAGGGGGTAGGCCTGCGCGAAGAACTCCGACGTCTCGGCCCGGGGCACGGTCAGCTTCCGTCCCGTGGCGAGGAGGTCGTGGAGTGCGTCACCGAGCGGAGCAGGGGCGAGCGTGAGCCGGATGTCATCGGCACCGCTCCCGCCGTGGATCTCTGCGCGGTACACGCCGGAATGCCCGATGGGACGCACGACCGCGGCGACCGCGCGGTTGCCTGCGATCGCGACCGTCGGCGCGACGTCGAGGTCGCCGGCATCCGTCCGCGAGATCTCGATGGCGACCTCGGCGGCCGGCGCAAGGGCGACGGCCTGGTTCTTCGCCGTCGCAACGAGCGGGATGCCGAGGACTCGCGCTGCCGTCAGGTGCGGCCACAGGAGGTCGGACTCGACGGTATCGAGCGTGATCCACTCCGAGTCGTCGCGGACGACTCCCAGCACGCGCGTGTCGTGGGCAATGCCGAACAGCGTCGTGAACCACCGCAGCTGGTCGCGCGGGTGGCGCATCGCCGAGCGGCGCAGCGCGTCCCACGAGACGTCGGAGCGGATCCAGGCGCCGGTGCGGTCGCTGCGCACGAGCGGCCGCAGCCCCACCGAGACGTCGTGCGTTGCCGCCGTCTCGAGCGAGCGCGCCGTCGCGGTCTGCACGCGGCGCGGCCCCCAGTGCACCGCCTCTTCCCTCGACTGGCGCACCCGCAGCTCGATACCGAGCGCGAGCGGCACGCTGCCCTCGTCTCGCCTGCTGGTGAGGACGCTCCGCCAGTCGGCGTCGTGCACCGGATCAGGACGTGCGGGCGATGCGGGCGAGGACGCCGTGGACGAAGGCCCCGGAGTCGTCCGTGGAGTACTCCTTCGCCAGCTCCACCGCTTCATCGATGGCGACGGCGGCGGGAACCTCGTCGTTGAACAGCAGCTCCCAGGTCGCCAGGCGCAGGATCGCGCGGTCGACCGCCGGCATCCGCTCGAGCTTCCAATCGCGCGCGTTGGTGACGATCTGTTCGTCGATCTCGTCGCGGTTGTCGACGACGCCATCGACGATCTCGCGCGCGTACAGCCACGACGCTTCGCGGGCGGGCTCGCTCGCGGCGCGCTTGGCCTCGGCGGCGAGGGTCACCGGCAACTCGTCGCCGCGGACGTCGGCCTGGAAGAGGATGTCGAGCGCGCGCTTGCGCGCCTTGGAGCGGGCGCTCATGTCGCAGAACCTTCGGCTCAGTTCACGCGGCCGAGGTAGTCACCCGTGCGGGTGTCGACCTTGACCTTGGTGCCGGTCTCGAGGAACAGCGGCACCTGGATCTCGTACCCGGTCTCCACCGTCGCCGGCTTCGTGCCCGCCGACGAGCGGTCGCCCTGCAGGCCCGGCTCGGTGTAGGTGATCTCCAGGATCACGGATGCCGGGAGCTCGATGTACAGCGGGTTGCCGTTGTTGAGGGCGATCTGCACCTGCTGGTTCTCGAGCAGGAAGTTCGCCGCGTCGCCGACCGTGGCAGCTCCCACCGTGATCTGGTCGTAGTCGGCGACATCCATGAACACGAAGCCGTCGCCGTCGTTGTACAGGTATGTGAAGTCGCGGCGGTCGACGTTCTCGATCTCGACCTTGGCGCCCGCGTTGAACGTCCGGTCGACGACCTTGCCGGTCAGGACATTCTTGAGCTTGGTGCGCACGAACGCACCACCCTTGCCGGGCTTGACGTGCTGAAACTCCACAACACTCCAGAGCTGTCCGTCGATGTTGAGGACGACGCCGTTGCGGATGTCTGCGGTCGATGCCATTTTTGTGGAGTTCCGTTCGTTGTCTCAGTCGCCGCGCAGGTGTTCCGCGGCCGGAAAGCAGAGGGGCGAAGAAAGGCCCGACGCACGATTCTACGCGATCGGCGCTGTCAGCCCTCGGCGAGACCGGTGATGGCCGCGATCAGCAGTTCGGTGGCGCGCGCGTAGCCTGCGACGCCCTCGCCGATCACGTGCACGATCGCGACGTCGCCGACGTACGAGAAGTGGCGGAACTGCTCGCGCTCGTACACGTTCGAGATGTGCACCTCGGCGACCGGCAGTGCGACGCCCGACAGCGCGTCGCGCAGGACGACCGAGGTGTGCGTAAGTCCCCCGGGGTTGATGACGATGCCGGCGCAGTCCTCACGCGCCGCATGGATCGCGTCGATCAGCACGCCCTCGTGGTTGCTCTGGATCGCCCTCACCTCGTAGCCGCGGTCTGCGGCGGCATCCGCCACGATCCGCTCCACGTCGGCCAGAGTCTCGTGCCCGTAGACGTCCGGTTCGCGGATGCCGAGGAGATTGAGGTTCGGACCGTTGACGAGCAGCAGGCGGCGTGAGTGCGACACGTCAGCACCCTACCTCTCCGGCTTCGGGTGCCCGCGACGTCGCGCGATCGCCGCGCCGACGGTCAGTTGCTCGTGCTGCGCGCTCCTGCTCGCCTCCGCACGCAGTCGATCACGCTCTTGCCGGTGATGGTGCCAGACGCCGCTGCGGGGAACGGGTTCGGCTCCACGGAAGAGCATCTTCATCGTCGGGTGCTCGGGAACCGCGTGTACGTCACGCGCGATCGTGGATTGTGGCATGCCGACCAGGTCACCGAGGTCGCGTTGGCTGAGATCGCCCAGCCGCCGGCTGCGCCGGACATATCCCGATGCATCGAACCGGGGCAGCGGTCGGGCGGGGTTGTGAGTTTCGCTGTGAGTTTCGCTCATGCCGACAGCCTGCTCCAGGCCTCGGACACGCCTTGCCGAGACAACCGCCGTGGCATTGCGCCCCGCCCGATCCCTCTCTCGGCCATGGTCACGCACTGATGCTCCCAGAGCATCAAGATGTGAGGACCACTCACGCACTGATGCTCCCAGAGCATCAAGATGTGACTGTCGCGAGCGGAAGCACCCGAATGCCCGAGCGCGGGCCGCGGAGAGAGCGATCTGCGCCGCGCTACGGGCGGCTGTCGCGGTGCGACTCGCGGCGCATCACGAGCTCGGGGCCGATGACGCTCGTGAAGTGCTCGCCGGTCGGGGTGAAACCGAGCTTGTGATACGCCGCTCGTGCGCGGGCGTTGTGCTCGTGCACGTCGAGGGTCAGCGCGTCGGCACCATGCGACGCCGCCCAATGCGCAGCCGCATCGACCAGCGCGTCGAGCACGCCACTGCCGCGATGCTCTGGCCGCACGAACACGCCCACCACGTCGGCACGCGGGGCGTCGACAGCGCGCCCCAGATGATCCTCGGCACCCGCGTCGCGCAGCAGCACGGTCACCGTGCCGATCCACCTGTCGGCGACCGAAGCGAGCGATGCCACGAACTGCGCCGCCTGGTCGCTGAGTGCCGCGCGGGCGGCACGCTCTTGCCAGAACGCGTCGTCGCGCGCGAGTTCCTCATCACGGGTCGACAGGAAGGCGACGCGCGCAGCGGGGTCACTCACCGCGTCGATGCGCAGGTCACGGATCTCCCGCCACTCGTGAAGGTGAACCCGCCGTACGGCGAGGGCCGCGGTCACTGCGCGACTTCTTGGTACGCGGCGAACAGCAGGGATTCGTCGGGGGCTTGCAGCACGGTGGGCTTGGCGATGTCGTCGAGCACGATGAAGCGCAGCATCGATCCGCGGGTCTTCTTGTCGCGCTGCATCGTCGCGAGCAGCTGCGACCACGCGCCCGCGCGGTACGACGTCGGCAGGCCCAGCAGTTCGAGGATGTCGCGGTGGCGCTGCGCCGCGGCATCCGGCAGCCGTCCGGCGAGGCGCGAGAGCTCGGCTGCGAAGAGCATCCCGACCGAGACGGCGGCGCCGTGGCGCCACTGGTAGCGCTCGGCGTGCTCGATCGCGTGCCCGAGCGTGTGCCCGTAGTTGAGCACTTCGCGAAGGCCCGCTTCGCGGAGGTCCTCCCCCACGACGCGCGCCTTCATCTGAATCGCCAGCTCCATGCAGCGCCGAAACGCTGCCGAGTGCGGGTCGACGACAGCCTCGGGGTCGGCCTCGATGAGGTCGAGGATCTCGGGGTACCAGATGAAGCCCGCCTTGACGACCTCGGCGAAGCCGGCGACGCGCTCGTTGCGGCTCAGCGTGTCCAGCAACTCCAGGTCGCATACGACGGCCCGCGGCGGCCAGAACGCTCCGACCAGGTTCTTGCCTTCGTTGGTGTTGATCCCGGTCTTGCCGCCGACCGCGGCATCCACCATTGCGAGCACGGTCGTCGGCACCTGGACGACCGCGACGCCGCGCAGCCACGTCGCCGCGACGAAGCCGGCAAGGTCGGTGACCGCTCCCCCACCGAAGCCGACGACGGCATCCGTGCGGGTGAAATCCGCCTGACCCATCACCTGCCAGCAGAAGGCGGCGACCTCGACGCGCTTACCCTGCTCGGCGTCGGGAACCTCGGCCAGCAGCACCTGCCGCTGCCCGTCCGCGAGCAGCAACTCGCGCAGCGCGGCCGCCTTCTCGGCCAGCGTCGGCGGGTGGACGACGAGCACACGACGCGCCTCGGGCGGCAGGGCATGGGCGACGAGCGAGAGGATGCCGTGGCCGATCGTGATGTCGTAGGGCTGATCTCCCGCGACGGAGATGACGGTCGTATCGGTGGTCCCGGTCATGCGTTCTCTCCTGCCGGTCGTGATTCCGCCTGTCGAGCCCATGCCGCGACGGCGTCGACGACCTGCTGCAGCGGGCCCGTGGAGGTGTCGAAGACGACATCGGCGACGCTCTCGTAGACGGGACGGCGAGCCGCATGGATCTCATGCCAGCGCGCCACCGGGTCCCCATCTTGCAGCAGCGGGCGCGAGCCGCCGCCGATGCGCGCCGCGACGTTGCGCGGTGCGACGGTCAGCAGCACGACCCGGTGCGCGGCGAGGTCCCGCTGGGTCTCGGGATGCAGCACGGCACCGCCGCCGAGCGCGACGACCCCGCCGCGCTCAAGCGCCTCGGCCACCGCCGCGCGCTCCACCTCACGAAAGTACGGTTCGCCGTGCTCGGCGAAGATGCGATCGATCGGTCCGTGCTCCCGCACGATGGCAGCGTCACTGTCGGTGAAGGTCGTCCCCAGCAGCTTCGCGAGCCGCTTGCCGATGCTCGTCTTGCCGGCGCCCATCGGGCCGACGAGGACGAGGGCCGGCCCGGTCATCCGAGCGTATCGTCGGCGTCGGACGCCGTTCGGAGGGTCGCCGGGATCGCCGAAAGGTAGCCGTCGAGGTTGCGGCGCGTCTCGACGACGCTGTCGCCGCCGAACTTCTCCAGAAGCGCCTCAGCGAGCACGATGGCGACCATCGCCTCAGCGACGACACCGGCCGCCGGAACGGCGCAGACGTCGGAGCGCTGGTGGTGGGCGGTCGCCGCCTCGCCGGTTACGACGTCGATCGTCCGCAGCGCATGAGGCACCGTCGCGATGGGCTTCATGCCCGCGCGCACCCGCAGCACCGTGCCGGTGGACATGCCGCCCTCGGTACCGCCGGCCTTGTCTGACAGGCGCGTGATCCCGGCGGATGCTGCGACCAGCTCGTCGTGCGCGGCGGACCCCCGCCGGCGCGTCGTCTCGAACCCGTCGCCCACCTCGACGCCCTTGATCGCCTGAATCGACATCAGCGCCTGCGCGAGCTTGCCGTCCAGGCGCCGGTCCCACTGCACGTGCGATCCGAGCCCCGGCGGCACCCCGTAGGCGAGCACTTCCACGATGCCACCGAGCGTGTCGCCGTCCTTCTTGGCGGCATCCACTTCAGCGACCATCCGCGCCGACGTCGCCGGATCGAAGCACCGCAGCGGATCGGCGTCGAGCGCATCGACGTCGCCGGGCGTGGGCAGCGGCGCCGGCTCGGGCACCTGCACGGGACCGATCGACAGCGTGTGGCTGACGAGCGTGACCCCGAGCTCACCGAGGAATGCGCGCGCAATCGCGCCGAGCGCGACGCGGGCCGCCGTCTCGCGGGCGCTCGCGCGCTCGAGGATCGGCCGGGCCTCGTCGAAGCCGTACTTCTGCATGCCCACGAGGTCGGCGTGGCCCGGACGCGGACGCGTCAACGCTGCGCCGCGGCCACGGGATTTCTCGGTCAGTTCCACCGGCTCGGCGCTCATGACCTCGGTCCACTTGGGCCATTCGGTGTTGCCGATCCGCAGTGCGATGGGGCTGCCGATCGTGTAGCCGTGGCGGACGCCCGCCGAGAGAGTGAGTTCGTCTTCCTCGAACTTCATGCGCGAGCCGCGGCCGTAGCCGAGCTTGCGGCGCGCAAGGTCCGCCTGGATCGCGGCGCGTGAAACAGGAACGCCGGCCGGCAGGCCCTCCATGAAGGCGACGAGTTCGGGGCCGTGCGATTCGCCGGCCGTGAGCACGCGGAGCATTCGTCTAGTCTCCCATGAGCGCTGCGCGCATGACCGCCACGACGTCCTCTTCGTCGGGGAGCGGCTCGGTCACCTCGCCCGTCGCGAACGCCCGAATCTGCAGTACCGCCTGGCGCAGCAGCATGCCCCTGCCGTCGACAGCGCGCCCGCCGGCGCGCTGCCAGGCATCGGCGAGCACGGTCGGCCAGTGTCCGTAGACGACGTCGTACAGCAGTCCCCCGCCCCCCACGAGCGCATCGGTGGTCGCGACGTCGAGCGAGGCTCCGCCCGGCAGCGTAGAGACGGTGAGCGGGACGGATGCCGGGGCCACGGCATCCGGCGCGGTCACCTCCACCCGAAGGCCGAGGTGTGCGCCGAGGCGAGCGAGTCCGGCGGCGGCGTCCGGCCGGCGCGCCACGACATCGACGCGGTCGGCTCCGAGC
>NZ_JBASZT010000147.1:0-5637 GCF_049661145.1 Microbacterium sp.
ACGGTCGAATCCACCCCAGGCCAGTTCGACCCGACGCGCGTGGCCGCTTCGGCTGTCGAGGAGCGACCACTTGCGTCGGGTGAGCGCACCGCTCCCGGCGAACCCACGACCGCGGCTGTGCCGCAACCCGCTCGTGTTCCCGTCACCGCTGCCCGCCCCGTGGTCGCCGTCCCTCGCGAGCCGCTGACGGTACCCCGCACGGTCTGGCCCGGCCGCGTGGCCTTCCATCGTCCAGCGGCGAAGCCGGAGCCCCAGCGGATCGGGCCCTTCACGAAAGTCCAGTGGGCCGGGGCCGTGGTCGTGGCCGGGATCGGGCTGCTGTTCGCGGCGGCGATGGCGGTGCTGTTCGTGCGGTTCCTGCTCAGCCTCGATGTCATGCGGGATTACCTCGCGACCTACCCGGGCGAGTATCACCTACCCGCGGCGGCACCCGTCGGCATCCCCGCGTGGCTCGGCTGGCAGCACTTCTTCAACGCATTCCTGATGGTGCTGATCATCCGGTCCGGGCTGCAGATCCGCACCGAGAAGCGCCCCACCGCGTTCTGGGCGCCGCGGCGGAACCCGAAGGGCAAGACGAGCCTGACGATCTGGTTCCACCAGAGCCTCGATGTCTTCTGGCTCGTCAACGGGCTCGTGTTCGTCGTGCTGCTGTTCGTCACGGGGCAGTGGATGCGGATCGTGCCGACCAGCTGGGAGGTGTTCCCGAACGCGCTCAGCGCGGCGCTGCAGTACGTCTCACTGGATTGGCCGACCGAGAACGGCTGGGTGAACTACAACGCGCTGCAGCAGCTCGCGTACTTCTCGACCGTCTTCATCGCGGCGCCGCTCGCCGCCGTGTCCGGATATCGGATGAGCGGGATGTGGCCGAAGAAGAATGCCAAGCTCACTGCCGCGTATCCGATCGAGTGGGCGCGGCGGATCCACTTTCCGGTGATGCTCTATTTCGTGGTGTTCATCGTGATCCACGTCGTGCTCGTCCTCGCGACGGGCGCGTTGCGCAACCTCAACCACATGTATGCCGCGCAGGGTTCGGTCGATCCGAACGCCTACGCCGACAACTGGACCGGATTCTGGATGTTCGTGCTCTCGCTCGCCGTGATCGCCGGCGCCGGCGTCGCGGCCCGACCTCTCGTCCTGGCGCCCGTCGCGAGAATATTCGGGACGGTCAGCGGACGCTGAGACCGTCTCGACCACCGGGGTGGGGTCAGCGGACGAAGCGGACCTCGGTCAGCGTCTCGCCGAGGAACGGTTCGGTGTGGGTCGCGCCGTCGAGGGCGAAGCCGTTGCGGACGTAGAAGCGGTGCGCGCGCGGGTTGTCCTCGGCGACCCAGAGGTATACCTCCTCGCCGGGCTCGACCGCGGCGTCGAACAGTCGCTGGCCGGTGCCGGTGCCGTGGAACGCGTCGAGCAGGTAGATGAAGTACAACTCCCTCACGCGGGGCGCGTCACGGTCGCGCGCGGGGCCCGACCCCACGAAGCCCACGATCTCGCCGGCCGAGAGCGCAGCGAACATGCGGAAGTCTGGGCCCTGAACGGCCCAGTGCGTCCACAGTTCTGCCAAGCGCTTCGGCGAAACGTTCTCGAGCGCGGCCTTGCTGATCAGGTGGTCGTAGGTCTCGTGCCAGCACGTCGCGTGCACCCTTCCGAGCGCCTCTGCATCGACGTCGCGCACGGGACGGACGACCATGTCGGTCAGTGCGGTTGGGTTGATGGTGGCTTCCATGGCCAGACTCTACGTCGGGGTGTGGGATAAGTGAAATCGAGCTCGGCGCGCCGCCCCAGGTCCGCCCAGCGAAGGATGCCGTAGCATCGCCGTTCGTGAACGTATGGTGGCGGACCCTGCTGACGATCTGGCGTGCGAGGGTGCTGCTGCGCCGACACGGGCCGATTCCGCCGCACAGCGTCGGCAGGGTCCGGTTGCGGACCCTGCCGACCGACATCGATCTGCTCGGCCACATGAACAACGGTCGCTACGCGTCGCTGTTCGACCTCGGCCGCTTCGATCTGCTCCTTCGCACCGGCATCTGGGATGCCATGAACGCCCAGGGCTGGTACGCCGTCGTTGCGAGTGAGACGGTCACGTTCCGCAAGTCGCTGCAGCTGTGGCAGCGCTTCACGATCGAGTCCCGCCTCTACGGACACGATGACCGGGCCGTCTACCAGATGCACCGGGCCGTCGTGGACGGCGAGGTGTATGCCGAGATGATCGTGCGCGCGCGGTTTCTTCGCAAGGGCGGCGGCGTCGTGAACACCGAAGAGCTGTTCCAGGCGCTGCACCGACCCGACGACCTGCCGCCGCTGCCGCAGTGGGTCGCCGACTGGGCGCGAAGCTCTGCGCTGCCGTCGACGAAGTCGCCGGCGCCGAGCGTCTGGGAGTGACCGGTTTCCCGGGGCGGACAGCGGCCGAAGAGAGAAACAAGTTTTCTTTCTGGTCCTGACCGGCTCGTCGGGTGACCATGGGAAATGGCGCATTTGGGGTGCGCCGACGGCGACCGGTTCCAGCGCGGCAGGTCCGAAGGTCGAACCGTCAGGACACACCGTGGGGAGTGTCGCTCTGGGGTCGGGGAAAGACAACCGACCCCAGAGCGCCCGCCTCGGTGACAGCGCCGAGGCGGGCGGAGGCGTCGACGGGCGTCATGAATTCGGCTACGAGCGCCCGCACACCGAGCGCGAACAGCGTCCATTCGCCCGCGGGGATGTCGTCGTCCTCGCCCGCGACATAGGTGGGATGCTCGATCCCCTCCATCGCGCGCACGGCGAACCCCTCGCCCATCGCTGCCATGGCCTCGGTGAAGTCCTGCACCGTCAGGGGGGCCTTCATGCGAAGGCCGTACGCCTCCATCAGGGCGGTGTAGAACTCGGCAAACGCCGCGATCGACTCGCGGTGGCGCTGCCCGCTGGCCTCTTTCAACTCGGGCCACGTTTCCGCCGTGGTCCGCAGGGCCAGGGAGATGAGGAATTGCTGCGCGTCGAGGGCATCGGCCGGGTCGGTGACGTCCACAGCGGCGGTCCGCACGTGCGCCGCCGCTGCCGCGCGGATGACGTCGTCGCCGGAGGCGCCGTCGGCGATGAGCTGCTCCACGGCGGCGACGGCGTAGTCCGCGGGTTCGCTCAGGCGCAGCTGTACCATCGCGACCGCGAGGTCGCGCTGGTAGTCGTGCTGATCCGCCCAGAGTCGGTAGGCGGCTCCGGTCGTCAGCCCCGCGCGACGAAGCACCTCTTGCAGCCGGATGTGCTGCACTCCCGCCGAGACGCCGCGCTCGAGCAGCATCTGCATGCCGACACGCAACAGGAGCGCGCGCGTCTCGTCTCCGGTACGTCTGGCCATGAGAAGAAATCTACTCACCGGCATCGGAAACCAGGCAACCGTGGCCGCATGTGCGTCATGGCGCCGATGTCTGGCACAATAGGTGAAGGCGTGCCCGCCTCGACACTTCCTCCGCAGCTGAGTCACTATCGAGTTACAGCCGAGTTGAAGCGCCAGCGGGCCTCTGGACAGCGTCCGCCGCCCCCATCGCATGTAGCGACAACGAGGAGCGAGTTATGTCCATCCCTACCACCCTGATCGAAACCTCCGCGCGTATCCAGCAGCACCGGCGATACCTGATGTGCCGACCCGAGCACTTCACCGTCAGCTACCAGATCAACCCGTGGATGGAGCCGGCGAAGCCCACCGACACCGCGAAGGCGGTGGCGCAGTGGCAGACCCTCTATGACACGTATGTGGGCCTCGGCCACGACGTCGAGCTCATCGACTCGGTGCCGGGCCTGCCCGACATGGTCTACACCGCCAACGGCGGGTTCGTCATCGACGGCCTTGCCCTCGGCGTGCGCTTCCGCGTGGCCGAACGACGCGGCGAAGAGCGCCCCTTCATGGACTGGTTCGCCGGGCACGGCTTCGACGTGGTCGAGCCGACCGAAGTGCAGGAGGGCGAAGGCGACTTCCTCCTCGTGGGAGATGTGATCCTCGCCGGCACCGGCTTCCGCTCCGTCGGCGACAGCCACCGCGAGGTGCGCGAGGTCTTCGATCGCGAGGTCGTGTCACTGCGGCTGATCGACCCGCGGTTCTACCACCTCGACACCGCAATCTCCGTCCTCGATCCGGTCGAGGGTCCGGGTGGTGTCGAGAAGGCGAATATCGCGTACCTGCCCGCCGCGTTCGACGAGGAATCCCGTCGTGTGCTCGCCGAGCGCTACCCCGACGCGATCCAGGTGTCGGATGCCGACGGCGCCGTGTTCGGGCTGAACTCGGCATCCGACGGGTACAACGTCTTCATCTCGCCGCGCGCGACGGGCTTCGAGGCCCAGCTGCGCGAGCGCGGCTACAACCCCGTGCTCGTCGACCTGTCGGAGCTGCTGCTCGGCGGCGGGGGGATCAAGTGCTGCACGCTCGAACTGCGAGGGAAGCAATGACCACGACCGCTGCCACCAGTGCCGTCCCGGCCGACGGCCTGACCGCTGGGCTCATCGCCGCCGAGGACGCGCATGTCGCCCACAACTACCACCCGCTGCCGGTCGTCGTCGCCCGCGGTGAGGGCGCGTGGGTCACCGACGTCGAGGGCAAGCGATACCTCGACCTGCTGTCGGCTTATTCGGCGCTGAACTTCGGGCACCGGCATCCCGCCCTCCTGGCGGCGGTGACCGAGCAGCTGGGGCGCGTGACGCTCACGAGCCGCGCGTTCCACAACGACCGTCTCGGCCCGTTCGCCGCGGCGCTGGCGGAACTGTGCGGCAAGGACCTCGTGCTGCCGATGAACACCGGCGCCGAAGCGGTCGAGACCGGCATCAAGGTCGCGCGCGCGTGGGCGTACCGCGTCAAGGGTGTCGCCGCCGGCGCCGCGAAGATCATCGTCGCGGACGGCAACTTCCACGGCCGCACGACGACGATCGTCAGCTTCAGCGACGACCCGCAGGCCCGCGAGGACTTCGGGCCGTTCACGCCCGGGTTCGTGTCGGTGTCGTACGGGGATGCCGCGGCCATCGAGGCCGCGATCGACGAGAACACCGCCGCCGTGCTGATCGAGCCGATCCAGGGCGAGGGCGGCGTCGTGATCCCGCCGGACGGGTACCTCCGCGCGATCCGGGAGATCTGCGACCGCCGCAACGTGCTGTTCATCGCCGACGAGATCCAGTCCGGGCTCGCGCGCGTGGGCACGACCTTCGCGTGCGACCGCGAAGGCGTCTTCCCGGACGTGTATCTGCTCGGCAAGGCGCTCGGCGGCGGCATCCTACCGCTGTCGGCGGTCGTCGCGAACCACGACGTGCTCGGGGTCATCCGCCCCGGCGAGCACGGCTCGACCTTCGGCGGAAACCCGCTGGCGGATGCCGTGGGCCTGCGCGTCGTGGAGATGCTCGCCTCCGGCGAGTTCCAGACGAGGGCGCAGGCGCTCGGGGAGCACCTGGCGGCGGAGCTCCACAAGCTCGTCGGGCACGGGGTCACCGCGGTGCGCATCGCGGGGCTGTGGGCGGGCATCGACATCGATCCGGCCTTCGGCACGGGCCGCGAGATCGCCGAGCGGCTGCTCGCGCGGGGGGTGCTCGTCAAGGACACGCACGGACAGACGATCCGCATCGCACCGCCGCTCGTGATCCGCGCGACCGAGCTGGACTGGGCGGTCGAGCAGCTGCGCCTCGTCC
>NZ_JBASZT010000148.1:0-43544 GCF_049661145.1 Microbacterium sp.
GCTCTTGTGGGACGGATCGGTCTTGGCGGACAGATCCACTCCTACAAGAGCTACGTCACTTCCAGCCCACGCCGCGCCGCGCCAACGCTTGACAACACCCCACACCCGCTAACCGAACGGCATTGGGACTAAGGGAGCGGTCGAGGCCGCCGTCTCCCGGGCACCATTCGCCCTCCAGGGTCTCGCGCATCACACGATCATCGAGTTCCACCCCTCCCGATTCGGTGGCGTCCTGGACGCTGACGCCATCCGAACGGCACTCGCGTAGCAGTCGCACTTGCCACGTAGGCAGGCGGGGAGGCGCACCTGTCAGATGTCCCGGACACTCCGGGGCTTCCTGCCAGGTGAGGAGGCACGACCATGCCGACCTTCGATGCCCCCTGAAGACTCCGCCGAGGCGTATCAGTCGCTACGCGGCCTCGCCCACGCTTCCCGGTTCTTTCCCCGACCCGTACCCGGTGATCGGGGACTTGCTGGGTGAGGTGCGGGCGTTGCGGCAGGTGCTCGACCAGCTCGCCGCGGCGCACTTGACCGCCCAGCGCCGGGTGCACGACGACTTCGGCAACCCTGACGCCGGCGCGGCGTCCGCGCTTGCTGCCGCCGACGAGCTGCATCAGGCCGTCCGTGTCCATGAGGCCGTCGACCGCCGGCAGGCTCGACAGCAGGACGAGGCAGCCGGCCATGTCCAGTACTCGGAAGCGAGCGTAGCCCGATGAGCTCAGACGTTCGCCAGGCCGAGAGGCGCCGCTACGAGGAACGGTCCTTCTCGGTGCGGGCCTTCACCGGTACCCGCCCGACCTGCACAAGCTCTGCGAAGCGATCCGCCTGACGCTGCAAGAGACAGGACGGAGCCGCATGGAGCGGCGCCGGGCCGAGCCCCCCGAGACCTACCGGGCCGACACCGATACGGCTGTCGAGGGAGAGACTGAGCCCCGGCGACGTGACCGTGGTCAGAGGTCCACCGAGGCTTCCGAGCGCCCGCGCCCGATCCGCAGCCGGGCAAGACTAAGCCCCGCGGTGCCTGATCGACTCCGGAGAGCCGACAGAGGACGGTTAGTCCGCGGGGCGATGAAACTAGGATACGCCATATGATCAGCGCCGGACAACAGCGACTCGATGAAGCCGCTGCGCGTAGTTGGCTCAGCGATCCCCGCTACGAACGCTACCTCAACGCCGCGGGTGGTGACCACGACCTCGGGTTGGCGCTGTATCGCTGGAACTCCCGCGTGGCCGCCGCCGGCCTGGTCGATGTCGGACACCTCGAAGTCGCCCTCCGCAACGCCTACGACCGCGAACTCAGCGTCACGTTCCCGAACTGGACGATCGACCCGACCTCGCCGCTGTTCCGGCAGGAGCAGGGCATCGCGAAGGCCCGTGCCCGACAGCGCACCCGCAACCGCACCAGCCTGGAACGTATCGCCGACGCCCGCCGGGGCCTGGGCGCGAACCCGAGCCACGGCGAGGTCGTAGCAGCTCTCGCCTTCGGATTCTGGGCGAACCTCACCCTGCCCGAGCGGGCACCCCTGGTCTGGAACCCGGTCCTGCACCGCGCGTTTCCGCGCGGCACCCGCCGCGCCGCAGTTCATGACCTCGTGGCGAGGGTCGTGAAGTTTCGCAACAGGTTGGCTCACAATGAGCCGGTGTTCTCCACCCGCACCGGCCTTACGGAGCGCATCGGCGACGTGCGCGATCTGCTGCGCATCGTGGTGCCCGAGGTGGCGCCGTACATCTTCACGGACTCCGACCTCGATGCCGCCATCGCGACGTGCCCCGTGCCTGCCCTGATCGTCACACCCAAGAACGTCACCGGAGACAAGTGACCTCAGCCCGCAGCGCGCGGCACCTGTCCCCGCGGCCGAATCGCGCCTCCTTCGGCGAGCACCGCCGCGCGCACGGCCTCCACGCTCGCCGCCACTTGCTCGGCCACCTGCGCGAGCGTCAGACCGGATTCGTAGAGCGCGGCCGCGCGGGCGCCCCTCTCAGCGTCCAGTCCCGGCTCCCACGCTGGGATACCCGCCTGCCGGGCGAACTCGGACACCGTGCCGCGGTGCACTCCGAACCTCGCCGCGATGGATCGCACGGGCTCACCTGCCTGGTAGGCGGCGACCAGCTCGGCGCGCTTCTCCGGGCCTCACGCTGACACTGCTACGGGTGGCGAGTTGAGCGCCGGAGCGCGAGTCCGAGCCAGACATAGATCAAGCCCCAGATCGTGAGCACGATCGTGCGCGTGACGGCGTCTGCGATGATCAGAACCGGCGTCGCGATCAGTAGCAGGTATGCACCGGAAACGAGGAGCGCAAAGCCCGCGTCGCGCCAGGTGCGCAGCAGTGCGACGCCTGCGCCGATCGAGCCCACGATGATGAGCAACGACGAGGCCGTGTACAGGTAGCTGAGCGTCTCGGCGGCGGAACCGGCGGCCGGCTCGGTTGCGATGAACGCCGACCACACCTCGGCAGCCGCGACGAGAAGCGTCCCCAGAGCTCCGACCCACGCGAACACACGTGCCGCGCCAGTTGTCGTGCGTGCCACTGCCACAAAGCCGGCGAGCACAAGCAGGTGCGCGACGGCGAGAAGAACCGACAGTACCGCGAACAGCCACGGTGCGGTCGGGTACGCCCACGTATCCGGATGCCCCGCAGGCGGGAGCAAGACAGCCACGGCGAACGTCACCGGTAGCAGGGCGCCCACGATCGTCAGCGTTGAGGCGGTCCGTGTCATCGCCGTCGTGTTCATTGCAGCCTCCCCATCGCGTGTGAGCGCGACTATACATCATCACTAGAGGCGCACACTAGTATCGACATCCAGCGATCCGACGGGACTACTCTTGCGGCATGGCCAACGTGCGTAGCGAGCGCGCCCGGGCGACGCGCGCCCGAATCGTGGATGCTGCCGCGGACCTCTTCGGTTCGATTGGTTATGCTCGCACCACCATGCAGGCCGTCGCTGATCGCGCCGGGGTCGCGGTGCAGACGGTGTATTTCGTCTTCCATTCCAAGCCCGAACTGCTCAGCGCCACGGTCGAGGACCGATCTGCGGGAACGGCTGACGCGCCTCCGGTGGTCGATCGCACGTGGTTCGTAGAAGCTATGGGCGCCGCCGACGCGCGCCGCGCGATCGGGCTGGTCGTCGACCACGGCGTCGACATCTACGCGCGTGTCGCTCCGCTCGCGCATGCGACGCGTGAGGCAGCGCTCGTCGATCCGGCGGTGGACGCACTCTGGACACGAATCAACGTCGGCCGGAAAGCAGGCATGGGCGCGGTCGTGGCAGCGATACACGATCGCGGGCAGCTACGTCTGGGGCTCACTGTCGCATCGGCAACCGACATCTGCCACACGATTCTCAGCCATGAGACCTACCTCGAACTGGTGCAGCGCAGCGGCTGGGACTACCTGCGATTCAAGGCGTGGCTGCATCGGACGCTGTGCGATCTCCTGCTCGATCCCGACCTTGTCGCGGGACCCGGGCTGGACGAGGCCGTTGCCGGACTATCGTTCGCGTCGCGCTGAAGCCAGTGGTTCCACGGATGCTGGATGTCCGCGATCCGGGCAGGATCGGGCTATGACCGACACCGCCGCTGCCCGACCGAACCCCGTGCGATTCTGGATCGGATGGGGATTGCTCCTCTTCCTCATTGCTGGCCTCACCCTCAACCACGTCGTGGGGCTGTTCCGCTATCGGGGGGCGCTCGTCGAGCGACTCACCTTCCCGGTTTTCATCGCTCTCGGTCTCTATGCCCTCGCGGTACTGATCTGGCCGTACAGAAGTTGCGCGCGGTGGGCATGGGCGGTCACCTGGGTGTTCGTCGCCGTCACGGCGGTGTCGTTCCTCTTCCTGGAGCCGGCGATCGGTTGGTTCTATGTCGGCGGCGCCGCCGCAATGGCTCTCGGGCAGTTGCTTACCCTCCCTCACTTCCTCCGGGCCGGTGGTGTCAACGTCGGCTGAATCAGCGCGCTACGCAGGGACAACTTCGCCGCCGTACCCAGGGCGGGGCGACCGGGTGCTGCTCCGGTCCTGACCGGCACCCCTGCGACACCCACCGGCGACCAGACCTTCGTCGGGAGGCAGATCCAGCACGCGGGCGCTGGGCGCAGCATCCGCCGCACGTCCTCATCGCAGTCGATCCGTGCCGCAATCGAAGAACTGCTCGCCGACGGTCCGCACCGCGCAGCGGCGGCCCGTCTCGGCGCCCGCATTCGAGAGTTCGACGTGCAGCGGCGGGGCGCAGACCTCCTCGAGTCGCTCTCCTCCACCGCAAGACCCGTCGAGGCCGATCCCGCTGCCTGAACCTCGGATGCCGGGGAATGCCGGGGTCAGTCCCCCACCGGCCAGCCGTAGCGCAGATGCAGCACGCGGGCGACGACCGCGAACCGCTCGAGGTCGAGTGCTGCCGCCTCGCGGCGCATCCCCTTGCGGTGCACGCTGAAGAGCTGATCGACATCCACCCAGGACGGCCGTCCTTTCGAGTCCCACGCCCCGGAGCCGATCGACAGGAAGTCGCGGTCTCCGTCGTGGGATTTGCTCGTCATCCGCACCGCATACACGCGCTCCGCACTTTGGCGCCCGACGACGAGGACGGGGCGATCCTTGCCGCGACCGTCGCCCTCGGCATACGGCACCCACGTCCACACCACTTCGCCGGCGTCCGGGTCGCCGTCGCGGTCAGGAGCATACGTGATACGGAGTCGATCACGGGCGGGCGGGTCGACTTCGAGTGTCGCCGTCGAACCGGCGGCCACCGCGGCGAAATGTGCGGATGCCGGGGCGCGCGCCGTCCGCGCGTCCTCTCGCGTCGTCCGCGGTGCTGGCATCTCCATCGTGGCCGATCCCCCGCCGAACACGTTCATGATGCCTTTGAGGAGACCGGCGAGGTAGCCGTCGCGATTGCGCGTGCCCATGTCGCCACGATAGCGGGAACGGACGCAGGGGCGTCGGATCCGCGGATCCGACGCCCCTGCGTCGTGCTGTGTGCGAGTCGTCAGTCAGCGAGCGCGTAGCCCTCTTCGCCGTGGACGACCGTGTCGATACCGGCGATCTCGTCCTCGTTCTTCACGCGGAAGCCCACCGTCTTCTCGATGATGAGGCCCACGACGTACGCGATGACGAAGGAGTACACGGCCACGGCGATCGATGCGATCACCTGCAGGAGAAGCTGGCCACCGTTGCCGCCCGTGAACAGCCCGGTACCGATCGCGAAGAAGCCGAGGTACCAGCAGCCGATGAAACCGCCGACCATGTGGATGCCGACGACGTCGAGCGAGTCGTCGTAGCCGAGCTTCCACTTCAGCTCGATCGCGACGGCGCAGACCGCGCCGGCGAGGAGACCGAGCACGAGAGCCCAGATCGGGTCGAGGTTCGCGCAGGAGGGCGTGATGGCGACCAGACCCGCGACAGCGCCGGATGCGGCGCCGACGGCGGTGGGCTTGCCGTCCTTGATCTTCTCGACGACGATCCAACCGATCACGGCCGCCGCCGTCGCGCCGAGCGTATTGATCACGATCAGGCCCGCGGACGCGTTGTCCTCTCCGAGGAGGCCGAAGGTGCCCTCCGCGCCGGCGTTGAAGCCGAACCAGCCGAACCACAGGATGGCGGCGCCGAGCATGACCAACGGCACGTTGTGCGGCTTGGTGATGCCCTTCTGGAAGCCGACGCGCTTGCCGAGAACCAGGGCGAGGGCAAGTGCCGCGGCGCCGGCGTTGATGTGCACCGCAGTGCCGCCCGCGTAGTCGATCGTGCTGTAGTCGAAGCCGAATGCCGCGCCGAGCGTGTAGATCCAACCGCCCGCACCCCAAACCCACGCGGCGACCGGGAAGTAGACCAGAGTGGCCCACACACCCGCGAAGATCATCCACGCACCGAACTTGGCGCGGTCCGCGATCGCGCCCGAGATCAGGGCGACCGTGATGATCGCGAAGGTCGCGCCGAACGTGGCACCGACCAGCGTGGCGCTGTCATAGCCCGCCAGCGCGAAGTTCTCGGTGAACGGATTGCCGGAGAACTCGAATCCCCAGCTCTCGCGCTCCGCGATGCCGGCCATGTTGAATCCGTACACGACCCACAGCACGGCGATGAGACCCATCGCGCCGAAGCTCAGCATCATCATGCTGACGACGCTCTTGGCCTTCACCAATCCGCCGTAGAAGAACGCCACACCGGGCGTCATGAACAAAACCAGTGCGGTCGCCGCGATCGACCAAGCGAAATTGCCTGAATCCATGAGAATCCTCATTCGTGTCGTGTTACTCAAGGCCCCGCAGCGACCGCGCGCATTCGGGTTGCGGCTCTCCGGGCGCGACTAGTTTCGCGATACGGGGTTACCGGCGGCGTGCGTGTCGTGTTTCGCGCTGGTTACATCCCGAGGGCGAATGTGAACATCGCATTTCGAGCATCTGAATGCCGACCGCACGTTGGCCGGGGATTCGCTCACGAGTGGGTCAGCGCGCCAAGCCGCGAGATGGCGCGTAGGTACTTCTTGCGATACCCGCCGGCGAGCATCTCGTCGCTGAAGACGCCATCGAGCGCCCGTCCGGTGGCGCGCACCGGGATTTGGGCGTCGTAGGCGCGGTCGACGAAGGCGACCAGACGCAGCGCGGCGGACTGGTCCTCCAGCGTGGTCACGTCGCGCAGACCGATCATCGACACGCCGTCGATGAGGCGCAGATAACGAGAGGGGTGCACGGTCGCGAGATGGTCGATGAGGTCGCTGAAGGCATCGTCCGAGACGACCGCGTGTGCCGCGGCGTCCGTGATCGCCTCGCGGTAGCCGGTGTCGTCGAGCGCGACGGCGTGGCCATCGAGCGCTCGCTGACGATAGTCGGTGCCGTCGATGCGGATCGTCTGGAAACTCGCCGCCATCGCGTGGATCTCGCGCAGGAAGTCCTGCGCCGCGAACCGGCCTTCGCCGAGGGCGTTGGGTGGCGTGTTCGACGTCGCCGCCAGCCTCGTGCCGGTAGGCACGAGCTCGCCCAACAGGCGCGTCATCACCATCGTGTCGCCCGGGTCGTCGAGTTCGAACTCGTCGATGCACAGCAGATCCGCGCCGCGGAACAGCTCGACGGTCTTCTGGTAGCCGAGCGCCCCGACGAGCGCGGTGTACTCGATGAAGGAGCCGAAGTACTTCCGGCGTGCCGGCACGGCGTGATAGATGGATGCCAGCAGGTGCGTCTTTCCGACGCCGAATCCGCCGTCCAGGTACACGCCGGGCTTGAGGTCGTGGGCCTTCTTGGCGCGACGGAACAGCCCGCCACGCTCGGCCGGTGCTCCCCCGCGGCTGAAGGACGCGAGCAGATCCTTCGCCTCCTGCTGCGATGGGAAGTGCGGATCGGCCCGGTACGTATCGAAGGTCGCGTCGTCGAACTGCGGGGGTGGCACGAGCGCAGCGACCATCTCGGCACCCGACACCTCCGGCCGACGCTCGCGCAGCCGCACGACGCCTGTGACGGCGGCGGTCACGACGCCGCCTCCGCGGGCGCGAGCCCGTGCACGCGCAGCCACCGCGAGATCGCGTCCGTCCAGCGCCGCTGATCGTAGTTCCACAGCTTCGTGTGGCGCGCGGTCGTGAACACCTGCAGGTCGACCAGGTCCGGCCGCGCTGCGGCGAGCGCGTGAGACGCACTCGAGGGCACGAAGCCGTCGTCATCGCTGTGCAGGATGAGAATCGGATACCGTAACTCGTCGGCCCGCGCGACCATGTCGAGCCGGTCGAAGGGAATCGAGCCGTCGACGCGTGTCGCGGCGCTTGCCCATTCGGTGCGCAATGCGCCGATCGCAAGGTCGGTGACCGGCGCCGGAAGCCCGAGGGCCTTGCCCTGGTAGGACAGCACGGTGCGCCAGTCGATGACGGGTGAATCCAGAACCACACCGACGATCAGTTCGCGGTGCGCCGAGCCGAGCGCGACCTGCAGTGCGATCGCGCCGCCCATCGACCATCCCATCAGCAGGATGCGCCGTGCGCCGTGGTGCCGTGCCCAACCGATCGCGGCGTCGACGTCACGCCATTCGGTGGCCCCGAGAGTGTAGGTGCCGGCGCGCGAGCGCGGTGCCTCACCGTCGTTGCGATACGACACGAGGAGCGAGGTGATGCCGAGGGCGCGAAACACGGGTACCGCTCGCAGGCATTCCGCTCGAGTCGTGCCGCGGCCGTGAATCTGGATGACCCAGATCGGCTCCGTGACCGCATCGTCGGCCGGAAACAGCCATGCCGGACAGGTGCCCACTGCGGAAGGAACGTGCTCGAGCGTGAAGGGCAGGTGGAGCTCCTCCGGACGCTCGTAGTACCAGCCGCTGAACGCCGCGTCCGCCGAGAGCGAGGCGGCACCGGTCACCTGAGTGAGGAGCTTCCGTTTCACTGTGTTCGCGTCGCTGGCGAGCACAGACCCGACCTTCAGGTAGTCCGCCGTACCACGGGTGAACAGGCCGTAGCGCCCCGGCAGCTCGGTGTCGGGGGTGCGGGCGAGCGTGATCGTCTGCGCGGGCACGTCGATGTCGACGATGCGCGTGTCGGCGGCGCGAGAGGCCGGTGTCACGACGCGACGCGCCAGGCGGATCGCCACGACCGCGAGCAGCGAGACGGTCGTGAGAAGAGCGGCGGATAGCGCCACCGCAAGTGAACGCAGCATCAGCAGTGCGCCGAATCGTGAGCCGTCGACGGCGGCGCGCCTGGATGCCTTCATCGTCTGGTCATTCTAGTCTGTGGCCGTGGATGACTCTGTTCCGCCGGTCTTCGACGCCGTTGCGGAGGCGCTGCGTGACATGACCTTCCGTGCGGATTTCACCGTGCGTGAGATCAGCGCGCCGGGTTCGCTGGCGCCCGAGGCGATCGCTTTCGCCGGCGATGTGCGTCCCTCCGCGGAAGGCGTCGACTCCGACTACGGCACGGGCCGATTCATCCTGCTGCACGACCCGCAGGAGCCGGACGCGTGGGGCGGGCCTTGGCGTGTCGTCTGCTTCGCCCAGGCACCGCTCGAGCCCGAGATCGGCGTCGATCCCCTCCTCGCTGACGTTGCATGGTCGTGGCTGCTCGATGCCCTGCACGCGCGCGGAGCGCGGTTCGACTCGGCGTCCGGCACCGCCACCAAGACCCTGTCGAAGGGGTTCGGCGCCCTTGCCGATGAGGGCGATGGCGCGCAGATCGAGCTGCGCGCATCCTGGTCGCCCAGTGGAAACCTCACGGCGCACGTCGACGCCTGGGCGGAGCTCGTCTGCATGCTGGCGGGGCTGCCGCCAGGGTCGGAGGGGATTGCCGTGTTCGGCGCGCACCGTGCGTCGGGCGTCCGCGGGGGGTCGCGTGGCTGAGTACGACGTCGTCGCGGATGCCGAGGGTCTCGCCGCTGCCGCGACGGTCCTCACCGGGGGAACGGGGCCGGTCGCCGTGGACGTGGAGCGTGCCTCCGGCTTCCGCTACTCGCAGCGCGCGTATCTCATCCAGGTGTTTCGCCGGGGGGCGGGAGTCTTCCTGTTCGATCCGCCCGCGATCGGAGATCTCGCTGCGCTGCAACAGGCGATCGGCGACACCGAGTGGATCCTCCACGCCGCGAGCCAGGATCTGCCGTCGCTGCGCGAAGCAGGCCTCGTGCCGCCGTCGATCTTCGACACCGAACTCGCGGCGAGGCTGCTCGGCCACGAGCGGGTGGGTCTCGGTGCCGTCGTCGAAGAAGCCCTGGGGATCACGCTGGCCAAGGCGCACTCGGCGGCGGACTGGTCGACGCGCCCGCTGCCGCAGCCGTGGCTCGAGTACGCGGCTCTCGACGTGCTGCACCTCGTCGACGTCTACGACGTGCTCGTCGCCGAGCTCGCCGAGCAAGGCAAGACCGAGATCGCCGCCCAGGAGTTCGAGACCGTCCGTGAGCGACCGGTCAAACCCGCCCGAGAAGAGCCGTGGCGTCGTCTGAGCGGCCTGCACACGGTGCGCGGGCGCCGCGCGCTCGCCGTCGCTCGATCGTTGTGGCTCGCCCGTGAGGAGTTCGCGCAGGAGGAGGACACCTCGCCCGGGCGGCTCGTTCCCGATCGTTCGCTCGTTGCGGCGGTGCTGGCCGAACCCGCCAGCAAGCAGGAACTGGCGCGCGTGAAGGACTTCACGGGTCGCGCGAGCCGCACCCAGCTGGACCGCTGGTGGGCTGCGATCCAGGCCGGACGCGCTGATCCGCTGCTGCCGACCGAGCGCGCGCCCGGCGACGGGATACCGCCGGCGCGGGCCTGGGCGGATCGTAACCCCATCGCGGACGCGCGTCTCAAGGCCGCGCGGCCGCTCGTCGAGCAACTCGCGGGGGACCTGCGGATGCCGACGGAGAACCTGCTGACCCCGGACACCCTCCGTCGCGTGGCGTGGGCGCCTCCCGAGGAGGTAGACGCGGCATCCATCGCCGACGCGCTCGCCGCGTACGGCGCCCGGCCATGGCAGATCGCGCTGACCTCGCCGGTCATCGCGCAGGCGTTTGTGGATTCTCTGCACCCGATCGCCGACTCCTCGGACGCGACGTCGTAGAATCGATCCAAGCGATTACGCGAGACTGAGTGTCACCGTACGCTGGACTCAATCTCAAACTTTGGAGGCAGTGTGGCCGAGCTTTCGGACGTCTATTTCGTCGACGGCATGCGCACCCCGTTCGGGCGCGCCGGCGAGAAGGGCATGTACTGGAACACCCGTTCCGATGACCTCGCCGTCAAGGCGACCATCGGGTTGATGGAACGCAATCCCGCTGTTCCGACCGATCGCGTCGACGACGTCGCGATCGCTGCGACCAGCCAGACCGGCGAACAGGGACTGACCCTGGGCCGCTCGGTGGCGATCCTCGCGGGTCTCCCGCAGACGGTGCCCGGTTTCGCGATCGACCGGATGTGCGCCGGAGCGATGACGAGCGTCGCCATGATGGGCGCGGCGATCGGCTCCGGCATGTACGACCTCGCCCTCGCGGGTGGCGTCGAGCATATGGGCCACTACCCGATCGGTGGCAACGCCGACCCGAACCCGCGGTTCGTCGCCGAGAAGATGGTGGACCCGGGCGCGCTGAACATGGGCGTGACCGCCGAGCGCATCTTCGACCGCTTCCCGCAGCTGACCAAGGAGCGCAGCGATCGCTTCGGGATGCTGAGCCAGCACAAGGCGCAGGCGGCGTACGAGGCGGGCAGATTCCAGCCCGACCTCGTGCCCGTCGCGATCAAGGACGCCGAGGGCAGTTGGGGTCTGGCCACCGAGGACGAGGGGCGGCGACCTCAGACGACGATGGCCGATCTCGCAGCGCTGAAGACGCCCTTCCGCCCGCACGGGCGCGTCACCGCCGGGACCTCCTCGCCGCTGACCGACGGCGCAACGATGTCGATCGTTGCTGGCGGACGGGCCGTCAAGGAGTTCGGCCTGCGGCCGAAGATGCGCATGGTCTCGTTCGCGTTCGCCGGCGTACAGCCGGAGATCATGGGCATCGGCCCGATCCCTTCGACCGAGAAGGCGCTCGCCAAGGCGGGACTCACGATCGCCGACATCGGACTGTTCGAGCTCAACGAGGCGTTCGCGGTGCAGGTCCTTTCGCTGCTCGACCACTTCGGCATCGCCGACGACGACCCGCGCGTCAACCAGTGGGGCGGCGCGATCGCCCTCGGCCACCCCCTTGCGGCGTCCGGGGTGCGCCTGATGATCCAGCTCGCTGCGCAGTTCGCCGAACGCCCCGACGTGCGCTACGGGCTGACCGCGATGTGCGTAGGTCTGGGGCAGGGCGGCTCCGTCATCTGGGAGAACCTCCACTACAACGGCAAGAAGGGGAAGCGCTGAGCCATGACGAAGACAGTTGCTGAACAGTACGCGGGGATCGACTTCTCCCCCCTCCAGGCGCTGACCGAGGACGAAGTGATCACCCACTCGCGCGTGCGCGACGTGACACTGCCCTCCGGAGCGGTGCTGGCCCTCATCACCCTCGACAACGGCCGCGACCACACCCGCCCGAACACCCTCGGACCGGCGACGCTCACGGAGCTCGCCGCGACGCTCGCCGGGCTCAAGGAGCGCAGCGCCGCCGGTGAGATCCAGGCAGTCGGCATCACCGGCAAGCAGTACATCCTCGCCGCCGGCGCCGACCTGTCCGACGTCACGAAGGTGGGCTCGAAGGACGGCGCGCGGCTGATCGCGCAGTTCGGGCACAAGGTCCTCGGGTCGCTCTCCGACCTCGGTATCCCGACCTTCGCCTTCGTCAACGGCCTCGCCCTCGGGGGGGGCCTCGAGATCGCACTGAACTCGGACTATCGCACGGTGGACGCGTCGGCGGCCGCGATCGCGCTGCCCGAGGTGTTCCTCGGGATCATCCCGGGGTGGGGCGGCGCCTACCTGCTGCCGAACCTCATCGGCATCGAGAATGCGCTCGAGGTCGTCGTCTCGAACCCGCTCAAGCAGAACCGCATGCTGAAGCCGCAACAGGCATTCGACTACGGCATCTTCGATGCGATCTTCCCGGCTGCGACGTTCCTGGAGAGCTCGCTCGCGTGGGCCGACCGCGTGCTGACCGGCGCGACCAAAGTCGAGCGCAAGAACGTCCCCGGCAGGATCGAGCGGACGGTCAAGTGGCCCGTCGCGATCAAGGTCGCGCGTGGGATGCTCGAGTCGAAGATCGGAATCGTACCCCGCTCTCCTTACGCAGCACTGGAACTGCTGGAGAAGGCGAAGAGCGGGACCTCCCCGAAGGACAAGGCGGAGGGTTTCGCTCGTGAGGACGAGGCCCTCGCAGATCTTGCCACGGGCGATCAGTTCGCGGCATCCATGTATGCCTTCGAACTCGTGCAGAAGCGTGCCAAGCGACCCGTCGGCGCGCCGGACAAGGAGCTCGCGAAGAAGGTCACCAAGGTCGGCATCATCGGTGCGGGACTCATGGCGAGCCAGTTCGCGCTGCTGTTCGTCCGGAAGCTGCAGGTACCGGTGCTCATCACCGACCTGGACCAGGTGCGCGTCGACAAGGGTGTCGCCTACATCCACGACGAGATCGGCAAGCTCGAGACCAAAGGCAGGCTGGATGCGGACGCGGCGAACAAGCTGCGTGCGCTCGTGACCGGCACGACGGACAAGAGCGCGTACGCAGACTGCGACTTCGTCATCGAGGCCGTGTTCGAGGAGGTTGGCGTCAAGCAAGCCGTGTTCGGAGAGATCGAGCAGATCGTCGCCGAAGACGCGATCCTCGCGACGAACACGTCGTCGCTGTCGGTGGAGGAGATCGGCGCGAAGCTCGCCCGCCCCGAGCGGCTCGTCGGATTCCACTTCTTCAACCCGGTCGCCGTCATGCCGCTCATCGAGATCGTCAGGACACCGAACACGACCGATGCCGCGCTCTCGACCGCCTTCGTCGTGGCGAAGGGCCTCGGCAAGAACGCCGTGCTCACCGCCGATGCTCCGGGCTTCGTCGTCAATCGGCTCCTTGCGAAGGTCATGGGCGAGGCCGCCCGCGCCGTCTACGAAGGCACACCCGTCGCCGACGTCGAGCAGGCGTTCGCGCCGTTGGGGCTGCCGATGGGTCCGTTCCAGCTCATCGATCTCGTCGGGTGGAAGGTGGCCGCCCACGTGCAGGACACGATGGCGCGCGCCTTCCCCGACCGCTTCTACGCGAACGAGAACTTCCATGCCCTCGCGGAACTTCCCGAAGTCGTCGAGAAGGACAGAGGCGGTCGCGTCACGGGCTTCACGAAGACAGCCCTGAAGGTCGTGAAGGATGCCGTCGGCAAGACCCCGCCATCTGCCGACGCAATCCTGACACGTGTGCAGGACGGGCTCGCTCAGGAGATCAAACTCATGCTCGACGAGGGTGTCGTGCCCGAGGTGGAGGACATCGACCTCTGCCTCATCCTCGGCGCCGGCTGGCCCTTCATCGACGGCGGGGCCTCGCCCTACCTCGATCGAGAGGGCGCGTCGGAACGGGCTTTCGGCGACACGTTCCACCACCCGCCGATACGCGGCATCGGGGCCTGAGAGCGAACTGCGCTTCGACTCGCTGCGCTCGCTCAACGCACGGGAAACCCCACCGCTCGTTGAGCGACGAGCGCCAGCGAGGAGTCGAAACGCGGTTTGCGGCTCAGCTCTTCAGTGGCGCTGCCGCGCCAGTGGGGCGAGAAGGCGTGCCTCACGTGGCGAGACTTCCGAGTTAGAGGTGCGATTGCGCTGCGCGCACGCGCAGGTCGCGGGCGAGGTGGTCTCGTTGCTCGATCACCAGGCGCCGCAGGGCACCCGGCGCGCCGGTGTTCGCCTCGAGCCACTCATCCACGGGAGTGAGGGTGTCGGACGCCGGGAACAGCCCGCGCACGAGACGCCGTGCGATCTCGATGCTCCGGTCGTTCCACGCGCCGCTAAGGCGGGCGAAGTAGTCGTCGTCGAACGCGCTGACGAGATCGCGACGATCACCGGCGCGGATACCGGTGATCGTCGCGTCGAGGTGATCGTTGCTGAGCGTGCGGTCGTCCCACGCCGCCCGCCAGGCGCCTTCGCGGACGGCGGCCTCGGGGCGCGCGGCGAGCAGGGTGCGGTGCGCGACGGCACCGGACGCGGTGGCGTCGCGAGCGAGCTCCGCATCGGCATCCGCCATCGTCGCATGGCCGGTCGCCGACAGGGCGATGAGCAGGCTCCACCGCAGATCGGGATCCAGCCGCAGGCCGTCCGGCGCCGGAACGCGACCCCGCAGCATGGCGGCGATGTCGGCCGCATGGGCTTCATCGCGTGCCGCGGCGGCGGCGAGGGCGCGGGCCCAGGCCAACTGTGCGTCGGAGCCCGGCTCGACCGCGTGCAACGCATCCCAGACCGTCTGGAGCCAGCCGCGGGCCAGACCGTCGCGCGATCCTGCGGAGGCGTAGTGGCCGATGGCGTAGTCGACGTGAGCGAGCTCGCCCGACAGCAGCGCGACGTTCGGCTCGGCGAGGGCGTGTCGGGCCACGATCCCTAGGTACCGTGCGACCGCGAGTTCGCCGTCGCGCGTGGCATCCCACAGCGCCGCCCAGACGACGGCGCGCGCCACGGTGTCGTCGATCGACGAAAGGGCGCGCGCGGCGGCATCCGTCGATCTCGCGTCGAGCCGGATCTTCGCGTACGTCGCGTCGTCGACGTTGGGGATGACGAGGTCCGCCTGCTCCAGGTCGACGGCGATGGCGGTGCGGGCCTCGTGGACCTCGAGCGGTGTCGGCGGCATGGGCACGAGCCGATCGCCGTCGAACCGGAGGCGGCCGAGCGACAGCCGGTGCGGCCGCGGAGAGGTCTGCACGAGCCGGTCGGTCTCGCGCTCGAACTGAAGCAGCGACATCCCCGTCGTCTCCAGCCACGCTGCGCTCCACGCGCGCAGGTCACGCCCCGATGCGGCTTCCAAGGCGGACAACAGATCGTCGAGGGTGGTGTTGCCGAACGCGTGGTCGGCGAAGTACCGTTGCGCGCCGCGGAGGAACACCTCCTCCCCCACGAACGCGACGAGCTGCTTGAGCACGGCAGCGCCCTTCGCGTAGGTGATCCCGTCGAAGTTGAGCTTCGCCGCCTCCAGGTCGAGGATGTCGGCGACGATCGGGTGCGTCGTCGGCAGCTGGTCCTGGATGTACGCCCACGCTTTGCGGCGGCTCGCGAACGTCGCCCACGCGTCGGGGAACAGGCCGGTGGACGCCGCGGCGTAGGCGCCGGAGAAGTCGGCGAACGACTCCTTGAGCCAGAGGTCGTCCCACCACCGCATCGTGACGAGATCGCCGAACCACATGTGCGCCATCTCGTGCAGGATCGTGTTCGCACGAGCCTCATGCTGTGCGGCGGTCGCCGCGCCGCGGAAGACGTAGGACTCGGTGAAGGTCACCAGTCCCGGATTCTCCATTGCCCCCAGGTTGTACTCCGGCACGAAGATCTGGTCATACTTCCCCCACGGGTAGGGTGTGCCGAACGCGCTCTCGAAGAACGTGAGGCCACGCCTCGTGATGTCGAGGATCTCTTCTGCATCGCCGCTGTCGACCAGATGCGGCGCGAGCGACGCGCGGCAGAGGATTCCGAGCGCGACCGCGCGGTCGGCGTCGCCCACGGCGTTCACCACACCACCGTGCCAGGTGCCGTCGACGCGGTGATACGGACCGGCCGCGACGGCGGTGAGGTAGCTCGACAGCGGCGGCGTCTCCTCGAACGAGACGCGGATGCCGCCGGGCACATCCTCGCGCGCGGTCTCTGCGCCATTCGAGAGGATCCGCCAGCCCGCCGGGCCGCTCACGGTGAAGCGCCAGCGCGCCTTGAGGTCAGGCTGCTCGAACACCGGGTAGACGCGGCGGGAGTCGGCCGGCTCGTACTGCGTGTAGAGGTACACCTCGCCATCCACGGGATCCCGGAAGCGGTGCAGCCCCTCCCCCGACGTGCTGTATCGGCCATGCGCGTGGATGGTCGCGGTGTTGCGGCCGGAGAGTCGGTCGAGGCGGATGCGGGCGCCGTCCCATTCCACCTCGCGGGCGACGTCATTGACGGTGAGCCGATCGACCGAGGCGCCGAGGAAGTCGATCCAGGTCTCCGCGACCTCCGCGTCGAAGGTCAGCGTCACCGTTGTCGGAAAGGTCTCGACGGTGAGGTCGGCGGCCCGGCTCAGGTCCAGGTCGACCTCGACTTCGTCGAGCCTGATCGTGCGCGCCCGGGCGGAGGTCTCGTCGCGGGACAGATTGGCGGTGCTCACCGTTTCATCGTTCCACGGGTTGCAGTCACCGTTCCCCGACCCAACAGCGTGCGACGGGTGGGTGAACTCTTGATCGCGCGGCGTGGATCTGTCCCGGAGCGGGCGACGGCACGCGGCATCCTATGAGTGTGATCGAGACCATCACCTCGCTGTTCGGCACGAGCAACATGAACGCGCTCATCAAGACCGGCGGCGCGGTGCTGACCGTTCTGCTGGTCGTCCCGGCCCTGTTCAAGCTGCTGCTGGTGACCATCGACGAGGGGGAGGCCGCCATCCGTACCCGCAACGGGCGCCCCCTCGTGCGCCGACACTCCCGACGCGGGCACCGTGCGGGAGATGTCGTGGTGCTCGGGCCAGGCACCCACGCCGTCTTCCCGGTGCTGGCGTGGTACCGGCGCGTGGACACGCGCGTACGATCGACCGATCTGCCCGCGCGGCAACTCACCGGCGCTGCCGGTCGGCAGCACCTCGTGCACGCGTCCTTCGACTGGCGGCCCGTGGTCACGGGTGCCGACCTTCGGGTGTTCGAGCTCGAGGTCGTGCACGTCACCGAGCGCACCGGCAACATCGTCGGTGCGGCGCTGCGCGACCTCGTGCGCAGTGACCCGCGCGTCGACCTGCCGCTGAACGCGGACCTGTCTGCCGCGGTGCTCACCGCGTGCGCCGAGAACGTCCGGGCCGCCTGCGGCATCGAATTGCTCTCGGTCGTCATCACCGGCGACGCGCTGACCGACGGATATCTGCTCTCGGAGGCGATCGCCGGTACCGACACCGGCACACGGCCGGAGGCCATCCCGCATTCCTGGGCGGGCGCTGTCGCGGCATTGCAGAGCGCGTAGCGCCGGATCGGGGTCGGCTTCTCAGCGGCGCTGCCGCGCCGTGGGGGCGAGAACACCTGTCCAGGGAGGCGAGACTCGGGGGTCAGCTTTTCAGTGGCGCTGCCGCGCCGTGGGGCGGGAAAGTCTGGGTCATGTCACGAGACTCTCGCATCAGCTCTTCAGTGGCGCTGCCGCGCCGTGGGGCGAGAAAGTCTGCGTCGGGGATGCGAGACTTTCGGGTCAGAGCCCCTGGTGCTCGCTGCGGGGCTCGGGGCGAGGCTGCTCTTGCTCATGATCGGCGACGGTCCAGATCGCGCCGGTGTCACTGGTGGGACGGGCGACGGGGATGCGCGTACCGAGCACCTGCGCCACGACGTCCTGTGCGATCTTGGTGGCCGAGAGGCCGGCATCCTCGAAGATCTGCTCCCGTGTCGCATGGCCGATGAACTCGTCGGGCAGCCCCAACTCGTCGACGGGGGTGTCGACGCCGGCCTCGCGCAGCACTTGACGCACGCGCGTCCCGATCCCGCCGACGCGGATCCCGTCCTCGATCGTGATGACGAGGCGATGGGATGCCGCGAGTGTCACGATGGACGGCTGCACCGGCACGACCCAGCGCGGATCGACGACCGTCGCGCCAATGCCCTGCGCGCGCAGTCGCTCGGCGACGTCGACCGCCAACTGGCTCATGGATCCGATGCCCACAAGCAGCACGTCCTGCTCGCCATGACGCCACAGCACGTCTGTGCCGTCGGTCAGCCGCTCGACGGCGGGCTGTTCCGCAGCGGCGGCGCCCTTGGGGAACCGGACGACGGTGGGCGCATCCCCGACGGCGATCGCCTCGTCGAACTCTTCGCGCAGGCGCGTGGCGTCGCGGGGGACGGCGATGCGGATGCCGGGGACCAACTGCAGCATCGCGAGGTCCCACACGCCGTGATGACTCGGCCCGTCGGGTCCCGTGATACCGGAGCGATCGAGCACGAACGTCACCCCGGCGCGGTGCAGCGCGACATCGATCAGCACCTGGTCGAAGGCGCGGTTCATGAACGTCGCGTAGATCGCGACCACCGGGTGCAGTCCACCGAACGCGAGGCCGGCGGCGGAGGTGACGGCATGCTGCTCCGCGATGCCCACGTCATAGACGCGGTCGGGAAAGCGCTGCCCGAACGGCTGCAGCCCGGTCGGACGCAGCATTGCGGCGGTGATCGCGATGACGTCTTGCCGTCGCTCACCTGCCGCGACCAGCGCGTCCGCGAACACGTCGGTCCAGGCCACGGCGTCCGTCGCGCCGAGCGGTTCGCCGGTGGCGGGATCGATCCTGCCGACGGCGTGGAACTGGTCGGCGTCGTCGTTGCGGGCGGGCTCGTAGCCGCGTCCCTTCTCGGTGATGACGTGCACGATGACCGGCGCGCCGTAGGCCTTCGCGAGGCGCAGCGTCTCCTCGAGGGCGTCCAGATCGTGGCCGTCGATCGGCCCGAGGTACTTGATATCCAGGTTCGAGTAGAGGGCGGCGTTATCCGTGAATCGTGACAGAAAGCCGTGCGTTCCGCCGCGGACGCCGCGATACACGGCGTGGCCGGCTGGCCCCAGCCTCCGGAAGAAGGAGGCTGACCCCTTACGCAGACTCTCGTACTGCTGCGTCGTGCGCACCCGGTTCAGGTACCGGGCCATGCCGCCGATCGTCGGAGCGTAGGAGCGGCCGTTGTCGTTGACGACGATGACGAGGTTGCGGTCGTTGTCGTCGGTGATGTTGTTGAGTGCTTCCCACGTCATGCCCCCGGTGAGCGCTCCGTCGCCGACGACTGCCACCACGTGCCTGTCCTTGCGACCCGTCAGCGACAGCGCACGCGAGATGCCGTCGGCCCAACTGAGCGAGCTCGATGCGTGCGACGACTCGACGACGTCGTGCTCGCTCTCCGACCGCTGCGGGTACCCGGCCAGGCCGCCGCGCGAACGCAGTCCACTGAAGTCCTGGCGCCCGGTCAGCAGCTTGTGCACATACGACTGGTGACCGGTGTCGAAGACGAACGGGTCGTGCGGCGAGTCGAACACGCGGTGCAGTGCGATCGTCAGTTCTACCACGCCGAGATTCGGCCCGAGGTGGCCGCCCGTGCGCGCCACGTTCTGCACTAGGAAGTCACGGATCTCCTGCGCGAGCTGCGTCAGCTGCGCCGCCGACAGGTCGTCGAGGTCGCGGGGACCCGTGACCTTCTCGAGCAGGCTCATCACACGAGTCTACGTCGCGGTCTCGCCCACGCGCGTCCGACGAGAGTGCGCCGGTTGTGCACGAGCGGACCGCCTGCGTACGTGCCACGACCGGTGCGCTCGGCGCGGACCGGCGCAGTGGGCGAAACGAACTGTCCGATGCTCACACGAGCGAGCGAAGCACGAACTGGAGGATGCCGCCGTTGCGGTAGTAGTCGGCCTCTCCAGGGGTGTCGATCCGAACCTTGGCGTCGAAGACGACGGTCTCCTTGCCCTCAGGCGAGAACTCGCTCGGGGCCGCGGTGACCTTGACGGTCTTCGGCGTGATGCCCTCGTTGAGCTGTTGCAGCCCCTCGATCGAGACGATCTCGGTGCCGTCGAGACCCAGCGACTTCCACGACTGGCCCTCCGGGAACTGCAGCGGCACGACTCCCATGCCGATGAGATTCGAGCGGTGGATGCGCTCGAAGCTCTCGGTGATGACGGCCCGCACGCCCAGCAGGGAAGTGCCCTTCGCAGCCCAGTCGCGCGAAGAACCGGAACCGTACTCCTTGCCGCCGAAGACGACCAACGGCGTCTGCTGGGCAGCGTAGTTCTGGCACGCGTCGAAGATGTACGACTGCGGACCGCCTGGCTGTGTGAAGTCGCGAGTGAATCCGCCCTCCACGATCTGGCCGCCGTTGACGGCCGAGACCAGCTCGTTCTTCAACCGGATGTTGGCGAAAGTGCCCCGGATCATCACCTCGTGGTTGCCGCGGCGTGAACCGTAGGAGTTGAAGTCCTTCTGCGCGACACCATGCTCGGTCAGGTACTGCGCGGCGGGGGTTCCGGCCTTGATGTTGCCGGCCGGCGAGATGTGGTCGGTCGTGACGGAGTCGCCGAGTGTCGCCATCACCCGCGCGCCGTGGATGTCGGCGACGGGCGTGAGGTCCATCGACATCCCTTCGAAATAGGGAGCTCTGCGGACGTAGGTGGAATCGGCATCCCACTCGAAGATCGGCCCCTCGGGCGTCGGCAGGCTCGTCCAGCGCTCATCACCGTCGAACACGGTGGCGTACTGCTTGATGAACTGGTCACGCGAGATCGACGAGTCGATGACCTCCTGCACCTCGTCGGGCGAGGGCCAGATGTCCTTGAGGAACACGTCGTTGCCGGCGGTGTCCTTGCCGAGCGGATCGGTGTCGAAGTCGAAGTGCATCGAACCCGCCAGAGCGTAGGCGACGACCAACGGCGGCGAGGCCAGGTAGTTCATCTTGACGTCGGGGCTGATGCGACCCTCGAAGTTGCGATTGCCCGAGAGGACGGCGGTCACCGCCAGATCGTTCTCGTTGATGGCGGTGGAGACCTCCTCGATGAGCGGTCCCGAGTTGCCGATGCAGATAGTGCAGCCGTAGCCGACGGTGTAGAAGCCGAGGCCCTCGAGGTCCTTGTCGAGCCCGGACTTCTCGTAGTAGTCGGTGACGACTTTGGAGCCCGGGCCGAGCGTGGTCTTCACCCACGGTTTCTGCTTCAGTCCCTTGTTGCGAGCCTTGCGCGCCAGCAGACCGGCCGCGATCATGACCGACGGATTCGACGTGTTCGTGCAGGACGTGATCGCTGCGAGCGTCACCGCGCCATTGTCGAGCAGATACGCCGACCCCTCCGGCGGAGTGACCTTGACAGGGTTGGATGCCGAGGCGGGCGCCCCACTGGAGATGTGCACCGGCCTGGTCGCGGGCTCTTCCTCCCCGGGGGCGCCGCCCGGGTCGGAGGCCGGGAAGGAGTGTTGGGACTCGAGGTCGACGATGTCGTTCGAGACGCTCGGCGCGGCGTAGTTCAGAATGTCCTTCTCGAACTGCTCCTTCGCCTTCGACAGCAGGATGCGGTCCTGCGGACGCTTGGGGCCTGCGATCGAGGGGACGACGGTCCCGAGATCCAACTCCATGTACTCGCTGAACACCGGCTCGTGCGCGGCATCGTGCCAGAGCTTCTGCTCCTTGGCGTAGGCCTCCACGAGGGCGACCGTCTGCTCGTCGCGTCCCGTCAGACGCAGGTATTCCAGCGTGACGTCGTCGATCGGGAAGATCGCGGCGGTCGAGCCGAACTCCGGGCTCATGTTGCCGATCGTGGCACGGTTGGCCAGCGGCACCGACGCGACGCCCGCGCCATAGAACTCGACGAACTTTCCGACCACACCGTGCCCCCGAAGCATGTCGGTGATCGTGAGGACGACGTCGGTCGCGGTGACGCCCGCCGGGATGTCGCCGGTGAGCTTGAAGCCGACGACGCGCGGGATGAGCATCGACACGGGCTGACCGAGCATGGCCGCCTCGGCCTCGATGCCGCCGACGCCCCACCCGAGCACGCCGAGCCCGTTGACCATGGTGGTGTGCGAGTCGGTTCCGACGCAGGTGTCGGGGTAAGCCCGCAGCACGCCATCGCGCCCGACCCGGTCGTAGATCACTTTTGCGAGGTGCTCGATGTTCACCTGGTGGACGATGCCGGTCCCCGGCGGGACGACCTTGAAGTCGTCGAAGGCGGTCTGGCCCCAGCGCAGGAACTGGTACCGCTCGCCGTTGCGTTCGTACTCGATCTCGACGTTGCGCTCGAGGGCGTTCTCGGTGCCGAACAGATCGGCGATGACGGAGTGGTCGATGACCATCTCGGCCGGTGAGAGCGGGTTGATCTTGCTCGGGTCGCCACCGAGAGCGGTGACCGCCTCGCGCATCGTCGCGAGGTCGACGATGCAGGGGACCCCGGTGAAGTCCTGCATGACGACGCGGGCGGGGGTGAACTGGATCTCGGTGTCGGGATCGGCATCCGGATCCCATGTCCCGAGCGCTTCGATCTGCGCCTTCGTGACGTTCGCACCGTCCTCGGTGCGCAGCAGATTCTCCAGAAGCACCTTGAGGCTGAATGGGAGCTTCTCGTAGCCGGCGACGGTGTCGATGCGGTAGATCTCGTAGTCGGTGCCACCGACCGTCAGGGTGCTCTTGGCTCCGAAGCTGTCAACAGTGGACATGCTGTGCTCTCCTTCGTCCTGGGTCGCAGGCGCCTTCGTCGGCGTGCGCTTCGCACCGCACGGGGTGTGGCGCGCTCTTCCATCTTCCCCGCGGGCGCGGCCTCCGGCTAGTGAGGTAGCCCTTACTCGCGCGTCGCCGTGCCGGGAAGAATTTATCTTGATGTCAAGATAAATCTATCATGCCTGCGAAGGGGAATCCGGCCGTGGATATACGGCGCGCACCGCCAGCCAGGTCACGGCGATCAGCGGCGCGAACAGCGGAAGTCCCATGATGAGCTTGAGCGTTCCCAGCGTCGTGACGTCGCCAGCGAGGTAGAACGGCAGTTGCACGGTGAGCCGCGCGAAGAACAATGCGGCCCACGCGATGGCGAGCCAGAAGAACACCCGCCGCTTGCGCGCATCAGCGCGCCACGCTGTGCCTTCGTTCATGAGGAAGCCGACCGCGAGTCCGATGATCGACCACCCCACGAGTGCGGATACGAGGAACGCCGTCCCGTAAGCGGCGTTCGTGACGAGCCCTGGAACGAAGTTGTCCTGACCCCGACCCGTCCACAGCGCCAACGCGGCTGCGGCAGCTGTGGCGAGAAGTCCGCCGAGTGCCGCGCTCGCTGTCGAACGCTGGATGAGGCGGACCACGGTGAGCATGGCGGCGAGCCCGACGGAGACGACGAGCGAGAGCACGAGGTCTTGCGTGAACGTGAACAGGAGGACGAACGCGAGCCCCGGGATCACGCTCTCCAGCAGGCCGCGCCAACCACCCATCGCTCCCCACACGACGTGACCGGTGTGTGCCTGGGTGCTCGGGTCCAGGCCCGCCTTGCGAGCAGCGTCCCCCAGGGCTTGACCGAGGATCTCCGACGCCGATGCCGGCGGCGGCACGACGGGATCGGTGCGGTCGCCGTCGCCCGACAGACGGGAGCCGGGCTGTTCGTCGTCGGGCGTGCTCATGCGGTGCCCGGTGCGGCGGGCATCTTCAGCGGGATGAGATCGCGGGGGGGCATGGGGCTTCCGCCGCGCACCACGACGATCGAGCGGAACAGGTCTTCGACCTTTCCGGCCGCCTCGATGTCGCCCGTGGCCGCTCCCCCGATGACACCGCGCAAGAACCAGCGAGGGCCGTCGACGCCGACGAAACGGGCCACACGCTTGCCCGTGGCGGCATCAGCACCCGCGACCGGGACTTCGGCGAGCAACTCGGGACCCAGCGGTCCCTCCCGTTCCTCCACGCGACCACCCTGCTGCCGGATCTGCTGTCGGATCTGGTCGCGCGTCTCGTCCCACAGCCCGGTGGAGCGCGGTGCCGCGAACGGCTGGACCTGCAACGTCGAGTCCGCGTAGTCGAGGCCGACGGCGACGATGCGTTTGGACTGCTCCTCGACCTCCAGGCGCAGGTTGAGTCCCTCGCGGGGCAACACCTTGATGCCGCCGAGGTCGATGTAGGGGCGGACGGGGTTCGCCTCCGACTCGTCGAATGGACCGGTGGATGCCCGGCCGCCATCGGCGGCGGTTCCGTTGACGTCGCTCACGAAGAGACTCCTGTCTGATAGCCCGTCGACCCGAAACCGCGCTCGCCGCGCGAAGACTGCGGGAGCTCCTCGACGGGGGTGAAGCGTACCCGCGGCACCGGCATGACGATCACCTGGGCGATGCGGTCACCGACCGAGACGTCGTACGAGGCGTGGAGGTCGGTGTTCAGCAGCGACACCCGGATCTCGCCGCGGTAACCGGCATCGACGGTGCCAGGGGCGTTGACGATCGTGATGCCGTGCCGCGCCGCAAGACCGCTGCGCGGGACGACGAATGCCACGAAGCCCTCAGGCAATGCGATCCGCACGCCCGTTCCGACGAGTGCGCGTTCGCCGGGCTCGAGGTGCACAGCCTCGGTGGCGACGAGATCCGCACCCGCGTCACCCGGGTGGGCGTAGGCGGGGACGTGCGACGCGATAATGGGAACGTCCACGGAATCGATCACTCCACGAGGGTAATGCACATCGCCACCGCTGCCGCCTCTCCCACCGATGTCCACTATCGCGAGCGGCTGAGCCCTTCGCTGTGGGTGTTGCTCAGCGCCGCGGTCGTCGCGCCGATGGTGGCTCTCGTGTTCGTGCCGCTGGACGCGACGGTCGCGCTCGTCGTCGGCATCCTCGTCGCCGCGTCCCTCATGACCGTGCTCTTGTTCGCTTCCCCGCTCGTGATCGTGTCGGGGGGCGAACTACGCGTCGGGCGGGCGCATATCCCGGTGTCGCAACTGGGGGCGCCCGTCGGTCTTGTCGGGGCGGAGGCGCGTTCTGCGCGGGGTCCGGCGCTGCCGCGGAGCGCGTGGCATCTCCTCCGCGGCGGGATCGACCCGGTCGTGCGCGTGCCCGTCACCGACCCGCGTGATCCCGTGACGGAGTGGGTCTTTTCCACGCGGACGCCCGACCGGGTGGTCGCAGCCATCGAACGAGCGCAACGCGCCGCGGAGAAGACCCGACACGACTGACGCCGGCCATCGGGCCGGCGTCACGAAGGAGACTCAGCGCATCAGCTTTCTCAGGGGCGCTGTCGCTTTTCAGGGGCGTCGCCGCCCTGTGGGGGCGAGAAAGTCTGAGTCACGTCACGAGGACTCTCGCTTCAGGCGCACTCGATGCACACCGCCCCGGCGGAGGTCTCGTGGTCGATCTGCGTGCGGTGCTTGACCAGGAAGCACTCGATGCACGTGAACTCGTCCTCCTGCGGCGGAAGGACGACGACATCGAGCTCGAGGTCGGACAGGTCGGCGCCGGGCAGTTCGAACCCCGACGGATTGTCGGCGTCCTCCACGTCGACGGACGCGGACAACTTGTCGGGGACGCGCTCCTTCAGGGCCTCGATCGACTCGCTGTCGTCGTCGGTCTTGCGGGGGGCGTCGTAGTCGGTCGCCATGCTCTCAACTTCCAGGTTGTGCCAGTGCCGGCCCGCGGTCGAACGCGAGGCGCGTCCTGCGGGCGGCGATAGTTTGCACGACGGTTCCCCATTTCGCAAATGACCGCCGCGGTGAGCCCCGCTTCTGGCGGGTGCGACGCGTGAAACTGACGGCGCGCCCGGGATATTCCCGGATCGGCGGGGTCGGCCGTGCCAGCATGGGCCGGGAAGTCGAATGATGCCCACGCAGAGATCTGGAGGGGCGATTCTCATGGAGCAGCTCAAAGTCATCGGGATCGAAGAGCGCGTGCTCGTCCTCGCTACGGAGGCGGGCGATCGTTTCGCGCTCGCCGTCGACGAGACGTTGCGATCGCAACTGCGTCGCATCGAACGCGACGCCGAGCCCCGCGGTTCTCGGCCCAGTCCTCGCGAGATTCAGTCCCACATCCGCTCGGGGCTTTCCGCGGAAGAGGTCGCCGAACTACTCGGCGCGCGGCTGGAGGATGTGCAGCGTTTCGAGCACCCCGTGCTGGCCGAGCGCGAGCACGTCGTCGACCAGGCACTCGCCGTACCCGTGCTCGTCGCCGGGGAGATCGACGGCACCGCCCAGCCGACCTTCGGCGTCGCCGTGCGCGCCAAGCTCGCCGAGGCCGGCGCCGTCGGTGAACGCTGGACCAGCTGGAAGGAGGAGTCCGGCTGGGTCGTCAAGCTCGAGTTCACCGCGAACGACATCGACCACGACGCCCGTTGGGGCTTCGACCCTCGCCGTAGCAGCCTGGCGCCGCAGAACGCCGATGCCACCCAGCTCTCCCGCCAGGGATCGCTGCCCGAGGGCCTGATCCCCCGTTTGCGCGCACTGGACTCCTCGCCGCTGAAGGACTCCTCGCGGTTCGACTCCGGCGCTTTCGGGCCGCGTCGGCGTGACGGTGGCGGCGAGTCCGGGGCGCCCGAGATCGATATCGTTCGCCAGGAAGTGCGTACTCCCGTGGCTGCGGCGGTGGAAGATGCCGCGATCAAACGCGCACCGGATCAGACGGTGACCTCGGCCGAGACCGCCGATCTCCTCGAAGCGCTGCGGCGTCGACGCGGTCAGCGCGACGGAGTGCCCGCCGCGGCGACGCAGGAGCCACAGCATTCTCCCGTTGCGCTGTTCGATGCGCTCGAGCCCGGGTACGACGAAGCACCCGCCGACGCCGACGGCGGCGAGAGCTCCGACGGCGACGAGCACCTCGAGCCCACCGTCATGAACGAGGTGTCTCGCCGCAAGGGCCGCACCTCGATGCCGTCATGGGACGAGATCGTCTTCGGAGCGCGGACCGAGGATGGTTCCTGACGGCGGTGTTCAACCGGCGGAGGCGCCCAGCCGGATGAGCGGCACGATCCGCTCCTGATCGGCGAGCGAACCGTGCTGTCCAATCATGCGTTGCGCCTTCTTGTCCGCGAGCCGGTCGTCGTAGTAGGCGACGATCGCACGCGCCGCCACGAGCACGTCTCCGATGCGCGGAACGACTTCGGCATCCACCGTCGCACCGTACAGCCCGGCGGCGATCGCCTCGGTGCGCGTGAGCACCCAGGATCGACCGCCCTCGGCGGCACGCCAACGTGCCGCCACATCCTCGGTCGCGCCGCGGCTCACATACAGCTGCAGCAGCCGCGGCTCCCCCGCGACGATCTCGACGTCTCCCAAGAGCGCGTCCCCTTCCCGCAGCAGCACGTGGCGGTGAGCCGGGACGTCGACCATGCCGTGATCGGCCGTGACGACGGCGCCGGTCCGTGCGTCAAGGCGCCCCCCGAACTCGGCGATGGCGGCATCCACGATCTCGAGGCCCGCTACCCACTGCGCCGACTCCCAGCCGTGCGCATGGCCGATCTTGTCGAGTTCGGGGAGGTAGACGTAGATCAGCGCGCCGGCGTGGGCGGCGGCGAGGTCCGCAGCGGCGAGCAGCCGTTCACGAGGGGTGGCCGCACTCACGAACTCCGCGCCGCGCTGGAGCGCGCGGGTGAACCCCGTAGTCGCGTAGGCCGCTTCGGACACCACGAAGCAGCGTCGGCCGCCCGCAGCCTCCCGTTCCAGAAGTGGCTGCGCACGCTGCCAGGTGAGCGGATCCAATCCATCGGTCTCCCAACCCTTCAGCTGGTTCGGGGCACGCAGCGTGCCGGGGATGCGGGCGCGGTAACCGACGATGCCGTGGACTCCGGCATCGGTGCCGGTCAGGAGGCTCGTCAGCGCCGTCGCCGTCGTCGTGGGGAACACGGTGCGGGCGGCATCCCTCTTTCCCATCCTCGAGGTCAGGAATCGCGCGTGACCAGCACGCGCGGTCAGGTTGCCCCGGCCGAGACCGTCCACGAGCACCAGTACCGCCGAGCGCGCCGACGCGAACCAGTCGGACGCGCCATCGAGCGAGGCGACCAGTTGCGGCACGACGTCGGTGAGGCTCCGGGCCGACGGCGGGTCCGCGGGTAGGCTGAGGGACATCGGGGCCAGTCTCGCACACGGCGGACGAGGCCCATCCTTCTTTTCGTCGCCGTCCCGACTCCGCCCGACCACAGGGAGCCTCGCAGATTCATGGCAGCTTCGCGCAGCGCGTCCATCCCGGAGGATCATGGACGCATCGAGGACGTCGACGTCTCGGCGGAGATGCAGGATTCGTATCTCGAGTACGCGTACTCGGTCATCTACTCACGTGCGCTCCCTGACGCCCGGGACGGTCTCAAGCCCGTCCAGCGGCGGATCCTGTACCAGATGGCGGATATGGGGCTGCGTCCCGACCGCGGCCATGTCAAGAGTGCCCGCGTCGTCGGCGAGGTCATGGGAAAGCTGCATCCCCACGGTGATTCGGCGATCTACGACGCCCTCGTGCGTCTCGCGCAGCCATGGGCGCTGCGCGTGCCGCTCGTCGACGGCCACGGCAACTTCGGTTCGCTCGATGACGGACCGGCCGCCGCTCGGTACACCGAGGCGCGCCTCGCACCGGCAGCGCTGGCGCTGACCGAGAACCTGGACGAGGACGTCGTCGACTTCATCCCCAACTACGACGGCCAGTTCCAGCAGCCCGCCGTCCTGGCGGCGGCCTTCCCGAATCTGCTCGTCAACGGGGCCTCCGGCATCGCGGTCGGTATGGCGACCAACATGCCGCCTCACAACCTCATCGAGATCGTCGCCGCGGCCGTGCATCTCCTCGAGAGCCCCGACGCCACGACGGCGGAGCTCATGGAGTTCGTCCCGGGACCCGACCTGCCCGGCGGTGGAATCATCGTCGGACTCGACGGCATCACGGAGGCCTACCAGACCGGTAGAGGCTCCTTCCGTACCCGCGCGAAGGCATCGATCGAGTCGCTCGGGCCTCGCCGGACCGGCATCGTCGTCACGGAACTGCCCTATATGGTCGGGGTGGAGCGGGTGATCGAGAAGATCAAGGACGCCGTCGGCGCGAAGAGGCTCACCGGGATCGCAGATGTCAACGACCTGACGGACCGCAATCACGGCCTGCGCCTCGTGATCGGAATCAAGACGGGCTTCGATCCGAACGCGGTGCTCGAGCAGCTGTACCGGCTGACCCCCCTTGAGGAGTCGTTCGGCATCAACAACAACGCGCTTGTGGACGGGCAGCCGCAGACCCTCGGCCTGAAGCCACTGCTGCGCGTTTACCTCGATCACCGCATCCAGGTCGTCACGCGACGCAGCCGCTACCGGCTCGCCCGAAAGCAGGAGCGTCTCCACCTCGTGGAGGGTCTGCTCATCGCGATCCTCGACATCGACGAGGTCATCCAGGTGATCCGCGGCTCCGACGACACGGAGCAGGCGCGCAGCAAGCTCATGAGCGTCTTCGACCTCTCCGAGCCGCAGGCGGAGTACATCCTCGAGCTTCGGCTGCGCCGCCTCACCCGCTTCTCGCGTATCGAGCTCGAAAGCGAGCGCGACACGCTCCGTGCCGAGATCGCACAGCTCGAGGAACTGCTCGCCAGCGATGCGCTCCTGCGTCGGCAGGTGGCCAGAGAACTGGATGCCGCGGCCGAGACCTTCGGTACACCGCGCCGCACGCTGCTGCTCAATGGCGGCCCGGTGGCGCCGCGTTCGCGCAGCGCCGCGCCTACCGATCTGGAGATCGCCGACGAGCCATGCCGAGTCTTCCTCTCCGCGACGGGGCGAATGGTGAGGTCCGAGGTCACCGCCGAGGGAGGAGTCGTCGTGCCGTCCCGCCGGGCGAAGCACGACGGCATCCGCGTCGCCGTTGACGCCACCACGCGCGGCGATCTCGGTGCGATCACCACCGCGGGGCGGCTCGTGCGCTTCTCACCGGTGGATCTTCCCTCGGTTCCGGCAAATGCCGTGCAACTGGCGGCCGGCACCCGCGCCGACCAGTACCTCGGTCTGCCCGGCGGCGAGCACGTCGTCGCGATCGTGCCGCTCGGAGACGTGCTCATCGCCCTCGGCACCGCGCAGGGCGTCGTCAAGCGAGTCGCCACGTCGGAACTCGTCGCCGGCAAGCACGACGTCGAGATCATCGCGCTCAAGCCCGGTGATCACGTCGTGGGCGCGGCCCTTGCGCCGGACGGCGCCGAACTCGTCTTCATCGCCAGCGACGCGCAGTTGCTGCGCTTCGACGCGGCGGCCGTGCGCCCGCAGGGCCGTGCCGCGGGTGGAATGGCCGGGATCCGACTCTCCGACGGCGCGGAGACCATCTCCTTCGACGCGGTGTCCGCTCCGACCGGCGTGGTCGTCGTGACGATCGCGGGCTCGTCGCAGGCGATCGTGGGAACGGATGCGGGCAGCGGCAAAGTCACCCCGCTCGAAGAGTTCCCCGCCAAGGGGCGCGCGACCGGCGGGGTGCGCGCGCACCGCTTCTTGAAGGGCGAGAACACGCTCACCCTCGCATGGGTGGGTGTCGAGCCGCGGGCGCTCGGTGCCGATGGAGCCGTACGTCAGCTGCCGTCCACCGGCGCGAAGCGAGATGCATCGGGACAGCCGCTTGATGCCGTCGTGGCCGCTGTGGGCACGGTCATCTCCTGATAGGGGTGGTCACGAGAGCGAGACGAGCCCGAGTTGCGTCGCTCGGATGAGCACCTGCACGCGGTCGCGGACTCTCCACTTGGCGGTGATACGGCCGAGATGCGATTTCACGGTGGCCTCGGAGACGAACATGGCCGCCCCGATCTCGGCGTTGGACATGCCTTGGGCGAGTAGCGTGACCACCTCGAGCTCGCGATCGGTCAGTTCTTCCTCACGTGTGAGGCCCCGGGGCGATGCGGCCGCCGACTGCTGCACCGAGGCCACGAGCTCTTTGGCTACGCGCGGCGACAGCACATAGCCGCCTTCGTGGGCGAGACGAGCGGCGTCGAGTATCCGGTCGGGCGACGTATCCTTCACGAGGAACCCCGAGGCGCCCGCGCTGAGCATCGGGACGATCACGCGCTCAGTCGAGAAAGTCGTGAGGGCGATGATCTTGATGCCGGGGAACTCCTGCGTGAGACGGCGCGTCGCTTCGATGCCGTCCATCTTCGGCATCTGGACGTCCATGAGCACGACATCGGGACGCTCGGCACGCGCCATCGACACGGCATCCGCACCGTTTTCCGCCTCGCCGACGAGCTCGAAACCGTCCGCCGACTCTAGGAAGACACGCAGCGCCGCGCGTACCAGCCACTCGTCGTCGACGATGACCACCCGGATCGCCTCAGCCACAACGACAGTTTACGGACGCCTGTTCGCTCGCCCGTCGTCGTCGAGATCGACAAAAGTCGCAAGCTCAATAGACGTTCGTCGGTCGTGCTTCGGGACCTCTGTTTGAAGAATCGATTCGAGACATTGCAGGAGGTGAATCGAATGTGGTATTGGCTCGGACAACAGCTCGGTATCTGGAAGTGATCGCTGACGCGTCGTCTTCCCAGCGACCGATCGCGGGATAATCGCGAGGTGACCACCGTCAGCGCGAGCGTGCGTGAGTACTTGCGCGCCCCCTTCTGGGCGTACCGCCCATTGAGCACGCTGGCTCGCCGCACCCTCATTGCGGTCGTCGCCGCCACGCTCATTCTGGATTCGCTGTTTCGCGCGACGAACGTCGATGCGACGAACGTCGCGTCGGCAGTGGCGACCACGAGTCTGACCCTCGCTGTGGCCGTATTCGCCTGGAGACCGCCGGTTGCGACCGTCGCGCTGATCTGCATGATCATCGCAGCAAGCATCGTAGGGGTCGCAACCAGTCTGCTGACGGCCGCGGCGATTCTCGGTCTCGTGGCTTTCACCTGTAGCGCTGCCCTGACCGCGGTCTACGCGTTCGCATGGTGCATCTGGCTGTTCGTCGCGATCACCAACCCCCAATCCGGTTTTCAGCCGCTCGGAGGGGTCGTCATAGCTCTGCTGAGCGTCTTGAGCCTGGTGATCGGCCTCACCATCAGACAGCAATTCGAGAGAGCGAAGACACTGGCTATGCAACTGGAAGCAACCGAGCGTGAAGTCGCCGAGCAACTGCGCCACGAGCGCGACCTCATCGCCGACGAGCTCCATGACATCGTGGCGCACGAGATCACGATCGTCGCACTCCACGCCGCCGTGCTGGAACGCACCGAGGACACGCAGACGCGCAGTCAGTCTCAGACCGCCATTCGCGACGCCGCCGTCCAGGCGCTCAGCGATATCCGCCGCGTGCTCGGGATGGTTCGTGGTGAGGAGAACCTCTGGCCCGAGCGCGTACCTTCGCCCGACAGTCTGGAAGGCGCGCTCACGACCGCCGTGCGGGAGTTGCGCGACGCGGGCATTGACGTCGAGGTGAATGTTCCCGACGAACTCCGGCTGCCGAACGCCCCGCTTCTCGCGCTGATCCGCGTCATCCGAGAAAGCGCGACCAACGTCCTCAAGCACGCGACGGGAGCACGCTCGGTGCAGATCGCGCTGTACGTTGAGCATGACTGGGTTCACCTGCGAATCTCCGATGACTCGCCACTGGCCCAGACAGCGGGCCTTCCGTCATCCGGCTATGGCATCGTCAGGCTGCGCGAGCGCTTCCGGGTCTTCGGGGGCACCTTCGAAGCGGGGCACCGGCCGGAGGGCTGGGTGGTGACCGCTGCCCTCCCGCTCAGCGACTGAGCAGCCCCGCGGCATAGACGAAAGTTGCAGACGATTCATCCGTTCGTCCACATGCGGGCCATCAGGCGCGCCCGTAAGCTGATGGCAGCCGAAGAACTGGTCCCCAGTCAGTTCTTCACTGAGCACAACGCATGACTCCCGTGATTTCGGGGACGAGGGGCAGCCCATCGGGCGCCATCGTCATCCGGGAGTGATGCGTTCGATGCCGCGGCGATGGCCCGAAACCGAATCCCCCCAGATCGGTTTCGGGCCCCGCGTCGTTCCCGGGCACTCAGGCGTCGATGGACTCGCGATCGAGGCGGTCGCTCGAGGTCACGATGAAGTCCCGCCGAGGGGCGACGTCGCTGCCCATCAGCAACTCGAAGACGCCGGACACCGCCTCGGCGTCCTGCACCCGCACGCGGCGCAGCAGTCGGCCCGCGCGATCCATCGTCGTCTCCGCCAGTTGGTCGGCATCCATCTCACCGAGACCCTTGTACCGCTGCACGGGCTCCTGCCAGCGTCGTCCCGCCTTCTGCAGCTTCGCGAGCAGGGTGTGCAGTTCCTGCTCGCTGTAGGTGTAGACGGTCTCATTGGGTTTGGAGCCTGGGTGGACGACGATGACGCGATGCAAGGGTGGCACGGCCGCGTATACTCGGCCGGCTTCGATGAGCGGACGCATGTACCTGAAGAAGAGCGTGAGCAACAGTGTGCGGATGTGCGCGCCGTCGACATCGGCGTCGCTCATCAGGATGATCTTGCCGTAGCGGGCGGCATCGAGGTCGAAGCTGCGGCCGGAGCCGGCACCGATCGTCTGGATGATCGCGGCGCACTCCGCGTTGCCGAGCATGTCGCTGATCGAGGCCTTCTGCACGTTGAGGATCTTGCCCCGGATCGGCAGTAGGGCCTGGAACTCGCTGTTGCGCGCGAGCTTGGCCGTGCCGAGCGCCGAGTCGCCCTCGACGATGAACAGTTCGGACTGCTCGACGTCGTTCGTGCGGCAGTCGGCGAGCTTGACCGGCAGCGATGACGACTCGAGGGCATTCTTGCGGCGCTGCGTCTCCTTGTGGGTCCGCGCCGAGATGCGCGCCTTCATCTCAGAGACGATTTTTTCCAGCAGTAGCGCCGTCTGCGACTTGTCGTCGCGCTTGGTCGAGGCGAAGCGGGCGCCCAACTCCTTCGCGAGGACGTTCGCGACGATCGTGCGCACGGCGGGTGTTCCGAGGATCTCCTTGGTCTGCCCCTCGAACTGCGGTTCGGGCAACCGTACGGTCAGGACGGCGGTAAGGCCCGCGAGCATGTCGTCCTTCTCGAGCTTTTCGCCCGTCCCGACCTTCAGCCGTCGGGCGTTCTGCTCGACCTGCGTTCGGATGACCTTCATGAGGCCCTGTTCGAACCCCGACTGGTGCGTCCCGCCCTTCGGCGTCGCGATGATGTTGACGAATGAGCGCGTGACGGTCTCGTAGCCCGTCCCCCATCGCAGCGCGATATCGACCTCGCACTCACGCTGGACCTCGGTGGGGACCATCGCGCCGCCCGGCTGCAGCACCGGGACGGTCTCGGTGAACGTTCCCGAACCGGCGAGACGCCAGGTGTCGGTGATGCCCGCGTCAGGGGCGAGGAAGTCGGCGAACTCCGAGATGCCGCCGTCGAAGCGATAGCGCGTCTCGACCCGCTCATCGCCGCGATCGTCTGTGATCGCGATCTCCAAGCCGGGAATGAGGAACGCGGTCTGGCGAGCGCGCTGTTCGAGCTCGTCGAGGTGGAACGCGGCATCCTTCGTGAATATCTGGCGGTCGGCCCAGTAACGGATGCGAGTGCCTGTGACGCCCTTGGGGGCCCTGCCCACCACCCGGAGCTGGGACGAGCGGTCGTAGGGCGTGAAGGGCGAGTCGGGGCGCGGTCCCGCGAACTCCCCCGGTTCGCCGCGACGAAACGACATCGCGTAGGTCTTCCCGCCGCGGTCGACCTCGACGTCGAGTCGCTCCGACAGCGCGTTGACGACGGAGGCCCCGACGCCGTGCAGGCCGCCGGATGCCGCATACGAGCCGCCGCCGAACTTTCCGCCGGCGTGGAGCTTCGTGAACACGACCTCGACGCCGGTCAGCCCCGTGCGCGGCTCGACATCGACCGGGATTCCGCGCGCACGATCGCGCACCTCGACGCTGCCATCGGGGTGCAGGAGGATCTCGATCCTCGTGCCGAACCCGGCGAGGGCCTCATCGACCGAATTGTCGATGATCTCCCACACACAGTGCATGAGTCCGCGCGAGTCGGTCGACCCGATGTACATCCCAGGACGCTTGCGGACGGCCTCGAGTCCTTCGAGCACCTGGAGGTGATGGGCGGAGTACTCGGCGGTCACAATCCTCAAGCGTATCCAGGCACGTCGACACCTCGTCGCTGACACACTCTAGTAAGGCCTCTTGACAGCTGCGAACGCCGGACACCGTACGCGTACAGCGAAATGTGACCGGATCGCGGCATTCGTGCGCCCGACCCGTGGTTGTATGTGAAGCACTCGCACCACAGCCGACGCATCGAGGAGGAACCCGAAATGAGCATGTCAACCACCGCAGAGCCCGTCCTCGAGCACCGCCTGACCGCGACCGATCGTTGCGATTCGTGTGGTGCGCAGGCCTACATCGCCGCCGAGGTCAACGGCAGCGAGTTGCTGTTCTGTGCTCACCACGGACGCAAGTACGAGGAGAAGCTGCGCGCCGTCGCCACGAGCTGGCACGACGAGACGGCCCGGCTCGCCGACGCGCGCTGACCCGGCCCTTCCGGGACGATCCTTCTAGACTGGGGACGTTTGTTCCATCGGTCCGGAAGGACGCCCATGACCACGAGCGGTCTCGCTCTTCACGACCGCCTCCGTTTCCTCTTGCAGCGGGCGCGCGGATTCGACCTCGGTTCGGTGACGGGGCGCGCCCGTAAGACAGCGCGGGTCCACGGCAAGAGTTACCCCCTCGTGCTTGCGGACATGCTCTGGTCCGCGGCGCGTCACCGCGTCGGCTTCAACGACTACATCGAGTTCGATTTCGCGATCCTCACGCGCAGTGAGCGCGCTACCTGGGTGACGAGCCCCCTCGCGCTGGAGTTGTCCAAGAAGTTCGACGACCCGGCATTCGTGCATCACTTCCACGACAAACTGGAGTTCAACCGCCTGTTCGACCGGTTCCTCGGACGGGAGTGGCTCGACGTCGAGAACACGGATGCCGAGGAGTTGCGCGAGTTCGCGCAGCGGCACCCGGTGCTCATCGGGAAGGAACCGGTCAGCAAGTCCGGTTTCGGGGTCAGCCGCTACGACACCACGGGCATCACGAACTGGGAAGCCTTCCGCGCCGAGTTGATCAGCCGCGGTCAGGTGCTCGTCGAGGAGCGGATCGTGCAGCATCCCGAGCTGGAGCGCATCGCCCCTGGCACCGCGAACACGACGCGCGTCACGACGTTCGTCAAAGACGACGGCACCGCGGAGATCATCAACATGGCCCAGAAGTTCGGCCGCGGCCAGGTCAGCGACCAGGGCGCGTTCGGCGGCTTCTACACGACGCTCCACGAGGACGGGCGCGCCATGGGCATGGGCTACGACATCCACGGCGAACTGTATGGGACGCACCCCGATACGGGCGTCCGCATCGCGGACTTCGTGCTGCCCGACGTGGATCGGGTGCGCGAGCTCATCACCGAGGTCGCCCTCGTCGTTCCCCAAGTGCGGTACGTGGGCTGGGACATCGTCGCGACGGCATCCGGTCCCGTGCTCGTCGAGGGCAACTGGGGGGCGGGCGTCTTCGAGAACAAGCCGACCGCCACCGGCATCCGTCACGGTCACCTGCCGCGGTACCGCGCCGCCATGGGCTGGTGACACGAGGCGGATCAATGCCGCGCAGCGGCGTTGATCCGTCTGCGTGTCAGGTTGAGTAGCCGCGCGCCTGTGCGCGGCGTATCGAAACCTTCGCAACGATACCGGCCGCGTCCACCGACGACTACGCGGCGCGGATGACGCCCAGCGGCGTCGACTGATGCCCCTGGCCGAGGGGGTTGTCGCGCAGGATACGCACCAGACGCTGCTCACCCGGTTTGTCGAGCGTCGAACCGAGGATGTTGCCGCCGATGTCATTGATGTCGACGACCGCGACATCGACAGTGACGCCGCTCTTTTCCGCCAGGAGCGTCCGCAGGCGCGCGGACACCTCCGCGGGCCGATCTGGTCCCAGCACGACGGCCTTGTTGTAGGGCGGAATCGTGCCGCTGGTAGGCCCGTCGATGGCCCGTGCCTTGTCGCCCGCGATGCGGTAGAAGTCTCCGCGCCGACCGAAGAGCTTCGTCACCGCGCTGACGACCGCGGCGAACAGAATGCGCGGGGTGCCGCACTCCCGGAGCGCCATCTCCATCGTCTCGGGCATGCCGAGCCCGATTCCGTACGACGTGCGCGTGACGTACTTCGACAGGAACCGGGCGAGCGCGCGCGGCTGGATCTCATCGAGCGTGAACGAGCGTCCCTGGGTGATCGCGACGATCTTCTCCGTTACGAACAGGACGTCGCCGTCACGGACGACCGGGGCGGCGTACTCGGCGATGAACGTGTCGAGGTCGTCACCGCGCAGGACGACGCGCGTGCGGATCGGGATCCGCGCGAACGCCGTCCCGTCGACGGTGACCGTGAGAGCCTTGCCGTCGTTCGGGACGTCGGCGCTCATTCGAGGTAGTCCCGCAGTGACTGCGAGCGCGATGGATGCCGCAGCTTCGCCATCGTCTTCGACTCGATCTGGCGGATGCGCTCGCGCGTCACGCCGAACGTGTCGCCGATCTGGTCGAGCGTCTTCGGCTGGCCGTCGCCCAGACCGAAGCGCATGCGGATGACGCCCGCCTCACGCTCGGAGAGCGAATCGAGGAGCGACTCGAGCTGACGCTGCAGCATCGTGAAACCCACGGCATCCGCCGGCACGACCGCCTCGGTGTCCTCGATGAGGTCGCCGAACTCGCTGTCGCCGTCTTCGCCGAGCGGCGTGTGCAGCGAGATCGGCTCGCGACCGTACTTCTGCACCTCGATGACCTTCTCGGGGGTCATGTCGAGTTCGCGACTGAGTTCCTCCGGTGTGGGCTCGCGGCCCAGGTCCTGGAGCATCTGCCGCTGCACGCGCGCCAGCTTGTTGATGACTTCGACCATGTGGACGGGGATGCGGATCGTGCGCGCCTGGTCGGCCATAGCGCGCGTGATGGCTTGGCGGATCCACCACGTCGCGTACGTGGAGAACTTGAATCCCTTCGTGTAGTCGAACTTCTCGACAGCGCGGATGAGGCCCAGGTTGCCCTCCTGGATGAGATCCAGGAACTGCATGCCACGACCCGTGTAGCGCTTGGCCAGCGAGACGACGAGGCGGAGGTTCGCGCCGAGCAGGTGGCTTTTCGCGCGCTGACCGTCACGGGCGACCCACTGGAGGTCGAGGCCCAGCTGGCCGGACTTCTCGGCCGCAGACATGTGCGACAGCTTCTCCTCGGCGAACAGGCCCGCCTCGATGCGCATCGCGAGCTCAACCTCTTCGGCCGCGTTCAGCAGCGGGACCTTGCCGATCTGCTTCAGGTAGTCCTTGACCGGGTCCGCAGTCGCTCCCGTGATCTGCGTCGAGTACACCGGGACGTCGTCTTCGTCGCTCGACGTGATCACGATCGCACCGGTGGGCAACGGCTCCGTGAACGCGGGCTTGGTGGTGCCCTCTTCGTCCTCTTCGTCGTCCTCCTGAGCGGAAGCGCCCTTCTTCGCGCCTTTGTCCGACGTCGTAGCCTCGTCCGCGTCGTCCGTGTCGGCATCGTCTGCCGTGACGACGTCGTCGGCAGTGTCGATATCGGCCTCATCGAGTTCGACGTCGTCGTCGATCTCCTCTTCGTCCTCGTGCGGGGCCACCGTCTTCGAGGCGGTCTTCGCCGCGGCCTTGGTCTTCGGCGTCGTCTTGGCGGACGAGGCGGCAGCGCGCGTGGACGCCTTCTTGGCCGCGGCCTTCGGCGTCTGCGCCACCGCCTGGTCCGCGGTGGTCTCCGCTGCTTCGGTCTCATCGACCTTGCGAGTGCGGGTGGTCTTCGTGCCTGAGGTCACGTCTTGCCTTTCACCGGCGGAGTAGCCGGGTTTTCGGACAGGAGTATGACCCTTGTCAAGCCCCCGGGTTTCTCATGGAGGAATCGCCCTGGTGCTGACAACGGGTCAGGCCTCCATTGTCGCATACATGATCGCCCCGGCCGTGCGCAAGAGCCGAATGCACCCGGGACATCGCTACATCATCAACACCCGCGCCGGCCGGGGCATTCCGTCAACGGAGCCCGCGTTTGTCGTCGTCGGGACGCCGGTCGGCGAGGAACCGTTCGAGCTCGGCGGCCAGTTCGTCGGCACTCGGCAGGTCGCCGGTGTGAATGATCGGCTGGCCGAGGCTCGACCCGGCCATATAGGCGTCGTACCGCTCCTCCAGAGTGTGCAGCATCGCCGTGAGCTCGGCGTTGCCTTCGACCTGATCGTCGACCTTCGCGAGGTACTCCCGGTTCTCCTCACGCACGGTGTCGGCGTCGAAGACGAGCCCTGTGGCCACTGACAGACTGTCGAGCCCTGCGAGTGCCGCCGCCGGGTAGTCCGTGTCGGCGAGGTAGTGCGGCACGAGCAGCACGAACCCCGAGACGGCCGCCCCACTCTCGGCGAAGCGGTGTTCGAGCAGATGGCCGACCGTCGCGGGCACCTGGGTGTGCGGCTGCCACACCGAGTGCGCCTTCGTCAGTTCACGGCGCGTGCCACTGACGGTGGTGCCGATGGGTCGCGTGTGCGGCACGGGCATCGGAATCGCGTGCACCCAGGTGACCGTCGCCACCTGAAGCCCCTCCGCCAGGCCGACGACGGTCTCGGTGAAGGCATCCCAGGCGAAGTCGGGCTCGAAGCCCGCGAGGAGCACGAACGGTTGACCCAGGGCGTCGTGGGCCAGCGAGAGCTCGAGGCGCGGCGGGCGGTAGTCGGCGAGGTGATCGGCATCGAACGTGATGATCGGTCGGCGCGCACGGTAGTCCAGCAGCACGTCTGCAGAGAAGGCCACGACGGGGGCGGGGGCGAGGTCGTCGCGGAACACCTCGATCATCTGCGAGACGGCGCCGCCGGCATCGGTGAACCCTGTCAGCACGACGACCATCGGCAGACCAGCCGGTACCGGCGGCGCCGATGCGACACGCTCATAGAGGGGACCGCTCAGGGGCATGAAACCACTGTACGAGGCTGCGGCCATGGCAGGACCGTGTCGCGCTGACAGCGAACAGGAGCGGTCGTCGGAAGCGGTGCGGGGGCCGTACCTAGGATGGACGCATGGCGTTCCCCGAGCTGTCGCACTCCACCGATCCGCTGCGCGAGGCCGAGGCCGACGCGTTGATCCTCGCACTTCCCCCGCTGGCCGATGCCGCCGACGCACTCGACGACTGGCCGGGTCTGCGGGCTTCGTTGGAGGCGGTGGGCTTTTCCGGGGCGGCCGGGGCGATTGTGCGCGCCTACGCGCCGGAGGCGACGACGAAGCCGCTGGTCGTCGTCGGAACCGGGTCGGCACCGGGTGCCGATGCGCTCCGCGACGCCGTCGGTTGCGCAGTGCGGACCACGACCGGCTTCGGGACGCTCGCGGTCGGCGCGCCGAAGATTGCGAACGACGCCGCCGGGGCGCAGTGGCGGGCGATCGCCGAGGGCGCTGTCATCGGCGGGTACCGCTTCGACGGCTACAAGTCGTCGCCGGCACCGACCCGGGCGTCTCGTGTCGTCCTGCATGCCGAAGCGGCCGGCGACGCGCTCACGCACGCCCGCGCGGTCGGGGCCGCGATGGCACTCGTCAAGGATCTCGTGAGCACCCCTGCCGAGTGGCTCGGCCCACAGGATGTCGCCGAGGCGGCACTCGAGGCAGCGACGGGACTGCCCATCGATGTGGCCGTGCTCGACGAGCGGGAGTTGGCCGATGGCGGCTTCGGGGGCATCCTCGGCGTGGGGCAGGGATCCGATCGCCCGCCCCGCCTGGTGCGCCTCGAGTACGCGCCGACCGGGGCCGACCGCCATATCGCCCTCGTCGGCAAGGGCATAACTTTCGACACCGGTGGCCTCTCCCTGAAGCCACCGACGAGCATGGTCGGGATGAAGTACGACATGTGCGGCGCTGCAACGGTGCTCGCCGTCGTGCAGGCGGTGGCGAAGCTCGCCCTTCCGGTACGCGTCACGGGCTGGATGTGCGTCGCCGACAACATGCCGTCCGGCCGCGCGATCCGTCCCGGCGACGTGCTGCGGATGCTGGGTGGCACGACCGTCGAGGTGCTCAACACCGATGCCGAGGGACGCCTCGTGCTCGCTGACGGACTGGTCGCAGCCAGCCGCACCCGACCCGATGTGATCCTCGACGTGGCCACTCTCACTGGGGCGATCTCCGTTGCGCTGGGCACCCGGCATACCGGTGTCATGGGTGAAGAGGATGCTGTGGCGCGCTACCTCGCCGCCGCCACCGCCGTCGGCGAAGCGGCATGGCCACTGCCGCTGCCCGAACACATGGAGGATGAGCTCGACTCCCCGATCGCCGATCTTCAGAACGCGAAGATCGGCGACCCGACGGGCGGAGCGCTCTTCGCCGGGCTGTTCCTGCGCCGGTTCGTCGGCAGGGTCTCCGACCAGCAGGACGCCCCCCGCATCCCCTGGGTGCACCTGGACATCGCCGGCAGCGGCACTACGAAGGTGGCCGCGGGCGCGACCGAAAAGGGGCCCACCGCCACGACGGTGCGATCGCTGCTCGCCTTCATCGAGGGGGAGACCCGATGACCGAGCATGGTGCCGACCTCGTCGTCCTGGGCGGAGGATCCGCCGGCTACGCCGCGGCACTGCGCGCCGCCGAACTCGGGCGATCGGTCGTCCTCGTCGAGAAGGATCGCCTGGGCGGCACGTGCCTCCACCGCGGCTGCATCCCGACGAAGGCGCTGCTGCACGCCGCCGAGGTCGCCGATCAGGTTCGCGGTGCCGCATCCGTCGGAATCACGGCATCGCTCGAGAGCATCGATGCCGAAGCCGTCGCAGCGTTTCGCGAAGGCATCGTCGCGAAGAAGCTCCGAGGGCTCGAAGGTCTGATCACGGCGCGCGGCATCACCGTCGTCACGGGTGTCGGTCGGCTCGTCGTCGATGCAGCCGGCCCGGCGGTCGCGGTCGGCGACGACCTCTACCGCGGTGCCGACGTCGTCCTCGCGACCGGTTCGTACACGCGCACCCTCCCGGGTCTCGACCTCGGCGGCCGGATCATCGCGAGCGAGCAGGCGCTCGCGCTGCGCGAGATCCCGGCATCCGCCATCGTGCTCGGCGGCGGCGTCATCGGCGTCGAGTTCGCCAGCGCTTGGCGCTCCCTCGGGACCGAGGTCACGATCGTCGAGGCCCTTGATCATCTGGTGCCGGCCGAGGATCTCTCCGTCAGCAAGTCCCTCGAGCGCGCATTCCGCAAGCGAGGGATCACGGCACGGCTGGCGAGCAGGTTCGCCTCGGTGACGCAGACGGACGGCGGCGTCACCGTCGCGCTGGAGGACGGCGCGGAGCTGTCGGCCGACTACTTGTTGGTCGCCGTTGGACGGGGCCCCGTCACGGCGGGCCTCGGATTGGAAGAGGCCGGGGTGGCGACCGACCGCGGTTTCATCGTCGTCGACGATCTGCTGCGCACGAGCGTGGCCCACGTCTGGGCAGCCGGCGACATCGTCCCCGGCCTCCAGCTCGCGCACCGCGGGTTCCAGCAGGGCATCTTCGTCGCGGAGCAGCTCGCGGGACTGAACCCGACCGCGGTGCCCGAACACACGATCCCGCGCATCACCTACTCTCATCCCGAGGTCGCCTCGGTCGGCGTGACCGAGGCCGCGGCGCGCGCGACGTATGGCGACACCGCGATCGCCTACGAGTACAACCTGGCCGGCAACGGCCGCAGCGAGATCCTCGGCACCGCGGGCATCGTCAAGGTCGTGCGACTCACCGACGGTCCCGTGCTCGGCGTGCACCTCGTCGGCGACCGCGTCGGCGAGCTCATCACCGAGGGACAGCTGGCCGTCGGGTGGGAGGCCCACCCGGAGGACATCGCCCCCTTCTTGCACGCCCATCCGACGCAGAGCGAGGCGCTGGGTGAGGCCTTCCTCGCCCTCGCGGGCAAGCCGCTGCACGCCATCTGAACGCCCGCACTCCCGTCTCCGCACCGGCGGTCGCGGGGGTCACTAAGCTAGACCAGACATCGGACTTTCTGAAGGAGACACAGTCATGAGCACATCCGTGGTCCTCCCCGCGCTCGGCGAGAGCGTGACCGAGGGAACGGTCACCCGCTGGCTGAAGAAGGTCGGTGACACGATCCAGGCCGATGAGGGCCTGCTCGAGATCTCGACCGACAAAGTGGACACGGAGATCCCCTCCCCCGTCAGCGGCGTCATCGAGGAGATCCTCGTGCAAGAGGACGAGACCGTGGAGGTCGGCGCAGTCCTCGCGAAGATCGGCGACGGTGCCGGTCAGCCCGCCGCCGACGACGCACCCGCCGCGACGCCCGCCGAGGCTCCCGCGGAGCCCGCTCCCGCTCCCGCTCCAGCTGCGGAGGCGCCCGCGGAGCCCGCTCCTGCCGCTTCGGCCCCCGCTGGAGACGCGAAGGATGTCGTCCTGCCCGAGCTCGGGGAGAGCGTCACCGAAGGGACCGTCACTCGCTGGCTCAAGCAGGTCGGCGACGACGTCGCCGTCGACGAGCCGTTGCTGGAGATCTCGACGGACAAGGTCGACACCGAGATTCCCTCACCCGTCGCGGGCACCCTGCAAGAGATCCTCGTCGCCGAGGACGAGACTGTAGCCGTGGGCGCGACCCTCGCACGGATCGGCGCCGGTGCGGCCCCCGCACCCGCCCCGGCTCCCACTCCGGCTGCTGCCCCGGCACCCGCTGCCC
>NZ_JBASZT010000149.1:0-1568 GCF_049661145.1 Microbacterium sp.
CAGCGGGGTGGTGCTCCTCGACCCGCCGCGCTCGGGGGCCGGCCGGGAGGTCGTCGAGCGGGTGTCGGCGCTGGCCGCGGCATCCGTCGTCTACGTCGCCTGCGACCCCGTCGCCCTCGCCCGCGACATCGGCACCTTCCGCACGCACGGATATGAGCCGCAGAGCATCCACGCTCTCGACCTCTTCCCCCACTCGCATCACCTGGAGGCCGTCGCCGTCCTCTCCCGGCTCGGCGGTGCTGGCTAGGCTGGCGGCATGACGCGGGTGGTTCTCATCGACGACCACGAGTCGGTGCGGCTCGGTCTCGAGGCCGCCTGTGCGCGCACCGGCGCGACACAGGTCGTGTACTCCGGCAGCAGTGTCTGCCCCTACCTCCGGTGGCGGGCGGATGCCGGGGTCTCGCCGGTCGACGTCGTCGTGCTCGATCTCACTCTCGGCGACGGGACCACCGTGACCGAGAACGTGCAGCGTCTGGTCGCCGACGGTTCTCCGGTGCTCATCCACAGCGTCGCCGACCGTCCCGCCGCCGTCCGCGAGGCGCTCGCCGCCGGCGCGTCCGGCGTGATCAGCAAGGCATCGCGCATCGACGACGTCATCGCCGCGATCCGCACGATCGCCGCAGGCGACGCGCTCGACAACATCGAATGGGCGAGCGCGGTCGAGGGCGATCGCGCGTTCGCCGACGCGCAGTTGTCCAGGCGCGAGCGTGACGTGCTGCGGCTGTACGCCGCCGGCCTGCCGTTGAAGGCCGTCGCGGAGCGCCTCGGCATCGCGTACTCGACCGCGAAGGAGAACATCACCCGGGTTCGAGTGAAGTACGTCGAGGTCGGGCGCCCGGCGCCCACGAAGGTCGACCTGCTGCGCCGCGCCATGGAGGACGGCCTCATGCCCAGCGGTCCCCACGGCCCCAGCGGCGGCGACGGTGTCCACTGACAAGCCGGCGGTGGCGGCCGATCCGGCCGTTCGCGCGCCCCTCGGCGACATCGCCGCCGGTCCCGAGACCTTCACGCAGGCCCGCGTCGAGCGCATCATCGACGTCGTCGTGGCGCTCGGCTCCACCGTGCTCGGCCTTCAGGCGTTCCTGAACGCGCTCGGCTCGGGGCACGAGAGTTCGGCGTGGCGCCTCGGACTCATGATCGGGGTCTTCGTGCCGCTCGCGTTGATGATCCTCGCGTGTGGGAGTGGGGTCGCCGTGCGGCAGGGAGCGGGACTGTTCGCGATCGTGTTTCCGATCGCCCTGCTCGCGTGGCCCGCCGCGACGGCGGGACGGAGTGGGGATGCCGGTCGCGAGCCCTGGATCTGGTATCTGCTCAACGTCGCGGTGGTCGCTGCCGTCATCGCATTCCGCATGCCGCTGCAGATTCTGTGGGCCCTGCTCGTGCCGGTCTCGTACGCGACGGTCCGACTGATACAGGTGGGAGCGCGTCCGACCTCGACGGCGTCGATCGTGCTCGACGCCGTGTTCGTCCTGATCGTCGCGGGGGTCCTCATCACCCTGGGGTGGATGTTGCGGTCGGTGGCGGTCGGCATCGACCGTGCGCGCCGCGACGCGGTCGCCTCCTACGCC
>NZ_JBASZT010000150.1:0-2238 GCF_049661145.1 Microbacterium sp.
GGCCGCGGCCGTAGCGGCTCGACCGCGACGGGAGCCGAATCCGCCAGCGGCGCCAGCACGGCACCGGCGGCGGTGAGCACTTCGACGCTGTTGCGCCAGCTCGTCATCAGCGCATAGGTCGACGCGGTGCCTGACGAGGAGAACGCCGCGGCGAACCCGCCGAGGTTGCCGGCGCTCGCCCCGCGCCAGCCGTAGATCGACTGGTGCGGGTCGCCGACGGCCATGACCGCAGCATCCCGGAACGCGGCCGCGAGGAAGTCGGTCTGCACGACGGAGGTGTCCTGGTACTCGTCGAGCAACACGACACGGTGGCGGTCCCGAAGCTCATCCGCGACTCCATTCCCGCCGGTGCTCGCCGCGGCGCTCGCCCCGGCGAGCACGTCGAACGCCCCTGCCACCTGGTCGGAGAAATCGATGACCCCCAGCCGCCGCTTGCGGCGGCCGTACTCACGCGCGAGGTCCGCGAGAACCCCCAGCCCGCCGACGCGGCCCGCGGCGCGCACGACATCGGCGTAGACCCCGACTCCCGCCTTCGCCGACGGCCGCTCGAGCACGTCGGCGAACCGCGCCGGGAAAGCAGCGAGCTCATCGAGATCGACGCGGTTGTCGACCGCGTCGCGCGCGATGCGCAGCGCCCCATCGATGATCGTCCGCAGTGCCTCGTCGCGCAGCTCAAGCCGTTCGTCGTCGGACTCGAGCACGACGCGCCGCATCAGCAGCCACGCCGCGGACTCGCTGAGCACCGCCGCCTCGGGATCGCGCCCGACGCGCACGGCGTGCTCGCGCACGATCGCGTCGGCGAAGCTGTTGTAGGTCGAGACGGTGGGGCGGTGCAGCAAGGTGTCGGCGTCCGCCGTCGGCTGCGACGGATGAGCGCCGCACGCCGACGCGAGCCCGTCGAGCACGGCTCGCCGGGCCACCTCGGACGCACCGGCGCGTTCAAGCTCGCCCAGCACGTCGAGGCGTCCCGCCGCGTGCAACGCGTCGAGGTGGGGCACGAGGCCGCGGCACTCGAACTCGCCGAGCCGCTGCAAGCGCCGTTGGATGCGGTCGGCGAGCTCGCCGGCCGCTTTGCGCGTGAAGGTGAGGCCGAGGATCTCGTCGCGCCGCACCGCTCCGGTCGCGACGAGCCATACGACGCGGCCCGCCATCGTCTCGGTCTTGCCGCTGCCGGCCCCTGCGACGACGAGCGCGGGCGCCAAGGGAGCCGCGATGACGGCGGCCTGCTCTGCGGTCGGCGGAAACTGCCCGAGTGCCGCCGACAACGCGTCGGGTGTGACGCGGACAGTCACTCGGGAAACGGATGCCGGCACCGACGGCGCAGCGGATGCCGCGGCGCTCACGACGCGCTCACCGCCCCGATCGTATGAATGCGGCACAGTCCGTACGAATAGTCATCGCGGCAATGCTCCTCGAACGGGGCCGAGAACGTGTCGCCGCTCATGATCGCCGCAGCCTCGCGGATGCGCGCGACGAACGCCGCCCTGGCCTCGTCGTCCATCGCTGGCTGCCGCGGTTCGACGTAGTCCTTCGTCGCCGCCGTCGGCCGCAGCACGAGCAGTTTCGCCCCGCCGGGGACGAGGCCGTCGGCGGCGGGAATCGCCCCGCTCGCGAGCGCCAGCTGATAGGCCGCCAGTTGCGGGTTGTCGGCAACCTTCGCGTCCGTCTGCGGCTCGCGCTTGCCGGTCTTGAGGTCCACGATGACCACCTCGCCGGCGCGGGTCCGTTCGACACGGTCGATGTAGCCGCTCACGATCACGCCGTGTTCACTCGGCGGGTCGTACGCGACGGGCACCTCGAAGTGCGGCTCCGCTCCCAGCAGCGATCCTCCGTCGGCCTCGAAGCGGCGCAGATACCCCGCGAGGCGCCGCACGAGATCCCTTGCGCGCTGCTGCTCGGCGCGGTCGCGCCACGCCGATTCGAACTCGAGCTCGTCCCAACGACCTTCGACGACGGCCCACAGCGCTGCCTCGTCGATGCCGTCGGCGTGCTCCATCGCGGCGTGCACGAGCGTGCCGAGGCCCGCCACGGTGCCCCCGGCATCCGCACCGAGATCGCCGATCACCCAGTCCAGCTGGCACTCCTCCAGCGCCTGCATCCGCGATGGCGAGACGCGCACGTCCTCACGGTCCGGGTCGAGCAGCGGCCCTGTCGAGCTCGGTGGCAGGATGCCGTACCACTCGTCCGGCACCGCGCCAGGCACGCCGGCCGCAGCGAGCACGGCGAGCTGGTCCGCGG
>NZ_JBASZT010000151.1:0-13249 GCF_049661145.1 Microbacterium sp.
AGGTCTTCGCCGCGGACCCCGGCACGATCGTGCGGGCGGTTCTGCCGCGGCCTTCCGTGCCCGATCGCGGTGACCCGGCCGCCGACATCGCCCCGGGCGCCATCGTCGCCGCCACCGTCCCCACGCCCGCCGAAGGAGCCCGACCGTGACCGATGCCATCGAGGTCGTCCTCGTCGACGACCACCCCGTCTACCGCGACGGCCTCGCCATGCTGCTCGGCTCGCTCGACGGCGTCACCGTCGTCGGCACCGCCGCAGACGGGCGCGAGGCGATCGCGACCGTCGACGCCCGGCAACCCGACGTGGTGGTGATGGACGTGCAGATGCCCGAGCTCGACGGCATCGCCGCGACCCGGGAGATCACGACCCGGCATCCGCACATCGCCGTCGTCGTGTTGACGATGTCGGACGACGACGAGACGGTCTTCGCCGCGATGCGGTCAGGCGCGCGCGGATACCTTCTCAAGGGCGCCTCGCAGGACGAGATCCGCCGCGCGATCGAGATCGTCGCCGCCGGCGGGCTGCTGTTCGGCGCCGCGATCGCCCGCCGGGTCGGGGAGTTCTTCGTCTCGGGGCCACCGACGCACGTGCCGCAGGACCTCTTTCCGCAGCTGACCGCCCGCGAGCGCGAGATCCTCGATCTGCTCGCCGCGGGGCGCTCGAATCCGCAGATCGCGCAGACGTTGTTCCTGTCTCCCAAGACGATCCGCAACAACATCTCGAACATCTTCGCCAAGCTGCAGGTCGCCGACCGCGCCGAGGCGATCGTGCGTGCCCGCGACGCGGGGCTCGGCCGCGGCTGACCGTGCCCGCCGCCGTGGGACCGGATGCGGGACGGCAACCGGGACCACAAACGGGACGCCACGCGGGATCGTGCTCCCTGCCCGCCCGGGTCACCCGACCGGGAGAGTCGGATCATCACTTGATCCACGGATGTCTCCGTCACGGACGACATCCACCTCGAAGGGAGACCCTCTCATGTCCGACCTGTTCTCGCCCGTCGCCGCCGTTCGCGCCTCGGCATCCATCGACACCACCGTCGCCGACCGCCGCGTCCCGCGCGGACTCACGCGTTTCGCCGGCGCCGCACTCCTCGCTTTCCCCGCGCTGTTCAGCGCCGGGATGGTCTTCTCGCCGCCGCAGACCGAAGAGGGGGATGCCGGGTACATCGCGTCGCTCGCCGCGGACCCGGCGACGAGCCTGCTGTCCGCCAACCTGCTGCACCACTCCTGGGTCGCGCTCGCCCTCGGCGTCATGGGCCTGATCCTGCTCGTCGGCCGTCGCGGCCGCGTCTGGGTCTCGCTCACCGCGGTGCTCGTGGCGTTCGGTGCCATCCAGATGTCCGGCCTGCTGCTGTCGGACTGGTTCCTCGTCGCGGCCGGCAACGTGCTCACGCCCGACCAGGCGGTTCTGCTGAACGCCACCGCGAAGGACGACAGCATGATGCCATGGTTCCTCACCGCGCAGCTGCTCGGCCTGGGCGGTCTGCTGGCCCTGAGCCTCGGGCTCGCCCGCGCGAAGGTCGTCAGCTGGTGGATCGCGCCGCTGCCGCTGTTCGCGTTCCTCGTCCCGGTGCTCAACATCGGCGTCTTCGCCGCCATCGCCTTTATCCCGCTGATGGCGCCGATCATCGTCGCCGGTGTGAAGCTGATGCGCCTGCGCTGAGCAGCGACTGGTCTGGGCACGGGTCGCCGCGCCACAAAAGACAGGAAATCTCACCGAGACAGGGCGTGTTGACGATCACACGTCCTGTCTCGGTGATTTCTCCTGTGTCGGTGAGGCCCGTGCCCCGCCGGGGGACTGATCGCTAGCATTGAGCCCATGACTCAGCAGCCGCAGCGCTTCAGCCCCGTGATCGCGCTGCTGGCCGTCTCGGCGATGTGGGAGGGGCAGCTCTCCGCCATCCTGAAGGACCTCGGCATCACGACTCGCAAGTTCGGGTTGCTGGGCCACATCTATGCCGAACCGGGCATCTCTTTTTCCGAGCTCGCGCGTCGGTCGCACATCACGGTGCAGTCCGCGCACACCGCCGTGCGCACCCTGGTCGACGATGGTCTCGTCGAGGATGCGACCGCCCACGCGGGTGCTGCCAGCGACCTCCACGTCACGCCGAAGGGCGACCGCGTACTGCAGGACGCGCGAGACCGCCTGCAAGAGCTCGACAGCGCGCTGGCGCAGCGGTTGCCGAAGGTCGCGGCATCACTCGACGGCATCCGCGCCGGCATCGTTTGATCGCTCGTATCCCCTCGGCGGCTCAGCCCCGGGTCGACACGGTGACGGTGAACTTCGGGCCGCGCGCGACCTGTCGCGTCGGACCCACCAGGTGCTCCAGGTGCGGCCTGTAGCGCAGCGGTGAGTTCCACACGCACCACAGTTGTCCTCCGGGGCGCAGCACGCGGGCCGCGTCGGCGAACAGCGCCGTCGCGAGCGCGGTCGTCAGCGCGGCCCCGGCATGGAACGGCGGGTTCAGCGCGATGAGCGAGGCGCCGGCATCCGCCCGGCTTCGCAGGGCGTCGTCACGCACGACGCTCACGCGGTCGGCGACGCCGTTCGCGAGCATCGTCGCCCGCGCCGAGGCGACGGCGGCCGCGGAACGGTCCGTCGCGTAGACGTGTGCGGACGGGCAACGCAGAGCGAGGGATGCCGCGACGATCCCGGTTCCACACGCGAGATCGATCCACGGGTCGTCCGCGGTGCCACCAGGAGCGTCGACCGCGGCTGGCAGTAGCGAGGCGAGCAGCATCCGCGTGCCGAGGTCCAGCCGGGCTCCCGCGAACGCGCCACCGAATGCCCGTACCTCGACGCCATCGGCGACATCCTCGAGTCCGGGCACGTCGACGCGCGCCGCCGTGGGTGCCGGGTCGCGGCCGTCGTGCGGACTGCGAGCGATGAGCACGCGCGACTTCTGGCGCGCATGGCTGACGTCGACCCGGTGGAAGAACGCGCGCAGCACGTCGTTCATGCCGAGGCTCATGTGCTTGATCCGCCCGCCGGCGAACACGGCGACCGCGGGATCGGCGTGCGCGGCGATGAGCCCCGCGACATCGCGGAGGGCATCGAGCGACCGCGGCAGGCGCAGCAGCACGACCCTCGCACCCCGGACGAGCCCGGGCGACAATGGCAGCGAACGCACCCGACCGGTGAGGCCCCTCGCGGCGGCGTTCGCCGCGAGTGTCTGTTCCCCGGTCAGCGCGTCCTGGTGGACGCGCACCGCGCGCACCTCACCATCGCCGCCGAACTCGCCCGCGACAGCCAGTGCCAGCGCGGGGCATTCCTCCGCGATGACGACCAGCTCGTCGGCACGCACACCGCGGCGGGCGGCGGCGGACTCGTCCAAGATGAGTCGCTCGGCGGCATCCGGGCCGTCGGTGGCACCGTCGGCATCCGTCTCCATGGGCGCCCCGCTCACGCGTCGCCGCTCCCACTGTCCGCGTACCGCAGCCGCGCGTCGGCGGGGGTGCACTCGTCGCCGATGCGGATGCCGGGCGCGATCGCCCCGGCATCCCGCAGCGCATGGAGGGACTCGACGGCGCGGCGACGCAGCTCCCACGGGTCGATCGTGTTGACGTAGATCTTCGTGCCGCCCTCGAACCCGGCGGGGTTCGAGATGCGCCACTTCAGCACGATGCGCCACGGCATCGGCCACGGTGCACCGGGCGGCCGGTAGTGCCATTCCTCGTTCGTCGGCACGTGCACGCCGGTCGCCGCGTGCAGCGCGTGGACGAGGTCGGAGACGGCGCGGATGCTAGCGGCCGAATGCTCCTGCGGCAGGTTGGCCTCGGATGTCGAGAGCACCTCGAACGCGGGGTAGCGATGCCCGACGCCGGCGACCGCGACAGCCCCGTCGGTCGCGGCGACGACGAGCCGTTCAGCGACGGCGAGGTCGACGATCTCGCGCTGGTAGAGGTCGCGGTTCTGCGCGAGCAACCGCAGTTCGTGGTCGACCTGCGGGCCGTAGTCGTCGATCGCGACGAGCTGCTTGTGCAGGTGCTCGAAGGACGCGCCGGCCGGGCGCAGCCAGTTCTGGAACACCGCGACGTACGCGGCGTGGGGCTGGGCGGCCTGGATCTCGGCGAGAGATTGCACGGTCAACGCGAGATAGGCGGCGTGCTCGTCGGGAGTGAGCGTCCCCGCAGAAGCCAGTTCGGCGTCGCTCATGGCGCCGTCGACGACGTGTCGGCGCGCGACGATGACATCGTGCGATCCGCCGAGGAGGTCCAGGGCGGCCTCTTCGATACTCACGGTCTCTCCGCTGGCGGCCGCGCGGATCTCGGCGAGCTTTTCCAGGTGCGCCCGACCGGCCGGATCCGAGAGGTACTCCTGCGCCCACTCGAACACCGCAGCGGGCTGGCGAAAGCCGTGGTTCTCACGCCAGTACTCGGCCGAGACGATCTCGAACAGGTTGCCGAAGCGGCGGAACTCGGCGACCGTGTCGTTCAACTCGGACGCGGGCACTTTCCGCAGCTCGGTGAAGTCCGCTCCGACCAGCCGCGCCTTGTCAGGCGTGGTCTCGAGGTACCGCTCGGAGCAGAACGCGCACAGGCGATTCTCCTCGTCGGGCTCGAGGATGTGGGCGTGCTCGCGCGGCATGCTGAGCGGCCGATTCGCGCGGCCGGGCACCGTCCATACCCGGGTGCCGGTGAGCGGCCCGATCTGTTTGACGGTGCCGTCCGGAAGTCGCCGGATCGCCGGCTGCACCCCATCGCTCACCTCCTCAGCCTACCGAGCCGGCATCCGGGGAGTTGTGTCCGACAAGACCCGGGTCTACAGTGTAGACATGATCTACAGTGTAGACGGAGCGCCAGAATGCACAGCGGGCGAGACGGATGCCGACGCGGCCATCTCGCTGCGCGAGGTGCGCAAGAGCTTCGCGGGTCGAGAAGTGCTGCGGGGCATCGACCTGACGGCTGTACCGGGGGAGCTGATCGGACTGCTGGGCCGGAACGGCGCGGGCAAGTCGACGCTGATCCGCGTGATGAGCGGCCTGGTGCGTGCCGATGCAGGCCACGTGCGCGTCGGGGGCGTGGACGTCGTCCGCGCTCCCGCCGGGCTCGGGCGGCGGATCGGGCTGGCGCCGCAGGAGTTGGGACTGTACCCGCAACTGACGTGCCGTCAGAACCTGGCTGCGTTTGCAGAGATCTCGGGGTTGCGCCCAGCCGTCGCCCGTCGCAGCGCGGACGACATCCTCGATCTGCTCGGGCTCACGCCGCAGGCAGGTCAGCGGGCCGGCACCCTCAGCGGCGGACAGAAGCGTCGCCTGCACACCGGCATCGCGCTGGTGCACCGGCCGCGCGTGCTCTTCCTCGACGAGCCGACCGTCGGGGCCGACGTCGCCTCACGCGCCGGCATCCTCGAGGTCGTCCGGCGGATGGCGGCGGACGGCGCCACGATCGTGTACACGACGCACTATCTGCCAGAGCTGGAAGAGCTGGGCGCGAGGATCGCGATGCTGGACGGCGGCCGCATCGTCGTGGACGGTCCCCTCGGCGAGGTCATCGACCGGCACGCGAAACCCACTGTGCGGCTCCGTTTTCGCTCTGCGCCGCCGCCCGTGGCGGGGTGGCGTAGCGACGGTCGGTGGCTCTCGCCGTGCGAAGCGGTCACCGACCCCGGCGCCGCGCTCGCGCAGGCGCTGGGTGCTCCGGGCGTGCGCACAGCGGACCTCGCCGATGTCGAGGTCGTGCGGGCGAATCTCGAGACGGCATACCTTGCGATCTGCGCCGACCACGCCGACGAGCCGGACCCTTCGGCTCTCACCGCCGAGAAGGACTCCCATGTCACTGCCGCGTAGCGTCGCGATCGCCCGCACGAATCTACTGCTGCAACTGCGAGATCCCGCCGTCCACCTGCTCATGGTCGCCATCCCGCTCGTGCTCATCCCGTTCATGCTGCCCGGCGCGCAGGCGCAGCTGCGCGCACAGGGCTATGCGCACGCGACGGGCGCGGAGCAGGTCGTGCCCGGGTTCGCCGTGCTGTTCGCGTTCCTGTCCACGCAGCAAGTGATCACCCTTTTCTTCCGTGAGTACGCTTGGGGCACGTGGGACCGGCTGCGCGCGAGCGCAGCCTCCACCGCGGACATCGTCGTCGGCAAGGTCGGGGTCGCCTACCTCATCCAGGCGGTTCAGCTGGCCGCGGTCGTCGGGTTGGGCGCGTTGCTCTACGACTATCGGCCGACCGGGAGCGTCTGGGCGCTCGCGCTCGTGCTGGCGACCTTCTCGGCCGTGCTCGCCTGTTTCGGCGTGATGATCGTCGCCCTCGTCTCGTCCATGAACCTGGCGATGTCGATCGTGAACCTCGTCGGCATGCTCATGGCGGGCCTCGGCGGGGCCCTCGCCCCCGTCTCCGGGTTTCCCGACTGGGCGCGCGCGGCTGCGCACGTCAGCCCTGCGTACTGGGCGCTGGATGCCGTTCAGCGAATCAGCCTGGAGACTGCGGGCGTCGCGGAGGTGCTCCCGGCCATCGGGGTGCTCGTGGTGTTCGCGATAGGCTTCGCCACGGTGGCCGCGGTGCGGTTCCGCGCCGACAGCGAGAAGACCGGGGATTCCTGAGGACGGAGACAGTCGTGAGCGATGCGGGGAAGCGCCCGACGCGACCCGCGCTCAGTCGTGAGTTCATTCTCCGCACGGCCCTCGCCCTCGTCGATCGCGATGGACTCGACGCGCTGACGATGCGCCGGCTCGGTGCCGAACTTCGGGTCGACCCGATGGCCGTCTACCGGTATGTGCCGGGCAAGGGCGAACTGCTCGACGGGATCGCCGAGATCCTGTGGCGTGACGGCCTCGGCATCGAAGAACTCGCCGACGCGGCGCCGGATGCCGACTGGCGCGAACTGCTCGCTCGTGCGATGAGCGGGTTCCGCGACGAACTGTCGCGCCATCCGCGCGCGGTGCCGATCGTCGCGACGCATCCGCTGGTGACGACGGAGCAGTACGAATTCCTCGAGCGCGGACTGGAACTGCTGGAGCCGCACGGGTTCGAGCCCGGACCGCTCACGGTCGCCCTGCTGGACGTCCTGGCCTCCTTCACGATCGGACATGTGCTCGCGGAGGTCGCCGAGCCCGCCGGCGGTGCCGGCGGCGAATTCGACCCGGCGGAGCTCGCAGCCCACGCCGAGCGATTTCCGCGGGTGGTGCGACTGCTCGGCACGGTCGATGCGGCCGCGTTCGACGGCGGCTGGCAGTTCGGCCTGGGCCTGAGGGCGATCCTCAACGGCTGGCACTCCTGAGGAGAGGGGGTTCACGCCCGCGCTCGCGCGTAGCGGTGCTCGGGACGGCCCGTCGTGCCGTACCGCAGCTTCACATCGACGACGCCGCGGGCGGCCAGCGCCGACAAGTGCCGCTGCGCCGTGGCGCGGGAGATCCCGGCGCGTTCGGCGACCTCGGTGGCCGAGGCCTCGTCATCGCCGAGGGTCACGAGCAGCAACTGCTCGGTCGCCGAGCGAGAGACCGAGCCGGAGTCGACTCCGCCGTGCAAGATGGCCAGAGCCCGGTCGAGGTCGGACTGTGCGAGAGCGCGCTCCCCTTCCACCAGATTGCGGAAGCGCGCGTAGCGGTCGAGGCGAGCGGCGAGGACGGAACGGTCGAACGGCTTCGTGAGGTAGGCAAGGGCTCCCGCCCGTAGGGCGCGGCGGATCGTCGCGGCGTCTTCGGCGGCGGAGAGGACGAACGCATCGACATCGCAGTCGCGCACGAACGAGATCCCGTCGCCGTCCGGCAGGTAGGCGTCGACCAGCAGCAGGTCGGGATGCTCGGCTCGTACGGCGAGGGATGCCTGGCCGAGCGTGCGCACTGGATCAAGGGCGGCGAAGCCCGGACGCGACGAGACGATATCGCGGTGCAGGCCCGCGACGCGGAAGTCATCGTCGATCACGAGGACGCGCACCGTTCCGTTCATGGGGTGGCTCCCTGCTGCGCGAGTATGCGCAGCACGCCGCGCAGCCGCGCCCCGAACACGGCACCTTTCCCGGCTCCGCCCGGGTCGATGACCCAGACGTCTCCGCCGTGCCGACGAGCGAGTTCGCGCGACAGCGGCAGGCCGACGCCGAACCCGTGCACACGACCGACGTCGCGCTCGTCCCGATCGTCTCGACCACCGGGTGCGCGGCTGCCGCCGAACGGGTCGGCACCGGGTGCGATGCCCGAGCCGGAATCGCCGACGGTCAGCACGAGATCGGCGCCGTCACCATAGAGTCCGACCTGCACGGTGCGTGGCTCGGCACCCGCCACCGCCGCGCGCACCGCGTTGTCGACGAGATTGCCGAGCACCGCAGCGACGTCTTCGACCTCACTCAACGGCGAGAGGAGCAACGTGTCTTCGGCGACCGTCAGCATGACGCCGCGTTCGCCCGCCTCGAGGGCCATGGCGCCGAGCAGCGACTGCAGCAGCGGGTCGGAGACGAGACCGATGCCCGCAACGGGGTAGTCGATGGGGCCGCGCTGCACCTGGTCGTCGAGAAAGGCGCGCGCGTCGACGGTGCGACCGGCATCCATCAGGCCCGCGGCGACGTGCATCCGATTGGCGAACTCGTGCCGCTGCACGCGGAGCGCTCCGGTGAGCGCGCGCACCGACTCGAGCCGCTCGCTGAGGGCGACCAGGTCGGTGCGGTCACGGACGATCAGCACGACACCGAGGTCGCGGTCGCCTCGTTGCACCGGCCACGCGTCGACGTACAGCACCCGCTTTCCGACGACGATTCCGTCACGGGCGGTGCCGGTGTGCACAGCAGCGATGATCGCGGGGTCGACTCCCAGCTCGCCGAGGGATCGACCCACCGGGTCGACGATCCCGAGCGCCTCACGGGCGCTCTCATTGCATACGCGGACGACATCGGCCTCGTCCAGGGCGATCACGCCGTCGCCGACGCCGTCGAGGACTGCGGCCTGATTCTGTACGAGCGCGACGAGTTCTTCGGGCTGTAGACCGAGAGTGAGCCGTTCCCATCGCCGACGCAGCGCCAGCGCGGCGAGTGCACCCAGAGCGAGTGCCGCCGCGGCGGCCGCCGTGATGCCCGCGACGAGGGCGGGCAGGTCGTCGAAGACGCTCGCCGGCTCGAATCCGACGCTCACCTCTCCGACGGGTGTCTGTCGGCCGGGAGCGAGAACGGGAACCTTCGCCCGTGCCGAGACGCCGAGCGTGCCCTCCTCCCACGTGACGACCTCGTGGCCCGCGAGCACCTCATGGAATTCGGTGCTGACCTGGTGGCCGAGCAGATCGAGGTCGGGGTGCGCGAGACGGATGCCGTCGTCATCCGCGATCACGACGAACAGCGTGCCGGTGCGCGCCGTGATATCGGTCGCGAGCGCCTGCAGGTCGCCGTCGCGCAACTCCTCGGCGGGCGGGAGCTGTGCCCGCCGGGAGAACGCCGCGACGTCTTCGCGCACCTGGGGGTCTACGGCGATCGTGCGCGCGATGTTCAGCGCGGAGTTCTCCGCCTCTGCGCGCAGCTGCGCGACGCCGAGCCAGAGGAACACGGCGGCGGAGACCGCGACGACCGCGACGACGGTCGCCAGCTGCAGCAGGAGGACGCGGGTCGCGAATCGCACCGGCCTGCCTCCGTCTCTTGCGCACGAGTGCCGCGTGCGCCGGGTGCGCACAATGCGCTGAACTCACGTTACGCGCAGAACGTGCGGCAATGCGAGATAGCGTGCGCCCGTCTCGGCCGGTGGCTATGTTCTCGGCATCCGTCCACATCGCGGTGGACACCGGACGAAGGAGTCGAGATGACGCCCCTCTTACTCATGGCGCAGGATGCCGGCGAAAGCTACAACGTCGCTTTCACACCCTCGGATGGCGTGCTCGTGGTCCTCGGATTCACGATGGTGCTGACGTTCATGGCGCTGATCATGACGCGGCGCCTGACGCCGATGGTCGCGTTGATCGTCGTCCCGACGATCTTCGGACTGTTCGCGGGCGCCGGGCTCGGCCTCGGCGAGATGATCATCGACGCGATCGGCAGCATGGCGCCTACGGCGGCGCTGCTGATGTTCGCGATCATGTACTTCGGGATCATGATCGACGTCGGTCTGTTCGACCCGCTGATCCGCGTCATCACACGTCTGCTCGGTGACGATCCTGCCAAGGTCGTCGTCGGCACGGCCCTGCTGGCCGGTGCTGTCTCGCTCGACGGCGACGGGTCGACGACCTTCATCATCACGACTTCGGCGATGCTGCCGATCTACCTGCGGCTGGGGATGAGCCCCGTCGTGCTGACGTGTGTCGCGGGCCTGATGAACGGAACGCTCAACATCGTCCCGTGGGGCGGTCCCACCGTGCGTGCCGCGACGGCGCTGGGCCTGCAGCCCACCGACATCTTCGTGCCGATGCTGCCTTCGCTCGCCACCGGGCTCGTCATCGCCCTAACCTTCGCGTGGGTGCTCGGGCTGGGCGAGCGTCGACGCCTCGCCGGGTCGATCGACACGTCCAGGCTCGGCGCGACGGCCCCCGGAGGGGTCCTCGCCGGGCCCCTCCTCGTCCGCGGCGCGGAGCCCAAGCCAGGCGCAGTGGCGTCGCTGCGCACGGGCAACATCGTCACGGTGCGCGGCGGACGCGACGCGGTCGACGCGGCATCGCTGGTGGATGCCGCGGACACCGCGATGGCCGACACGATGCTCGACCCGAACCGTGCCACGCTGCGGCCGAGACTCATCTGGTTCAACCTCGTGCTGACCCTCGCCGTCATGGTGCTCCTCGTGCTCGACCTCTTCCCGTTGGCCTACGTCTTCATGGTCGGCGCCGCGATCGCGCTCGCCGTCAACTTCCCGAAGCTCAAGAGCCAGGCCGACGAGATCGTCGCGCACGCGCCATCGATCGTGGGTGTCGTCTCGATGGTGCTCGCGGCGGGCGTCCTCGTCGGGGTCCTGGGTGGCACCGGCATGGTCACCGCGATGGCGTCGTGGATCACGAGCGTGATCCCGGATGCGATGGGGCCGTTCCTGGCGGTGATCACCGGCATCCTGTCGATCCCGTTCACGTTCTTCATGTCCAACGACGCGTTCTACTTCGGCATTCTGCCTGTTCTCGCCGAGAGCGCATCGCACTTCGGGATCGAACCCGTCGAGATGGCGCGCGCGTCGATCACGGGTCAGCCCGTGCACCTGCAGAGCCCGCTCGTGCCGGCCATCCTGCTGCTCGTCTCGCTCGCGAACGTCAACCTCGGCGATCATCACAAGAAGGTGCTGTGGCGTGCGTGCGTCGTATCGCTCGTGATGCTCGCCGTCGGCGTGCTCGTGGGGGTGATCCCGTTCGCGGCGTGAGCGCGGTCAGCCGACTGATATCGGTCGGCCGGTCTGGTGTCGGTCGATCGGCCTGACGTCAGTCAATCGGGAACGTGCAGCCGAACACGCACGATGTTCGTGGTCTCGTCGATGTCTGCGACCGTCGGATGCGCGTTCACGAAGTCGGAGAACGAACGGTGGCCGAGCGCCTTCTCGGAGAAGGAGGGGTCCATGCGTTTGAGCAGGTTCTTGACCGCGGACAGGTGCACCCATTCCTCGTCGGTGCGCTCGCGTTCGAGGATCAGTGCACGGCGCAGCAGCTCGGCGGTGGGGTCCTCGGCTTTCTTGCGGCGTCGCGAGCTCGTCGTTGCGGGTGCGGTGCCGGCATCCGACTTCTTGACCGGCGGCTCCGGGGCGTGCACGCCGGGCAGCGAATCGTAGGAGTCGAACTGGTCGCACGCGGCGGCGAGTGACTTCGCCGTGGAGCCGGCGACACCGACGCCGACGACGAAACGGCCGAGCCGCTTGCAGCGCTGCGCGAGGGGGACGTAGTCACTGTCGCCGGCGACGATGACCACGTGCGTCAGGTCGGGCAGACGGAACATGTCCTCGACGGTGTCGACAGCGAGGCGGATGTCTGCGCCGTTCTTCGCGTACGCGGCGGCGGGGAACAGCTGTACGAGATCGACGGCCCGCGCGACGAGCTGCGCCCGGTACAGGGCGTTGACCGGTGACGACCAGTCGGCGTAGGCGCGCGTGAGCACGAGTGTGCCGAACGACGCCGCGTAGTCGATGATCGCGCCGACGTCGATCGTGGCGTCCTTCAGTTTCTGTGCGATCTCGGGAGCGTCGGGATCGGCGATGATCTTCTGGCGGTCGCCGGCGTAGGAGTTGCGCCCGTGCACGCGGTCGTACCAGCTCATGACGATGTTGTCGAAGTCGAGGTAGACGGCGACGCGTGAGGTCTGCAGATCGGGCATGTCAACGCACTTTCGGGTAGCGCACACCCAATTGCGTGCGGACGTCGTCGAGGGCCGCCATGATGGCGATCGACTCCTCGAAGGGGAGCAGTTCACTGTCGGCACGGCCTTCGGACAGGAGCTTCTCGGCGTACAGCGCCTGGAACTGCATGCCGCGGCCGTCGATGCGGGAGGCGTACTCCTCGATCACGGTGCCGTCGGTCGCCGTCACCCGGAACGATGTGGGCGTGTACCAGACGCGGTCGATGTCGATGCGCGCCTCCGTGCCGATGATGTGCGCGGTGTTGGGGCCAGCCGCGCGGGAGCTCATGGCGATGGAGGAGAGGGCGCCGGAGTCGTGGGTCGCCGCGATCGCGACCTCGGTGTCGGCGCCCGTGTCGCCGAGCCGGCCGAGGGCGCGGACCCCCGTCATCGGGCCCAGGACGTCCCACGTGAACGAGACCGGGTAGATGCCGAGGTCCAGCAGTGCCCCGCCGCCGAGCTCCAGCGCGTTGAGGCGGTGGGCGGGGTCGGACGGGAGCCGCTGCGTGTGGTCCGCGATGACGAGGCGCACCTCGCCGAGGGTCCCTTGGGCGAGGATCTCGCGGATGCGGACCATGTGGGGGAGGTACCGCGTCCACATCGCCTCCATCGCCAGCAGTCCGCGACCGGCGGCGATGTCGCGGATCGCGATGGCCTCGTCGGCATCCAGGGTCACGGCCTTCTCGATCAGGACGTGCTTGCCGGCCTCGAGCGCGAGGATCGCGTGCTCGCAGTGATGGCTGTGGGGGGACGCCACATAGACGACGTCGACGTCGGGATCGGTGACGAGCTCATCGTAGGAACCGTGCGCGTGCGGGATGCCGAATTCCTGCGCGAACTGCCGTGCGGACTCGGGCCGACGCGAGCCGACGGCGGCGATCGTGCGGCCCGAAGTGCGGAGGTCCTTGGCGAACGCGTGGGCGATGCCACCCGTCGCGAGGATCCCCCATCGGATGTCGGTCATGCCCCGAGCCTATCGGCGGCGCACTCCCGCCCGCCCCTTCCTGCCCGCCCCGCGCCCGCCCCCGCCCGCCCC
>NZ_JBASZT010000152.1:0-2504 GCF_049661145.1 Microbacterium sp.
GACCAGGGCGCCGGGCGCCCCGGCGGCGAGCCAGTGGAGCGTGACGCCTGCCGGCGCGGACAGCTCGTCGACGAGGGCGGCGTCGCGCGCCTCGATCCACACGGTGCCCTCGTAGCCCTCGTGCCAATCGCGCAGGATCGACGCGAGGGCGGGGATGGCGGTCTCGTCGGCGAAGAGCGCAACGGCGCGTCCGGGAAGGAACGCGGGGAGGAAGTGCTGTCGGGGGCCGATGATCGGCACCGTGTCGCCGATCGCGGCGGCATCCAGCCAGCGCAGCACGGGGCTGACGTGCGCGTGGCGCACGAAGTCGACGACCACCTCGACGCCGTCGGCGGCGTCGCGCACCTCGCGCACGGTATAGACGCGCGAGACGATCTCGCCTTCGTCGAGCCCCGGGATCTCGAGGCGGATCGTCGCGTTCGCGACCCGCCACACAGCGGCATCCATGGGATGGTCGAGCCGCGCCACGACGCGTGTGAGCGTGTCGCCGACCGGGTGGATGCCCGTGATTCGGAGGCTGCCGCGGTCGAGACCGGCCGTGTGCTGGGGGTTGTCGAGCACGTCTCGGTACCCGCCGCCGAAGAGGCGGGGATTGGCTGGCATCGGGAGGTCTCCGTTCCGCCCGGCGGCGGGACCGGGTTGCCAGGTTAGGTTAGCCTGTCTTATGGTTGCGGGGCAACGGCGGCGCTCCCGATGGGCGTTCGGCCGACGCCAACAGCATCTGTCCCTTCCCAAAGGAGTTCCCTGTGCGCCTCCTCCCGCGCAAGTCCCTCACCGCTGCCGCCCTCATCACGGCCGCCACTCTCGCCCTGACCGCGTGCTCGGCCCCCGCCGAGTCGGCCGATCCCGGCACGACGGAGCCCGCCGCGGCCGACGATTCGTGGCCACGCACGATCACCCACGACGCCGGCGAGACCGAGATCCCCGCGCAGCCGCTGACCATCGTGTCCACGTCGGTCTCGATCACCGGGACGCTCCTGGCCATCGAGGCGCCGCTCGTGGCCTCGGCCGCCACGTCGGTCAACCCGCTCACCGACGACAAGGGTTTCTTCTCCCAGTGGGCCGACATCGCCGACGAGCGCGGCGTCGAGGTGTTGTACCCCAACCTCGAGCTCGACATCGAGGCCATCGAGGCGATCGCTCCTGACCTGATCATCGGCTCGACCGTCGGCGGTGACGCAACCCTCGAGGCCTACGACCAGCTCAGCGAGATCGCCCCGACCGTGCTCTTCGACTACGGCTCCAAGCCGTGGGACGAGCTCGCCGCGGTGCTCGGCGAGGCCACAGGTCTCGAGGAGAACGCCACCGCCGCCGTCGCCGACTTCGACGCCTACCTCGCCGAGAAGGCCGAAGCGATCACAGTGCCCGACCAGCCCACCGCGCTCATCTCGTACCAGGGCGCCGAAGGCATCGGCATGTTCTCGGGGCAGAGCCCGCAGGCGCGCATCTTCGAGGCCCTCGGCTTCGAGTGGGCGGAGATCCCGACCGACCTCGCGTCGCAGACGCGCGGCGACGCGTCGTTCTTCACCGCGGAGAACACGCCCGCGGCGCTCGAGGGCGCGCAGACCCTGTTCGCGATTCCCGTGGGCGGCGACCCGACGCAGGCGCTCACGAGCGACCCACTGCTGGCCAACCAGCCCGCGATCCAGAACGAGCGTCTCTTCATCACGCAGGCCACGGCGTTCCGCATCGACCCGTTCAGCGCCCGCCAGCTCGCCGACACGCTCGTCGAGCTCTTCGGGAAGTGACCCTCGACGCCACCGCACCTCGCGAGCCCCGGCCTGCCGCCCTCCGGCGGCGGGCCGGGGCGTTCCGGCGATTCGCCGTGCTCGCCGCAGCGTGCCTCTCCGTCATCATGGTGTGCGGGATCGGCGGGCTCGCCCTCGGGTCACACCCCATCCCCGTCGCGACCGTCATCGACGCCCTCACGGGGTTCGACCCGGCAAACAACGACCACGTCGTAGTCATCCACTCGCGCATCCCGCGCGCCGTGCTCGCGGTGCTGGTCGGCCTCGGCCTCGGGCTCGCGGGCGCCATGATGCAGTCGATCACCCGCAACCCGCTCGCCGACCCCGGCCTGTTCGCCGTCAACGCGGGCGCGGCCGCGATGGTCGTCGTCGCGATCGCCGTGTTCGGCATCCTCGACCCCGGCGCCTACATCTGGTTCGCGTTCGCCGGCGCGGCCCTGGCCTCGGTCGTCGTCTACCTGCTCGGCTCGGCACGCCGCAGCAGCGCCACGCCCGCCCGCATGGCCCTCGCCGGCGCGGCCATCGCGGTGGCCATCGCGGCCGTCACCGACCTCGTACTGCTGAGCCACGAGACACTCTTCTACCAGTTCCGCTTCTGGTCGGTCGGCTCGCTGCAGGGCCGCGGGCTGGATGTCGCGGGCGCGATCGCGCCCTTCCTCGCCGTCGGTGCGGCGCTAAGCCTCGTGCTCGTGCGGCCCCTCAACGCCATCGCCCTCGGCGACGATGTCGCCCGCGGCCTGGGCTCCCGTCCCGGGC
>NZ_JBASZT010000153.1:0-9245 GCF_049661145.1 Microbacterium sp.
CGCCGGGTACACGCGCACCGAGATGGCCTCGCCGGATGCCGAGTCCTCGCTCCGCAGCCGCTCGCACACCGCGAGCAGCTTGATGACGTAGCCGGCGTGCCTGGCGGCATCCATGATCTGCGCGTCGATGTGCGTGATGCCTTCGCGATGCACGGCATCCAGCGGCACAGCCGTGTGGAACGCGAGGGAGGCGAGGATCGCGGCCTTCTGCGCCGCGTCGAAGCCCTCGACGTCGGCGGTCGGGTCGGCCTCTGCGTACCCGAGCGCCTGCGCGTCGGCGAGCACGTCTGCGAAGCCGGTGCCCTCGCGGTCCATGCGGTCCAGGATGTAGTTCGTCGTGCCGTTGACGATGCCCATGATCCGCTGCACGCGGTCGCCGGCGAGCGAATCTCGCAACGGCCGGATGATCGGGATGGCGCCGGCGGCGGCGGCCTCGTAGTAGACCGAGGCGCCGACCTGGTCGGCGGCGTCGAAGATCTCGGGACCGTGGGTCGCGAGCAGCGCCTTGTTCGCAGTGACGACGTCGGCGCCCGAGTTCAGCGCGAGCAGGATGTCGCTGCGCGCGGGCTCGATGCCGCCCATGAGCTCGATGACGATGTCGGCGCCGACGATCAGCTGCTCGGAGTCCGTCGTGAACAGCTCCCGCGGCAGCTCGACATCGCGCGGCGCGTCGGGGTTGCGCACGGCGATGCCGACGAGATCGAGGGCGGCGCCGGCGCGGTCGGCGAGCTCGTCGCCGTGCTTGCGCAGCAGGGCCGCGACCTGGGAGCCCACGGCTCCCGCGCCCAGCAGTGCGACGCGCAGGCGGCGGTAGTCAGTCACGAGTCGTCCTCCTCGGAACGGTCGGCGGTGGGGATGCCGGCATCGCGCGCCAGCAGGTCGTCGACACTCTCGCCACGCACGATCACACGAGCCCGGCCGTCGCTCACGGCGACGACGGGCGGGCGGGGCACGTAGTTGTAGTTGCTCGCGAGCGAGAAGCAGTATGCGCCCGTGGCGGGGACGGCGAGCAGATCGCCGGGGGTGATATCGGCGGGCAGGTACTCCGCGTCGACGACGATGTCGCCCGCCTCGCAATGGCGTCCCACGACGCGGGCGAGTGCGGGCTCGGCATCCGAGGTCCGCGACGCGATACGCGCGGAGTACGGCGCACCGTAGAGAGCCGGGCGCGCGTTGTCGCTCATGCCACCGTCGACGCTCACGTAGGTACGGGTGACGTCTTCGCTCACGCGGACCGGCTTGACGGTGCCGACCTCGTAGAGGGTCACGCCGGCGCGGCCGACGATCGCGCGGCCGGGCTCGAAGGCGAGGTTCGGCAGCGGGATGCCGCGGACCTCGCACTCGCGCGCGACGGCGTCGACGATCCCGTCCGCGAGCTCGGCTATGGGCGTCGGCGTGTCGGCGGCGGTGTATGCGATGCCGAAGCCGCCACCGAGGTTCAACACCGGGATGTCGCCGCCCGCGAGCAGTTCCGCGTGCAGTTCGACCACGCGGGCGGCGGACTCCTCGAAGCCGCGGACTCCGAAGATCTGCGAACCGATGTGGCAGTGGAGGCCTGTGAAGCTCAGACCGGGAAGCTCCCGGATGCGCGCCACGACGGCCGGTGCATCTTCGAGGGCGAAACCGAACTTCTGGTCCTCGTGCGCCGTCGCGAGGAAGTCGTGGGTCTCGGCGTGGACACCGCTGTTGACCCGCACGAGCACGCTCTGCGGCGCGCCGTCGGCGCGGGGCGTGCGCTCGACGATCGCGGCGAGGCGCTCCAGCTCGATCGCCGAGTCGATGACGATGGAGCCGACGCCGACCTCGACGGCACGCTCGAGCTCGCGGGTCGATTTGTTGTTGCCGTGAACGCCGATGCGCGCAGGCTCCGCGCCGCCGGCGAGCGCGACCGCGAGTTCGCCGCCGGTGGCGACGTCGACGGCGAGGCCCTCCTCGGTGACCCAGCGGACGACCTCTGTGGACAGGAACGCCTTACCGGCGTAATAGACGCGGGCGAGGACGCCATGGCGAGCGGTCGCGGCGGTGAAGGCCGCGCGCACCTCCCGGGCGCGAGCGCGCACGGCATCCTCGTCGAGGACGTACAGCGGAGTCCCGAACCGTTCGCGCAGCTCGCTGACGGGAACGCGCCCGATCGCCAGCTCGCCGTGCTCGTCGCGGCGCGCGGACGGCGGCCACACCGCCTCGACGAGGGCGCCTGCGTCATCCGGCATCGCGAGCCACTCCGGCACGAGCGGACGGTCGGATGCGGCGGACACGGGCAGAACCAATCGGATGGAAGCGGGGTGCCGGCGGTCGCGTCACGCCCGGCGAAGACAGTCCTAGAAGTCTAGGGCACCGCATGTGGAGCACCGCATCCGGCGGGTCCGGCGGGCTCGGCGCGCCACGGGCGAGCGGACCGCGGGGCGGGCGGCGAGTCAGGCGCAGGAGCCCTTCGCCTGTGCCGCGGGGTCGGTGAGAATCGTGCTGTCGATCTCGAACTGAGCCTCGACCCACTCCCGCCGCACGTCGATCGACGTGAGTTCGACAGCGCGCGGCAGCCGGTCGGCGATGCACACGTTCCAGTCGCGCAGCACGGTGGATGTGATCGCGCCGAACTGCTGCCGCAACGCATCGGAGGACACTTCGGTTCCCGCCACGCGCAGCGCCGACGGGGTGAGCACGATGTCGCCGCCGGCCGCGCTCGGGATGAGCGAAACACCCACCGGTACCGTCAGCCCGAACAGCCGCAGCTCGAAGTCGGCCGCGACGTCGGGAGCATCGATCGAGACGGTGTCGGCGGGGAAGCCCTCGACCTGCCCGAGCAGAGTTCGCAACTGGGCCTCATCGAGGCGCACGGTGGCGATGCCGCCGCTCCAGTCGCCACCGCGGATCGGCACGTCCTGCGCGTGGACAGTGACGTCGGCGGTCAGGCCGCCGTCCGATCCTCCGCTCACACCGTCACTCAGCGGGACGTCGTCCGAGGAGATCGTCACGCTGCCGAGGCTCCCGACGATCAGCTGCGGCAGGATCGGGCCCGGGATGTCGATGTCGAACTGCTGATCGGCGGGCACGTCGAGATTGCTGATCAGCTGCTCGCGGATCGTGCGTTCCACGATGCCGCGAGCAATGACCTCGCCCGCAAACCACGCGCCCGCGATGAGCACCACGACGATGAGCACCGCGACGATCCACGGCCACCGGCGACGTGGCTTCGGGGCGCGGGGAGCGAGTGGGGCGGATGCCGACGCCTCGGCATCCGTCGACAACACCCACTGCGCCCGGGGGTCGGGCAGCGGCTGGGTAGGGTTTTCGTCGCTCATGTCACATGCGCTCCGGCGCGCTCACCCCGAGAAGGTTCAGACCGCTGCGCAGCACCCGACCGGTGGCGTCGTTGAGCCACAGCCGGGTGCGGTGCACATCTTCGACCGGCGCGTCGCCGAGTGGGATGACGCGGCAGTTGTCGTACCACTTGTGGTAGAGCCCCGCCAGCTCTTCGAGGTAGCGGGCGACGCGGTGGGGCTCGCGCACCTCGGCGGCGAATGCGACGATGCGGGGGAACTCCTGCAACGCACCGAGGAGCGCCGACTCCGTCTCGTGGTCGAGCAGCTCCGGCACGAACGCGTCGCGCGTCACACCGCTTTCGGCGGCGTTGCGGGCGACGTTGTGCGTGCGAGCGTGCGCGTACTGCACGTAGAAGACGGGGTTGTCGTTCGTGCGCTTCTGCAGCACGTCGAGGTCGATGTCGAGGTTCGAGTCGGCCGAGCTGCGCGTCAGGGCGTAGCGCGCCGCATCCACCCCGACGATCTCGACGAGATCCTCGAGGGTCACCACCGTGCCCGCGCGCTTCGACATCCGCACCGGCTGCCCGTCTTTGACGAGGTTCACCATCTGACCGATGAGGATCTGCAGGTTGACGTAGGGCTCGTCGCCGAACGCCGCCGTCATCGCCATGAGGCGCTGCACGTAGCCGTGGTGGTCGGCGCCGAGCATGATGATGCACCGGTTGAAGCCGCGTTCCCGCTTGTCGAGGTAGTAGGCGAGGTCACCGGAGATGTAGGCGGCATTCCCGTCGGACTTGATGACGACGCGGTCCTTGTCGTCGCCGAACTCGGTCGAGCGCAGCCATGTGGCACCGTCGGCCTCGTAGATGTGGCCGAGCTCGCGCAGCCGCGCGATGGCGCGCTCGACGGCGCCGGATTCGTGGAGGTCGTTCTCGTGGAAGTACACGTCGAAGTCGACGCCGAACTCGTGCAGCGACTGCTTGATCTCGTCGAACATGAAGCCGACACCGATCTCGCGGAACGCCTCCTGCTTCGCAGCGGGTTCCAGCGCGTCGATATCGCCCTCGTAGGCGAGCGCGACGCGGCGGGCGATGTCGTCGATGTAGCCGCCGCCGTAGCCGTCCTCGGGGGTCGGCCGACCCTCGTGGGCCGCGACGAGGCTGCGGGCGAACCGGTCGATCTGCGCGCCGTGGTCGTTGAAGTAGTACTCGCGCGTGACCCGGGCGCCCTGGCTCGCGAGGATGCGGGCGAGGGAATCGCCCACGGCGGCCCACCGCGTGCCACCGAGGTGGATGGGCCCTGTGGGGTTCGCCGAGACGAACTCGAGGTTGATGACCTCGTCGGCACGGGTCTCGTTGGTGCCGTAGGCGGCGCCGGCTTCGACGATCGTCCTGGCGAGGCTGCCGGCCACAGCGGCGTCGAGGCGGATGTTGATGAACCCGGGTCCGGCGACCTCGACGGTCGCGATGCCGTCGGCATCCGCCAGTGCCACCGCGATCTCCTGCGCGAACTCGCGCGGACTGACACCGACGGCCTTCGCGAGCTTGAGCGCCGCGTTGGAGGCCCAGTCGCCGTGGTCGCGGTTGCGGGGCCGCTCCAGCGACAGGTCCGCGACGGTCAGCGCTGCGGCAGCGCCGGGGCGTCGCGCCTCTGCGAGCGGGGCGACGACGGCAAGAAGGGCTGCGGAGAGGGTATCGGGACTCATGACCCGTCAAGTTTACGGGCGCGCGGCCTTGCGCCGACTCGTCGTCCGCCGCGAGACCCGCACAACCCGCGAGAGAACATCTCCGCGCCGAGGGAACGGTGTTCACCCGTTCTCTCGGCGCCCCATTGTTCTCTCGCGGACAGAATCGGGTCAGCGAGGGCGGTCAGGCGAGCTGGACGGGCTCGGCGAGGTCGTCGAAGGCGGGGTCGGATGCCGTGGCCACGGCATCCTGCGCCGCCACATCCGACGCGTCGTCCGGCACGACGCACGCGTCGACGTGCATGCGGGCGAGCCCGACATGGCCGCCGTGGTAGCTGAGGAACGCGCAGTCCGCGGCGTCGCGGCCCGTCGCGATCCGCACGAGAGAGCGTCGGTTGCTCAGCCGGGTCGCATCGATGACATACCAGCTGCCGTCGAGGTAAGCCTCGGCGACAGCGTGGAAGTCCATGGGGCGAAGGCCCGGTGCGAAGCACGCGGCATAGCGGGCGGGCATGTCCATGGCCCGCAGCAGCGCGATGACGACGTGCGCGTAGTCACGGCACACGCCCTGGCCGGTCATCAGGGTGGTCACCGCCGAGTCGGTGCCCTGGCTGAGACCCGGCGTGTAGGTCGTGCTCGTCGCGACGAACTCGGTGACTGCGGTGATGAGTTCGAACCCCTGCAGCCCCCGGAACTGGCGACGTGCCTGCGAGAAGACTTCGTCCGATTGGCAGTACCGACTCGGCCGCAGATAGGTGATCGCCTCGAGATCGCTCGTCGCGCGCTGCGCGACGTGTCCCTCGATGAGCGCTTCGTAACGCACCTCGAGCAGTCCCGCCTCGCCGATCAGCCGGTGCAGGCGGCTGCCTGACTGGTCGATGATCTCGGTCGGGGTGTACACGCGATCACCCTGCGTGAAGGTCAGCTCCTCGCGCAGCACAGGCCCGGGCTGGGCGGCCGTGATCTGAAAGATGAGGTCGACGGACGACCCCAGCTCCAGGTCGAGTTCGGCTGTCACAACGCGCTGCATCGAAGTATCCTCGCACGCCACGGTGACGCGTCGGCGACGTACGCAGATACGCACCCGGAAGGCGCCCGACGAGGGCGATTCTCGTTTCGGCGAAACGTGATCTACCCTCGTCGCATGACCGTCGCGCGCGCATCCCGTCCGCGCGTCGCGGTATGGCTGGCCGTGCTGTTGACGGGCCTCACCGCAGCGATCGTCGTTGTCGGGTTCTGGCGTCCGTGGTCGACGCCCGCGGCGACCGTCGCCGCAGGCGCCGGTCAGGCCGCCGTACCGCTGACTCCGTCGCCGCTCGAGCTGCCCGACAACCCCACCGTCTTGATCTTCGGCGACTCCTGGACGTATGGGTCGGCGGCGGCTGCGCCGACGCTCGGCTACGCCTACGTCGTCGCGAACCTCACCGGCTGGACGACGATCGTCAACGGGGTGCGCGGCTCGGGCTATCTCAGGCCTGGGATCGACGGACCCGACTTCGGCACGCGCATCGCGGCGCTGGACCCGGCGCTCGACCCCGACCTCATCATCGTGCAGGGCTCGATCAACGACAGACGGATGCCGGCGAAGGGCTACCGTGCCGCGGTGGACGCGGCATGGGACGCGCTGGCCGCCATCTACCCGCGAGCGCAGATCGTCATCCTCGGCCCCGCGCCGCAGATACTGCCGGTGGAGGCCGCGACCGCGCGCATCGACCGGGACCTCGCGGATGCGGCGGCCGCGCGCGGCTGGTGGTACCTCTCCCCCATCGCTCAGGAGTGGATCACAGACGACAACTACGCGGCCGTCATCGACACCGGCATCGGCCGCGACCACCCCTCCACTGTGGGGCACGAGTATCTCGCCGAGCGGCTGGCGACAGCGGTCGCAGCCCTCGCTCGGTGATAGTCTCGATCGGTACGCCTCCGTAGCTCAGGGGATAGAGCGTTGGTTTCCGGTACCAAAGGTCGCAGGTTCGATTCCTGTCGGGGGCACGTCGATAAGGTTCAAACTCGATGGCTGGGGCTCTGAAAGGGGCCTCGGTTTCTCGGTTCTTCGGTTGATTCCTCCAATGCGGGGCATGTTTGACTGTTGAGAACCTCTCACTTGCAACGAGGTTCCAACATCGTGCGTTGTCCCCGCGGCGGGACTGCAACCTTCAGCCGCTGACGCGCACTACTGCGGGAAAGCGTCGTCGTGCGCCCGTGCTACGCGTGTGGGCGTCCTTGGATGAGGGGGACCCGGATGGTCCGGGTGTTCTGTCGCGTGAAACCGAGGCGCATCGTGCTCGTCCATGGTCCTGATTCCTTTCCCCCGCTCGAATCTCTCTCGTCTCCACCGGCGAGGTACGCCGTACTGTATCTTCGGGTCTCCACGACCGAACAGGCCCGCAAGGGAGGAACCACCGAGGGGTTCTCGATTCCCGCGCAGCGAGAGCTCGCGACGAAGACCGTTCACCGAATGGGCGCGTTCGTCGTCAAGGAGTTCGTGGACTCCGGCAGGTCGGGCACATCGGCCAACCGTCCGGGGTTGCAGCGAATGCTCACGTACGTGGGCGAGAACCCGGTGGACTACGTCGTCGTGCACAAGCTCGACCGGCTGGCACGAAACCGTGCCGACGACAGTGACATCAACACCCGAATCACGGAGAGCGGCGCGACACTCGTATCCTGCTCGGAGAGCATCGACCCGACCCGGGCGGGCAACTGGTGCACGGCATCATGGCCTCGATCGTCGAGTTCTACTCCCAGAACCTCGCTCTTGAAGTGAACAAGGGCGTCATCCAGAAACTCCGCAACGGAGGCACGCCCTCCAAAGCGCCTATCGGGTACCGCAACATCCGTGCCACCGCCCCGGACGGGCGGGAGTACCGGACTGTCGAAGTCGACGAGACCAAAGCAGCGATGATCCGTTGGGCATTCCACACCTACGCGGCCGGTGACACCACACTCAGCCAGATCACGAAGTCCTTGAACATCCTGGGCCTCCGATCAACCACGACCAGCGGGAACGAGAGCCCGGGGATGACAGTGAGCCGGGTGCAACGAATGCTCCGCCACCCGTACTACAAGGGCGTCATCGTCTGGCGCGGCGTCGAATACCCCGGAAACCATGACCGGCTCGTAGAACCCGCAGTCTGGACTCGCGTGCAAGCCTGCCTCACGGCGAACCGTGTCGGTCAGGGCGCACGCATGCGGCATCCACATCACCTCTCCGGGGTACTGAAGTGCGGACACTGCGGGGCAAGCATGGTCGCCTCGCACAGCCGCTCCCACACGGGGAAGGTCTACGCCTACTTCATCTGCAACGGCCGCAATAACAAGACCACCGACTGCATCATGAAAGCCGCACCCATCACTGTTGTCGAAGACCTCGTCGACAAGCTCTACGCGGAGATCACCCTCGCACCGGCGGAAGCGGAACGAACAAGGGCAAGACTTCGACATGAAGCCGCACCGCCAGACACCGAAGACCCCGCACAGGACCAGAGCGCGCGGCGGGCCGAGCTGGAGCGCCAACAACACCTACTCCTCGACGCCTATTACCACGACGCGATCCGCTCGACGTCCTCCAACGCGAGCAACAACGACTACACAGAGAACTCCGCGAGGCAGCGCGACAAACACTTCCGGGCAGCGGAGAAAGCGAGAGCCGGGAGCAGGCTCTCATCACCGCGCGAGAGAACGCCCACACCCACTACCTCCAGGCCGACCCCGACCAAAAGCACGCCATGCACCGCGCCCTCTTCGAACACATCCATCTTCACCGAGATGAGCACGGGGCCCTCCACGTCACGCCCACCCTTCCGTCCCCGCCCTTGTCCGCCTAACTGCTTACAGATAGCCTTGATGTGTTAACAGTTAGGAGGAAACTGTGTCGGTATCCGCACTTGCGGCAGCCTTTACCCTCGCGGATGCGCGCGCGGCTGGCCTGAACAAGGACCAGGTGTACGGTCTGCTCGAGCGGGGAGAGATCGAGCGGGCAGGGCGAGGGGTGTTTGTGCGCCCCCAGGCGATCGCACCGGACTTCACCGCCCTGGCGGCGGCGACCGTGACCCATGAGGACGCGACACTGTGCCTGATGAGCGCGCTCGTGTACCACGACCTCAGCGACGCGATCCCCTTCGCCTCCGATATCGCGCTGCCACGCGGCACGCGGCATCCCGCGGGGCTCGCGCACGTGAACTGGCACAGCTTCGACCCGACCACCTTCCAGATCGGACGCGAACACGCAGACATCGGAGGAAGGCTCAGCGCCGCGATCTACTCCGCAGAGCGCACCATCGTCGACTGCTTCCGACTCA
>NZ_JBASZT010000154.1:0-2465 GCF_049661145.1 Microbacterium sp.
CCGGATCCTCGTCGATGCCCCCTGCACCGGCCTCGGCGCCCTGCGCCGCCGCCCCGAGGCGCGGTGGCGCAAGCATCCCGCCGACGTGCCGGAGCTGGCCGCCCTGCAGGCCGGGTTGCTCGCCGCGGCGTTCGAAGCACTGACCCCCGACGGCGTCGTGGCGTATGTCACCTGCTCACCGCACCTGGCCGAGACGGCCGCGGTCACTGCCGATGCGCTCCGGACGTTCGGCGACCGTGCCGAAGAGCTCGATGCCCGTGCCGTGATCGCCCGCATCAGCGATACGGCGATGGACCTCGCCGCGCCCGTCGACGGGTCTGGACGGGCGCAGCTGTGGCCGCATCGCCACGGCACCGACGCGATGTCGATCACACTCCTGCGCAAACACTGATGTCTTGACGGCGCGGTGCAGCCAGGCGCCCGGGTGCGGGCGGGGCGCATCTTGCCGCTACCACACGCGCGTAGCGACCATCTGCGACCCCGCGGGGCGCCGCATAGGGTGGATGTCGTGTCCGACAGCGTTCGCATCAACCCCAGCATCCTCGCCGCCGACTTCGTCAACATGCAGGCCGAGCTCGCGCGCATCGCCGCGGCCGACTTCGTGCACGTCGACGTCATGGACAACCACTTCGTGCCGAATCTGACGTTCGGGCCACAGATGGTCGAGCGCATCCAGGCGACGAGTCCCGTGCCGCTGGATGTGCATCTCATGATCACGGATGCCGACAGGTGGGCGCCCGGCTATGCCGAGCTCGGCGCGGCATCCGTCACCTTCCATCTCGAGGCGGCGACCGATCCGATCGGCCTCGCCCGGCGCCTCCGGCAGATCGGTGCGCGCGCCGGTGTCGCCGTCAAACCCGCAACGGGAGTGGACAGTCTGCTCGACGTGCTCGACGAGTTCGACCAGATCCTCGTGATGACGGTGGAGCCGGGCTTCGGCGGTCAGTCGTTCATGGCCGATCAGCTGTCCAAGGTCAGCCGGCTGCGCGAGGAGGTGCGCCGACGCGGCTCGCAGGTGTGGCTGCAGGTGGACGGCGGGGTGTCCGCGTCGACGATCGCCCAGGCCGCCGAGGCCGGCGCCGACACGTTCGTCGCCGGGTCCGCCGTGTTCGGCGCCGACGACCCCGACGACGCGATCGCCGCCCTGCGGCAGCTCGCCGTCGGCGCCCACCGCCACTAAGGGGGCGCGAAGTAATTAGCTGTGCGTGTCGGGGTGGAGTGTGTAGTTCCATTCGCCGTGCCAGTCGTGGCGGGTCAGTACGCCGTCGTTGACGAGTTTCTGCATCTGCGTGTCGGGGATCTTGATCCCGGCGGGATACTCGGCGGTATCGAGTACGGCCTCGACTCGTTCACCGGAAGCGGTCCGGGTCGCGCCGATGCTGTTCACGACGACTTCTCGGCTGGTCAGGGGGCGGGCACGCCAGTTGATCGAGATGCGGGAGAACAGGCGGTGCTCGATCTTGTTCCACTTGCTCGTTCCTGGCGGGAGGTGGCAGACCGTGATGGTCAGGCCGGTCTCGGTGGCCAGTTGGGCGAGTTCGGTCTTCCAGAGCCTGGTGCGGTACCCGTTGGAGCCGCCGCCGTCAGCAGTGATCAGCAACCGGGATGCGCCTGGGTAGGCGCCACGGCCGACGGTGTTCCACCACGAGCGGATCGTGTTCACCGCGAACGCGGAGGTGTCGTGATCGACGCCGACCGACACCCAGCCGGTGTCGGCGGCGACGTCGTAGACCCCGTACGGGTTCACCTTGCCCAACTCCTGGTCCTTGAAGTCGTGCACGTTCACCGCCCGCGGCGCACCCTTCGGATGCCACTCTCGCCCGTTGTTGCGGAACTCGCCGATGAGTTCCTTCTTCTTCGTGTCCACACTGATCACCGCGTCCCCAGCCATGATGTGATCGCGGACCTGGCCATTGAGATAGGAGAACTGGGCGTCCCGGTCCGGATGCTGACGGCCCTCGATCTGCTTGCTATTGGCCTGCAGACTGAAGCCCTGCTCCTTGAGAAGCTGCGCGACTTTCACCGAGCTGACCGGATGCCCCGACGCCGTCAGCTCATCGGCGAGGTTCTGGGTCGACAACGTCGTCCACGACAGCGCCGATTCTGGATCTCCCCGCCGGGTCGGCTCCACCAGCGCCAACAGAGCCTCCACGATCCCCGGATCGGTCTCGGTGATCGGCTTGCGTCCCGCGCCGGGCCTGCGCACCCGCCCGAGCGGCTCCACGCCGGCCTCCAGCTCCGCGACACCCTGCTGCACCCGCGACCTCGACGACCCCGACGCCCGCGCGACCGCCGCGATCCCGCCATGACCCAACGATCTCGCCTCGGCCGCGAGCGTCAGCCGCTGCGCCCGCTCATCCAGATGCGGCAGCAACGCATCGAACTTCGCCCGCAACGCGACAACAGTCTCAGGAGCAATGGCCATACACCATTGTCCCACGCCAACTCATATCAGAAGTAGTTAT
>NZ_JBASZT010000155.1:0-3412 GCF_049661145.1 Microbacterium sp.
CGTCGAAGCCGACCGCGTGCTCGGCGCAGACCGCGTGCGCCCCGGCGACGTCGTCCTGGCGCTCGGCTCGAGCGGCCCGCACTCCAACGGCTATTCGCTCATCCGGCACGTCCTCGCCGGCCGCGGCATCGGCTACGGCGAGCACGCCGCCGAGTTCGGTCGTACGTGGGGCGAAGAACTCCTCGAGCCCACCCGCCTGTACACCCTGCCGCTGCTGCGCCTGCTGTCGCAGGAGAAGGATGCCGTACACGCCCTCAGCCACGTCACCGGCGGCGGCATCGCCGCGAACCTCGCACGCGTGCTCCCGCAGGGCACGTGGGTCGAGCTCGACCGCACGACCTGGTCACCGCCGCCCGTCTTCCGGGTGCTCGCCAACCTCGGCGGGCTGCGGTTGGAAGACACCGAGGGCACGTGGAACCTCGGCATCGGATTCCTCGCGGTGGTGGCGGCGAATCACGCGGATGCCGCGGCATCCGCCCTCATCGCCGAAGGCATCGCGACCTGGCAGGTCGGCGTCGTGCGCGACGGCGCGCGCCCGGACGACAAGACAGGACACTTCGAAGAAGGCGCGAAAGGCGTCGCCGGCGGCGCCGTGCGCCTCGTCGGAGCCTACTCAGAAACGGACTGAGCAACAGCACATGTGCGGAATCGTCGGCGTCGTCGGCCAAGGCCCCGTCAACCAGGAGGTCTACGACTCCCTCCTTCTGCTGCAACATCGCGGGCAGGACTCCACCGGCATCGCCACGGCGGAGCGCAGCGGGGTCTTCCACCTCTTCAAGGCGAAGGGCTACGTGCGCGAGGCCTACCGTACCCGCGACATGCGTGCCCTGCTCGGCAACATCGGGCTCGGCCACGTGCGCTACGCGACGAAAGGCACTGCCTCCAGCGAGGAGGAGGCGCAGCCGTTCTACGTCAACGCGCCGTACGGCATCGTCCTCGTGCACAACGGCAACCTCACCAACACGCGCGAACTCACCGGGGAGCTGTTCCACACCGACCGCCGCCACCTCAACACGAGCTCCGACACCGAGCTGCTCGTGAACGTCCTCGCCAACGAGCTGCAGGCGGCCATCGCGGGGCTCGAGCTCGACCCGGAGCAGGTATTCCACGCCGTCGCCCGCGTCCACGAGCGCGTCGAGGGCTCGTACGCCACGATCGCCCTCATCGCCGGTTACGGTCTGCTGGCCTTCCGCGACCCCTTCGGCATCCGTCCCCTCATCCTCGGCACGCGGCCGGCGCTCGACGCCGACGGTGCCCCGACCGGGCGCTACGAGTGGATCGTGGCCTCGGAATCGCTCGTGCTCGAGAACGGCGGCTTCGAGGTCGTCAGGGACGTGGAGCCCGGGGAGGCCGTGTTCATCGACCTCGACGGCAAGCTCCACACCAAGCAGTGCGCGGCCACCCCGCAGCTGGTCCCGTGCTCGTTCGAGTATGTCTACCTCGCGCGGCCCGACTCGATCATGAACGGCATCTCGGTGTACGAGGCGCGGCTGCGCCTCGGCGATCGACTCGCCGACACGATCGCGAAGTACACGCCTGCCGGTGTGATCGACGTGGTCATGCCGATCCCCGATTCGTCGCGGCCCGCCGCGATGCAGGTCGCGCGCAAGCTCGGCATCGAGTACCGCGAGGGCTTCTACAAGAACCGCTACGTCGGCCGGACCTTCATCATGCCGGGGCAGGCGGTGCGCAAGAAGAGCGTGCGGCAGAAGCTCAACGCGATGTCGAGCGAGTTCAAGGGCAAGAACGTGCTGTTGATCGACGACTCGATCGTGCGCGGCACGACCTCGAAGGAGATCATCCAGATGGCGCGGGATGCCGGGGCCCGCTCGGTCACGTTCGCCTCGGCCGCGCCGCCCGTGCGGTACCCGCACGTGTACGGCATCAACATGCCGTCGCGCCACGAGCTCGTCGCCCATGGGCGGACGATCCCCGAGATCGCCGAGGAGCTCGGCGCCGACTACATGGTCTTCCAGGAGATCGAGGACCTCAAGGCCGCGATCCTGGAGGGTTCGCCCGACGTCGAGGACCTCGACATGAGCTGCTTCGACGGGCGCTACGTCACCGGCACCGTCTCTGACGAGTACCTCGCCTGGGTCGAGGGCTCCCAGGAGAGTTGAGCCCCCGGGCTTCCCCCGGTGATCGAGCGCCGGCGGTGACGCGGTACGCCTATCCACCGGTGGGCACGCGCGATACGCGCGCCCTCGACAGCCGTCGCGGGTCGCGGGAGGGGTGGATCAGACGGCGGTGCGCTCGTCTTCGTCGTCGGCGTACTGGTCGGCCCACTTGTCGACGTACTGGTCGTCCTCGTGGTGACCGAGCTCCTTCTCGAGGGCTGAGTAGTTGAGGTTGTAGGTGTCGTACTTCAGCTCGCGAGCGATCTTCGTGTGCTTCGCTTTCTGACGGCCACGCCCCATGCGAGACCCCCTCATTTCTGAGTCACGGGCTGTGCGCTTGCCCGGTTTCGCCCCGTGCTTTCACGATGCGGTCTACGGTCCGGCGGAACGCCGGGAAGAGTAGCACTCAGGATAACACGGTGACCCTGCGCGCTCGCTGTTCCTGGGTCGATCCGCCCCGATCCGCGCGGCGCCAGCCCCCCAGCCGCGCCGTCAGCCGCGGAGCGAGGCCGGCGCGAACCCGATGGGGAATGGCAGCTGCACCTCGAACCGCTCGTCGCCCGATGGCGAGGTTTTCGTCGGGTCACCCATCGTGCACCAGCGGAGCCCGCGACGGTAGGCGTTCCCGCGATGTGTGGATAACTCGTGACCGGGAGAGTCATACTTGTGGAAAGCGCTCGCCGATCCCGAGTTCGAGCGGGCCGGTGACGAAGCGCCGACGACGAAGAGGTGTCATGAGCGATCCCGAAGCAACCGCGGTCCCTCAGCAGGCCGTGATCGTGGGGGCCATCCCCGATCAGCCGTCGCGCGTCCTGAAAGAGGCGGCGCGCTACGCGCGGCTGTTCGGCGCTCCGTTGATCGTCGCCCACGTCGACGTCACGCGGTTCGTCACGTACGAGGACCCCGACGGCTACGTCCACTCGGCGCCGGTCGACCTCGACATCGCCGTCGGTGAGGCGCAACTGAAGGCGGTGACGGATGCCGCGGCATCCGTCCTGGGCAGCCTTGATCTCGAGTGGTCGGTGCGACAGCTCGTGGGGGATCCCGCGCTGGCGCTCAAGCAGCTCGCGGATCAGTCGCAGGCTCGCCTCATCGTCGTCGGCACCCGTCGGCGCGGTTTCGGCGAGTCGATCCGGGAGTTCTTCACCGGCTCGGTCGCCGCGCGCCTCGCGCACCGGCAGTCGCGCCCGATCCTCGTGGTTCCGTTGGAGGAGCCCGCCGCGGACGACGAGCCCCTCTGGCCCGACGGCTGACCCGCGCCCCCACCCCTCCCGTCCCTGCCGCCTCTGCCGTCC
>NZ_JBASZT010000156.1:0-9378 GCF_049661145.1 Microbacterium sp.
CCACCAAGAAAGTGCCTCCCTGATCCGACGCTGACTGACTTCGCAATCACCATCGTCCCAGATCAGAAGGCACTTTCTCTTTTCCCACGCCGACCCACCACCCCACTACCCGCGGATCCGGGTCTGAGCCGAACGGCTCGACCTCGGCGGCCAGACGCACATCGAACGGGAACCCTCGGTGCTGGTTGAACGCTGCCACGAACACTCGCATTGCGTCTGCGGGCGTGGTTCCCAACCGCCGTGCGGTTTCGCGGACGGCTACGGCGCCACCGCCGCCTCAGCGACTGACGCGGGGGGCCACCTTGGATCGATAGAGGACGGTTCTCAGCGCGTACCCCACGCAGGCACATTCAGCGCGGATCCACCAAGGAGGTTTCCATACTGGTCGCGCCGCAAGGGAGCCGTAGGCGACCGAGACGAAACGCAGCACGCTCTTGCAGGTGCAACCCGGTGCATCGGTGACTCGTGGCGCCCGCCCACGCTCTGGCTGCGGCGACGCCACCCTGCTGCTCAGTCGTTCAGTCGGTGGAGCCAGCAGCCGGGGTCTCGAGCAGTGCGTTAGCGGCGACTGCGCGCTGATCGGCGTCGAGCGCGACACGTGCATCAACCGAGGAGTTCAGTCGGCAGAAGCGTCGGTTCAGGAGATCGGTTGCCGGGGTAGCATTGTCCTGCTTCCTTCGGTGGCGCCGCTCAGGAACAGGGGTAGTGATGGCAGTTCCTGGCACCAAGGACGAACTACTCGTAGCGATTGAGAAGAGCTTTGCGGCGCTGAACAAAGACCTCGATCGTGTTCCCATCGAGTTCGCTCGCACACCAGTCTTGGAGAGCCACGTCAAAGGAAGCCGAATGACCCCGGCCGACCTGGTTGCCTACCTGATCGGCTGGAACCAGCAGGTACTTGCCTGGCACGCGCGTCGCGCCGAAGGGTTACCCGACGAGTTGCCTGCGCCGGGCATCAAATGGAATGAGCTTGGATCGCTTGCTCAGCGTTACTACAGCGAACATGCGTCTGATTCATGGGAGAGCCTGCGCGCTCAACTCTGCAACGCGAAGGAACAGATCGTCTCCCTGATCCAAGGCTACTCGAATGAGGAGCTTTACGGGCAGTCTTGGTACAGCAACTACTCGATGGGTCGGATGATCTCACTCAACACCTCATCGCCTTACGCCAACGCCCGTGGTCGCATCCGCGAGTGGCTTCGCACCCTCTAATCCAAGCCAGTCACGAGCCTGGGTTGGGAGAGCCCGGGCGGAACTCAGGCCAGATTTCAATGAGGGGTGCGTTACCGAACCTCGACACACCGGCTACGGCGCCACCGCCGCCTCAGCGACTGACGCGGGCGTGGCCGCCCGGCGGCGCAGCAGGTGGGTGATGACGGTGAGGTGGGGGAACTCGATGAGCATGCCCAGGATGATCGCCGCGTGCACGATGGGCTGGTCCGGCAGAGCGACCGCGGTGACGGCGAGCATCAGCGGCGCGTTACGCGCCGAGGTGGTCATCGTGAGCAGCGCATGCTCGGGATGCCGCAACCGGAACAGCCGCGAAACCCCTTCGCCCAGCGCATAAGTGACGACGAAGAACAGGAAGACGACCACGAGCACCCACCCGAACGCCGCCGGGTCGGCCAGGATCGCACCGACGTTGCCGGCAAAGATCGCCACGATCACGGCGGCGATGATCCCCGGAACGACGCGATCGACCACGGCAACGACGCCCTCCCGCACGGCCACCGGCACCGTGAGGCGCAGCAGCAGTCGCAGGCCGAGACCGACGGCGGCAGGGAGGACGAACCAGGTCAGCAGCGTCGGACCCGCCGACGCGAGAACACCCTCGACCTGCCCCTGCGCGGAACCCCCGCGCGAACAAGCCGAGCCACAGCGGGTAGAGGAGCAGCTGCAGGGTGAGCTGCACGGGGATCAGCGCCGCGCCGGTTGCGGTGTCACCGCCGGCCAGGCGGGTGAACCCGAGGAACCAGTCGGTGCAGGGCGCGAGGCAGTAGATGAGCACGCCCAGGCGCAGCGCCTCGTTCGGGAGCATGGCGGTGAGCGCGAGGGCGACCAGCGGGATGACGAGGAAGTTCATTCCGACGGCCAGCAGCACGGTGCGCGGCGCCCGGCGCAACGCGGACAGGCCATCGAGGCGCAGGGTGAAGAACAGGCTCCCCACGAGCAGGAGGATCAGCGCATCGGCGTATCCGGCCACGCTCTCCCCCGCCCCGGGCGCGAGCGCGCCGAGCAGGCTGCCAACGAGGATCACGGCCAGGAACAGCACCGTCGTGATGCCGGCGCGCAGCGGCGCGGTCAGCACGAACACTCCACCGCGCAGCACGAGAAGTCGTCGGTGAGCATACCGGCCGCCCGCCAGGCCTCCAGCGCACCGGTGTCCTTCCCGGCGCGCTCGCCGATGACGCGGGCGATGTGCGCGAAGCGCTGCCGGAACTTGTAGATGAAGCAGAACTTCAGCCCCTCGTGCCGCACCGTCGGCCCCGACAGGAACAGTCCGGGCGCGATCGTGGACTGGTCGTCCTCGTCGAGTTCGGGCCAGCCGTCGGGCCAGCCGTCGGGGCGCGGCGCCTGGCAGATCGGGGAGGGCACGCTCGATGCGATCTGGGCGCCGCTCGTGGTGATCCTCGGCGGCGCCACGACGACGGCGATTCTGCAGTGGGCCGCGATGGCCCGCAGCTACGGCACCACCCGCGAGGCGGCGGCACGTATTGAGGTGCTGCTGACGGCGACGCCGCCTGTCGCCGGCTATGGCGAACGACCCGGCCCCGGCCCGGAACGGGGCTCGGTCGTCGCCTCCGACGTGTCGTTCCGCTGGCGCAGCATCGACCCCGCGGCATCCGCCCATCTCGTCCTCGACGCCGTCGCCGTACGGCTGCGCCCCGGCGAGCACGTCGCCCTGGCCGGTCGCTCCGGTTCCGGCAAGTCCACGTTCGCTCAGCTGCTCGCGCGTTTCATGGACCCGGTCAGCGGGGCCATCGCCGTGGCCGAACACCCGCTGCCCGAATACGAGCGCGACGGGTTGGCCAGGGCAGTCTCGTTGCTGCCCCAGGATGTCTCGCTGTTCCAGGAGACCGTGCGCGAGAACCTCCTGCTCGCCACCGATGAGCCGCTCGACCACGACGCCCTATGGGCGGCGTTGCGCATCGCCCACGCCGACGACATCGTGGAGCGTCTGCCCGAGGGTCTCGACACAGTGCTCTCCGAGAACGGCCGCTCGCTGTCTGGCGGGGAACGGCAGCGGCTGGCGCTGGCCCGCGCGGTGATCCACCCGGCCGCCGTGCTCATCCTCGACGAAGCGGCCAGCCAGCTCGACGTGCTCAGTGAACGCGATGTGCAAGATGCCGTCACGGGCGCCCGGGGTCGCCGCACGACGATCACGATCGCGCATCGCCTCTCGACCTTGCTCGGCGCTGAGCGCATCCTCGTCCTCGACGAGGGCAGGCTCGTCGGTGACGGCGTCCATTCGGAGCTGTTAGAGAGCTGCCCCGCCTACCGCTCCCTTGTCCTCCCGCAGCTTGAGGCCGCCCAGTAACCCATCTACTGATAATGATCCTCGGTACAATGGGAAGTGCGACGGTAGGGCGACGATGAAAGCCGGTGACAGTCCTCATGCCGAATCAGCACGACGCCTCTGAGGGGCTCGTCCTCGATGACCTCCACGTGCGGGTCGCCGGGCGGGACGTATGCCGCGGGGTCAGCCTCACCATCGCCGTCGGCGAGATTCACCTGCTCCTCGGGCCGAACGGCTCGGGCAAGTCGTCGCTGCTCGCAGCGATCATGGGTCTGCCCGGATACGAGGTGACCGGAGGCGAGATCCGGTTCCGCGGGCAGCGCGTCGAGCACGAGTCGGTGACCGAGCGCGCGCACGCGGGGATCGGTCTCGCGTTCCAGCGGCCGCCGTCGATCAGCGGCGTCAGCATCCGTGCTCTCAGCGCCGCTCTCGGTTCCGACGAGCGGATGCGCGCCCACGCCGCCGAGCTGGGCCTCGACACGCTGCTCGGGCGCGGCATCAACGACGGGTTCTCCGGCGGCGAGATCAAACGCTGGGAGATCCTCAAGCTCGTGCTGCAAGACCCGGCGCTGTGCCTCATCGACGAACCCGAGAGCGGCGTCGATCTCGAGCACGTCGCGGCGGTGGGCCGGGCCATCGCGGACCTGTTGAGCACCCCGCGTGCCGACGGGTCTGCGCGCACGGGGCTCATCATCACGCACGGCGGGCAGATTCTCGACACCGTCCGCGCCACCACGGCGCACGTGCTGGCGGACGGCATCCTCACGACCTCCGGGAGCCCCCGCGAGCTCGTGGATCGGATCAAGGCGGACGGATACCCGACCGCCTGAGACACACCGGCGGGAGCCGGGAAGGGAGCGGGAAGAATGACGAACGACACGGCAGACGACGTGTCAACCACGACGGATGAAGACGAGGTGCTGCGCGAGGTCGGCTATCTGCCGGAGCCCGAGCGAGCGGGAACCGCACTGATCGTCGATCAGGAGATCTCGCGCATCGAGGTCAATGACCCGGCGGTGGAGATCCTTCCGCTGACCGAGGCTCTCGAGCGCTACGACTGGGTGCAGGACCTCATGTTCAGCCTCGTCGCCCCCGACCTCGACGAGATCATCACCGAACTCGCGGGGTCGGTGCATCCGCCGCTGGGGAGCTTCGTGCGCGTACGCAAGGACGCATCGGTGACGCTGCCGGTGCAGACGTTCACCCTCCTGGAAACGCCGCAGGCGAACCAGTACGTGCACAACATCTGCGTCATCGAAGAGGGGGCGACCGTCGAGTCCATCTCGGGATCGGCTGTCGCGGGGCCGGCGCACTCGGGAACGCACGTGTCGGTCTGCGAGACGTTCCTCGGCGACGGTGCACGCCACCGCGGCCTGTCCGTCGAGCACTGGGACAGCGGCATGCGCGTGCACTGCTACTCCGGCACGAAGCTCGGCGTCGGCGCGCACGCGGTCTCGGACAGCGTGAGCCTCTCGCCGGTGCGTGAGCACTACTCCGTCAGTACCTGCGTCGCCGGGGCGGATGCCACGATGACCTCACACTCCGTCGTGGCCGCCGGTCCGGGCACCCGGCGCGTGATCGTGGAGAACATCGACCTGGCCGGCGACCGCTCGCGCGCCGAGTCCGTCACCCGCATGGTCGCCCGCGGCGGCACGATCGAGAACCGTCCGACGCTCGTCGGCACGGGCGCTTTCGCCACGGGATTCGTCGGCTGCGACGGGCTCAAGCTCAGCGACGACGGCCTCGTGTTCACCTCGCCCGCCCTGAAAGCGCTCTCCGCCTCGGCTCAGCTCTCGCACGAAGCCTCCGTCGGAGCCCTCGACACCGAGCGCGTCGCGTACCTGATGTCGACAGGGCTCGACGAGGACACCGCCCGCGGCCTCATCATCCAGGGCTTCCTCACCCTCGACGAGCTGGCACTGCCGGCGAGCCTCCGCGCGCAGGTCGACGCCACGGTCGCCGAGGCGACCTCCGGCACCATGTGACGGCATCCGCCTTCTCGCGTACCGAGGTCCGCCCGGCGTGACGGCATCCGTCCGCGTCCGGCCTCCCCGGTTCAGGAGTGCTGCATGCGATCGACCAGCGCACCGAGCCGGTCGAGCACCGCGCCCTCCGTCGCGCCAGTCGCCGTGGCGAGCTCGATCGCGAGCAGTCGCGATACCGTCGCCAGGCCGACGACAACGTCGGCCGGGTCCGACTCTCGGCGCAGCGCCCCGTCGAGGGCGGACTCCGGTTCGTGGTCGGCATCTGCCCACGCCGCCACGATCCGCAGCCCGGCCTGAATCGAGCGGAACTGCGCGCTGGAAACCCACGACGGCTCACCGCTGCTCATAGCCCAGCCCTCACCGGATGACGCCCTCAGGCGATCGAGGCCCGGTAGATCGCCTCGATCGAGGCATCGAGAGTCGCATCGAACTCTTCGGGGCTCTGCTGGGCAGTCAACCCGTCGAGCAGAGCACGGCTGAAGCTCGCGATCAGGCCATGATTGCGCGCCAGGCGCTCGTTCGCCTCGTCGCGGCCATAGCCGCCCGACAGCGCGACGACCCGCGCGACCTTCGGGTGAGCGATGAGGTCTGCGTAGAAGTCGTCGACGGTGGGGATGCTGACCTTCACGGCGACCTTCGCGTCGACCGGGACCCCCTCGAGCTGGCGCAGCAGTTCAGCCTTCAACAACCCTTCGGCCTCGGCTTTGTCGGGCGCGGTGATGTCGACCTCGGGCTCGAGGATCGGTACGAGTCCCGCCGCGAGAACGTGATCAGCGATGCGGAACTGCTGCGTCACGATGAGCTCGATGCCGGCGGCGTTCGCCGCCTTGATGAACGATCGCTCCTTCGTGCCGAAGACCCCCTGCTGCGCGGCGCGGGCGAGGAGGGCGTCGAGTTCCGGGATCTCACGCATCACCTGCACATCATCGCGCTCGGCATCCAAGCCTTTGTCGATCTTGAGGAACGGGAGAATGCCCTTCGCGTTCCAGAGGTAGTCGGTGACGCTACGCCCGTCGATCTCACGGTCGAGGGTGCCCTCGAAGAGGATCGCACCGAGCACACGATCGCTCGTGAAAGCGGGACTCGTGATGACGCGAGTGCGGGCGGCGTGGATGAGGTCGAACATCTCCGCCTCGCCGGAGTATTGCGATTCATCGACTCCGTACAGCGCCAAGGCCTTCGGCGTGCTGCCGCCGCTCTGATCGAGGGCGGCAATGAAGCCCTGCCCGGTCTCGAAGCGGTTCAACTGGGTGTTGTCAGGCATTCGTCTTTCCTCTGCTCGTCCGCTCAGCCCTGACGGCCCTTGAAGCGGGGGTTCTGCTTGTTGATGACGAAGACCTTGCCGCGGCGGCGCACGACCTGCGCACCGGGCTGGTTCTTCAGCGACTTGAGCGACGCGCGGACCTTCATGACTCTCCTTGCGAGAACTTTGTTGATAACGATTATCATCGTTGAGTATAGCTCCGACAGACGGAAAGAGGAACGACGAGTGGATGCCGTGGATGTGATCGCCGTGGTCGGCCCCTGCAAACCGGAGCGCCTGATGTACGCCAAGCGGCTCGCGCGACTGACGAACCGGGCCTTTTTCGCCGCCTCGCGGCTGGCGGGCTCGCCCTATCCGGCCGAAGAAGCGGCCGTGCTGGCATCGTGGACCGATCCCGCCGCGGGCGCCGTTGTCGAACTACCCGACGAGGTGCCGGCGGAGGAACTCATCGCAGTGTTCGCCGACGGCGACGAGCGCACGCGGCTGGGCGGCATCGTCTGCGTGGTCGATGCGGCGCACCTGTTCGATGACCTGAACCGCGATGACTACCTGCCGCTGCGCGATGCCGACAGCGGCGTCGCCGCTCCCCTCGTCGCCCGCGCGCAGCTGACGGTGGCGCAACTCGAGCACGCCTCGACCATCGTCCTCGTCGGCTGGACAGCGCTGTCGCTGCCGGAGCTGACGACGATCATGGCCCTCCTCAGTCACCTGAGTCCTGCCGCGCGCCTGCGCCTGCATCGCGACGCGATCGAACACCTCGTGCCCGGTGAGCCGTACACGTGCGAGCAGGATCGTCCGGGCTGGATGCGGGTGCTCAGCGGCGCCTTCGAGCCTCACATGACAGACCGGCGGGTCAGCGCGTTGCGCTACGAGCAGGTGCATCCCCTGCACCCCGAGCGTCTTGGCCGCGTGCTGGACGAGCTCGAGGCGGGTTCGTTCGGGCACCTCGTGCGTTCGGCCGGGTTCTGTCGGCTCGCGACGCGGCCCCACGTCGTGGCGCAGTGGGAGCACGTCGGAAGCATGATCTCCCTGAATCCTGCGGCCTTCGACGAGCGGATTGCCGACGATGAGGAACTGCTCGCCATCGGGCAGGATCTCGCCTTCATCGGCCTCGATCTCGACCACGACGCGATCGTCAGAGTCCTGGATGCCGCGGCGCTCACCGACGACGAACTCGCCGCAGGCCCCGCAGCCTGGGCGCGCTTCACGGACCCCTTCCCCGACTGGGCGGGCGCGGTCGACCGGAGCGAGTGAGCGAGCATGCACTCCGCCCCGTACGTCGAGCGCGCGAAACGAGCCGAACCGGCGCTGCCTGCACAGAGCGGCGAACTCCGTTTCGACTCGATCTCCTGGAGCGCCCTCGCTCGACGCACGGACGGCGGTGTAGGTCAGGCAGACTCAGTGCTCGTCGTAGTGGTCACCGTGGACGGCGTGCTTGTGGCCGTCGTGCAGGTAGTCCATGTGGTCGCCGTGCGACACGGCCTCGTGGCCGCAGTCGGCACCATGCGTGTGGGTGGCCGGTGTGTGCTCCGCGACCGACTCGTGCTCGTCGTAGTGGTCGCCGTGCAGGGCGTGGTGGTGCGTGCCGTGCACGTAGTCGACGTGGTCGCCGTGCGGCACGGCCTCATGGCCACAGTCGGCGCCGTGGGTGTGCTCGGCGGTCGTGTGCTCGGCGTGGATGTCGGTGGTTGTCATGATGACTCCTTAGCTTTTCAGGGGCGCTGCCGCGCCATGGAGGGGCGAAGCGGCGGGTCCCGGAGGGACACTCTTGTATTAGTTCTCGGTTCCGGACTGTTTCGGCTCTTCTCCCGGCTCACGGACATGCGCGAGGGCATCGGCGACGACGTGGCTGACGTGGATGTCGGCGAGGTGGTACTCGACCTCTTTGCCACGGCGGATCGCGCGGACCAGGCCCGCCTGCCGCAGGGTCCGCAGGTGCTGCGACACCAGCGGCTGCGACTGGCCGCTGGCCTCGGCCAGCGCCCCGACGGTGCGGGGCTCGTGCCCGATCAGCCGCAGCAGCCCGAGCCTCGACTCGCTGCCGAGCACCTTGAACAACTGCGCAGCCTCGGCGAGGCCAGGTTCGATGTCCACGGCATCCATTTCAGCACACGCATAAACAAATTGCAATATGTATACTCAACTGAGAAGGCTTCTCGGCACCTGAAGGGACCACGCTCATGAACGCCGCCCGCACCTCCGCCCGTCTGTCCCCGGGCCGCTCCACCGCCATCGCACGCGACGTCGCCGACGTATCGTCGCGCCATACGGCGCAGAAGGATGCCGTGATGCGTGCGCTCGCCGAGGCACCCGGGTTCGTATCGGCTGGCGCACTGCATCAGCGGATCGTGCAGGGTGGCGCGGCCATCGGACTTGCAACGGTGTATCGGCAGCTGAACGCGCTGGCCGAGTCGGGCCGCGCCGACACGATCGCGAGCCCGAGCGGTCAGCTCTTCCGGGCATGCGCGCAGCCCGGGGAGCACCACCACCACCTCGTGTGCGAGGGGTGCGGCCGCGCGGTGGAATTCGACCCGCCCGACGAGGAGTGGATCCGCCGCACCGCCACCACACACGGCTTCACGGTAACGCGCCACGTGCTCGAGGTCTTCGGC
>NZ_JBASZT010000157.1:0-5101 GCF_049661145.1 Microbacterium sp.
GTCATCCGCCGAGCGCAGCGGGAGCGCGCCGCCGAGGTCGCCGAGTCGCTGCCGCCGGTGCTCGACTCGGTGGACCGGTCGGTCACCCAGGCACGCGTCGAGCTGCAACTCGCGGAGCGCGCGCGCACCGCTCTCACGAGCGAACTCGCCGCCCTACGTGCGGAGGAGATCGGGGTGCGGGAGCGCCTCAGCAGCGTGACCGAGAGCGTGCACGGGCTCGAGCTGCAGATGCACGAGAAGCGCCTCCACGTGAGCAGCCTGCTGGAGCGGGTGGCATCGGAGCTCAGCCTGAACGAGAATATTCTCGTTGTGGAATATGGACCCGACCAGCCGATTCCCGCGGCGGATGGTGAGAGAGAGCCTGCCGCGTTCGATCGCGCTGAGCAGCGTCGCCGGTTGCAGGATGCCGAGCGCAAAATCGCCCAGCTCGGGCGCGTCAACCCGCTCGCCCTCGAGGAGTATGCCGCGTTGGAACAGCGGCATGCGTTCCTCACTGAGCAGCTCGCCGACCTCGTGCAGACCCGCACCGACCTGCAGACGATCATCGCCGACCTCGATGAGCGCATGCAGGTGACCTTCCTCGCGGCGTTCGAGGACACCCGGGTAGCGTTCGGCGAGGTGTTCCCGATCCTGTTCCCCGGAGGCTCCGGCAGCATCTCGCTGACCGACCCCGACCACCTGCTGACGACGGGTATCGAGGTCGCAGTTCGGCCGGTCGGCAAGAAGATCGAACGGCTGTCACTCCTCTCCGGCGGCGAGCGATCACTCGCGGCAGTGGCGCTGCTGACCGCCATCTTCAAGGCACGTCCCAGCCCCTTCTACATTCTCGACGAGGTGGAGGCGGCGCTCGACGACGCCAACCTCGGCCGACTCCTCGGCGTGTTCGAGCAGCTCCGGGCGTCGAGCCAGCTCATCGTGATCACGCACCAGAAGCGCACGATGGAGATCGCCGACGCGCTCTACGGCGTCTCGATGCGTCAGGACGGCGTCTCGGCCGTCGTCGGCCAGCGCGTGCGCGAGCGCGAAGCCGTCTGAGGGCACCCGGGCCGGCATCCTGCGCCCCGGGGCCAAGGGGCGAGACCCAAGGGGCGAGACCATAGGCTGGAGGCATGGCGGAGAACTCTTGGTCGCTCGGTCGCGCACTGCGCGGCATGTTCGTCAAACCCACGATCGACGAGAACACGTGGGACGATCTCGAGACCGCGCTCCTCACGGCCGACTTCGGCCCGGACATCACCGAACGGATCATCGACGAACTGCGCGAGAAGGTCGAGCGGTTCCGCACGACCGACCCCCGTGATCTGCAACGGATGTTGAAGGAGACCCTCGAAGAGCGCTTCGCCCGGTTCGATACGACGCTACGGCTCACCGAACGCCCAGCGGTCGTGCTCGTCGTCGGGGTCAACGGCGTCGGCAAGACCACGACGATCGGGAAGTTCGCGAAGTTCCTGCAGCGCTACGGGCGCTCGGTCGTCGTCGGCGCGGCAGACACGTTCCGCGCCGCGGCGGTCGACCAGCTCGCGACGTGGGCAGAGCGCGGGGGAGCGACGATCGTGCGCCCGCAGCAGGAGGGCCAGGACCCGGCATCCGTCGCCTACCAGACCATCGACTACGCGAAACAGCACGGCACCGAGATCGTCCTCGTCGACACCGCCGGGCGACTGCACACCAAGGGCGGGCTCATGGACGAGCTCACCAAGATCCGGCGCGTGATCGAGAAGCAGGCGCCCATCAGCGAGGTGTTGCTCGTGCTCGACGCGACGACCGGCCAGAACGGCGTCATGCAGGCCGAGGCGTTCCTGGAGCACGCGGGCGTTACCGGCCTCGTGCTGACGAAACTCGACGGATCCGCGAAGGGCGGGTTCGTGCTCGCGGTGCAGGAGCGCACCGGCATCCCGGTCAAGCTCCTCGGGCAAGGCGAGAGCATCGGGGACCTCACCGGCTTCACGCCGCACGTGTTTGCGGCGGCGCTCGTGGAGTGAGGCGTCGGACTCGCCCGCGGGTCAGGTGGACGCAGACCGGCGACGGTGGTTGCATAGGGCCATGGCGATCGAGCACGACTATTTCGGACTCCTCGAGTCCGGGCCCGACGGGTCGATCTTCTGGTCCGAGGTCGTGGACTTTGCGGATCAGCGGGTGACCGTCGACCTCACGGCGCCCGATCAGGACGACGTCTCGCAGGCGGGGCTCGACGTCGCAGCGGCGATGATCTCGTCGCTGGAGCAGATCGACCTCGCCTCACGCAACGCGATGGTCGCCGAACTCGATGACCGCACGAGCGAGGTCACCGAGTATCTGTTGCAGCAGCAGGAGAGTCTGGGCGACGCGATTGAGGACGTGCTCGTCGACGTCTCAGGCGACCTGCACATCGACATCATCAGGGCGCTGCAGTTGGTGAGCATGACGATCCTCGCCGACGAGCACGGCGGCGACGACCCCTTTGCCGTCCTGGAGTACGCGCTCGACCCCGATGCCACCGACGAAGTCCTGCTCGTCAACCTCACGAGCGACGGCGACGTGCAGTCCGTGACCAGCGCGGATTGAGTCCCGCACAGCTGCCTCTCGCGCAGCACGCGCGCGCTTCCCGTGCCCGCAGTTCTCGCCGAGCCGCTATCTTCCGCCCGAGCCGCTACGTTTCGACGGCCCGAATCATAGCGGGTCGGGCGGAACGTAGCGGCTCGCGGGCGGGAGAGCGGGTGGTGTGGGTGGTGCGGGCGGGCGGATGCCGGGGTCAGACCGCCTGGGCGAAGGTGCGCTCGCCGGCGGCGATAGCGTCGGCGAGGTGAGTGAGGTGCTCGGGGATGTCGCGGCCCTTCGACACCATGGACTGCGCCCATAGGCGGCCGGCACGGTAGGAGGACCGCACGAGCGGACCCGCGAGCACCCCGAGGAAGCCGATGCGCTCGGCCTCGGCCTTGAACTCGACGAACTCCGCAGGCTTGACCCAGCGGGCAACCGGCAGGTGGCGCGGCGTCGGCCGCAGGTACTGCGTGATCGTCACGATGTCCGTTCCCGCGTCATGCAGGTCTTGCAGCGCCTGCACGACCTCCTCGGGCTCTTCTCCCATGCCGAGGATGAGGTTCGACTTGGTGATGAGGCCGGCATCCCTCGCCTGCGTCAACACGTTCAGCGAACGCTCGTACCGGAACGCGGGGCGGATGCGCTTGAAGATGCGCGGGACCGTCTCGACGTTGTGGGCGAAGACTTCCGGCCGGGCGTCGAACACCTCGTTCAGCAGCGCGGGCTCACCGTTGAAATCCGTCGCGAGCAATTCGACGCCGGTGCCGGCGTTGACGGCGTGGATCTGCCGGATGGTCTCGGCGTTGAGCCACGCCCCGCCGTCGGGCAGATCGTCGCGGGCGACGCACGTGACCGTCGCGTAGCGCAGCTGCATGCGCCGCACGCTGTCGGCGACACGGCGGGGCTCGTCGGTGTCGTAGTCGGCGGGCTTTCCCGTGTCGATCTGGCAGAAATCACACCGCCGCGTGCACTGCGAGCCGCCGATGAGGAAGGTCGCCTCGCGGTCCTCCCAGCACTCGAAGATGTTCGGGCAGCCGGCCTCCTGGCATACCGTGTGCAGACCCTCGTCCTTCACGAGCGACTGCAGTGCCTGGTACTCCGGCCCCATCCGAGCCCTGGTCTTGATCCACTCCGGCTTGCGCTCGATCGGGGTCTGCGCGTTGCGGATCTCCAGCCGCAGCAGCTTGCGTCCATCGGGACCCGTCGCCGGGGCGGATGCCGGGTCGTGGGCCGCGGGCGTGCCGCACCCACTCATGCGGCCACCTCCGCGGCGAAGGCGGCGGCGAAGGCGGCCTGGACCGTGGGCAGGACGTCGGCGGGAGACACATCGCGACCGAGGACTTCGCTGATGGTCGTGACGCCGGCATCCGAGATGCCGCACGGCACGATCTGCGAGAACGGCAGCAGCGAGTTGTCGCAGTTGAGGGCGAAGCCGTGCATCGTGACGCCGCGTTGGACGCGCACACCGATCGCGGCGATCTTGTCCTCCGAGAGGGGGCGACGGACCCAGACGCCGCTGCGGCCCTCGACGCGATACCCGTCGACACCGAGGCGAGCGAGCGCATCGATGAGGATGCTCTCCAGCAGCCGCACGTGTGCGACGACGTCGACCGGCTCGCGCAGCCGGACGATCGGGTAGCCGACGAGCTGGCCCGGGCCGTGCCAGGTGATCTTGCCGCCGCGGTCGACGTCGACCACGGGAGTGCCATCCGTCGGCCGTTCGTGCCGTGCTGTGCGCACGCCGGCGGTGAACACGGCCTCGTGTTCGAGCAGCAGCAGGGTATCGGGCCTTTCACCCGTGGCGACCTCCGCGAGGATGCGGCGCTGCAGCTCCCACGCCTCGACGTATGGCACGAAGTCGGGAGCGAGTCCCAGCGTCTGGATGTCGAGCATCGTGCTCCTTCCGGAGAGTTTATGAACTGCGTCCAACAATAGCGGTCGGTAGCGGGTCGCCGCGCGGCGAGTGGCGGTTGTGTCGCGAAAGCAGGCTGAAAGCGCACTTCGGATGGCTGGGCGCCGCGAGGGATGCGATCCAGCCTGCTCTTGCGACGACGGGCTACGCTGACCGGATGAGCAGCAGCGGCCGGCCGAAGGCGAGCTCGCGCGAAACGATTGCGGAGGCCGCGTGCGAGCTGTTCCTGGAGCACGGGTACGAGCAGACCGCCGTCGCCGACATCGCGCGCCGGGCGGGAGTGAGCCGGTCGAGCTTCTTCAACTACTTCGACTCGAAGGCCGACGTGCTGTGGGGCGGGTTCGACACGCGCCTGGATGCCGCGATTGCGGCCCTTCGCCGCGGGGCGAGCGTTCCGGAGACTCTGCGGGCGCTCGTGGACGGATTCGCTCCGGATAGTCTCGCCCTCGCGATCACGAACGCCGAGGCGATGGGCGTCACAGACGACCTCGACGCGGAACGGTCGCTCCGCTGCGGGCGGCTGGCGCGTGCCGTCTCGGATCGACTGGTCGCAGACGGTGCGTCACGGCTGGTGGCCGACGTGCACGCCGCCGCGGCGGCGGGTGCTGTGCTCGCCTCGATCTGGGCGTGGTCGTCGCGGCGGGCCTGGGCACTCGACGGTCCCCGCCG
>NZ_JBASZT010000158.1:0-2441 GCF_049661145.1 Microbacterium sp.
TCTCACTCGGCATCCGGAGCTCGCCGGCGTCACCCGGCTCGCCGACCTGCCCGCCGAGCCGGCCGCGCCCTCCGCGGCGAACGAGGTCACCCCATGACCGCCACCACCGGGAGCGCCACCAGCACACCCACCGCACCCACCGCCCTCGATCCGTGGGCGACCGATGCCGCCGCGGGCCGACGAGGGCGGTTCCTCCACGGCCTCAACCCCCTCGCGAAGCTCGCCGCCCCGATGCCGGCGATGATTCTGCTGGTCTTCGCGCGCGACCTCGCGACTCCGCTGGCCTTCTTCGCCGTGACCTCCCTCGTGCTGCTGGCCGGCGCCCGCGTCACCCCGCGGCTCACTCTTCTGCTGTTCGTGGCACTGCCGCTCGGGGCCGCCGTCATCGGACTGAGCATGTCGGTGTGGATCGATGCCTCTCGCGTCGACACGTCCGTCACGCTCGTGCAGCTCGGCGGCTGGTCGCTCTACGGCGGTGCCGTGGTCGTCGGCATGGCCACCGGCGTCCGCCTGGCGGCGATCGTCGGGCTCGCGCTCATCGCCGGACTGACGAGCACGGGACCGGACCTCGTGCGCGCCGCCGTGCAGCAACTGCGCGTTCCATACCGCATCGGGTATACAGCGCTGGCGGCCTTCCGTTTCGTGCCTCGATTCGCATATGAGCTCGAGGTGATCCGGCAGGCGCATCGCGTGCGCGGTGCCAGCGGCGGCCGCGGACCGTTCGCCGCCCTCGCCCGCTGGTGGGGCTACATCGTGCCGCTGTTGGCCGGCGCGATCCGCCACGCAGAGCGCGTCGCACTCGCGATGGATGCCCGGGCCTTCGGCGCGTACCCCGACCGCACCGAGCGCCACCTCGTGCCCTGGCGCGTGCGCGACACCGCGTTCGTGCTCGCGTTCTGGGCCGTGAGCGCCGGCATCCTCATCGCCTTCTTCCCCTGGACCCTCTGACCGCCTGACCCTCTGACCGCCTGACCCTCTGACCGAAAGAGACCTCATGGCCCGCTTCTCCAGCCTCGTCAAGCCCGCGTCGCAAGAGCTCATCCACCTGCAGGTGCTGCGCACCGAGCGCCTCACCCCGCACTGGATGCGCATCACCCTCGGTGACGGCGAGATCGGCCGTTTCACGCCGATGGGCTACGACCAGTGGTTCCGCATCTTCTTGCCGCTCGGCGGTGACGAGGGTCTCGAACGCATCCCCGCGAAGGCGAACCGGATCTTCGGATACCTCAAGTACCTCCGCATCCCCGACGGCATGCGTCCCGTCATGCGCAACTACACCGTGCGCGCCTACCGCACGACGGGCCCCAGCGGCGGCCCCGAGATCGATGTCGACTTCGTGCTGCACGGGACCGGTCCTACCGCAGGGCCCGCGTCACGATGGGCGGATGCCGCGGCTCCCGGCGAATCGGTCGTCATCATCGACGAGGGTCTCGGGTTCAATCCGGAGCGCGGTACCGACCGGGTCGTGCTCGTCGCCGACGAGACCGGGGCCCCCGCGGTCGCGGGCATCTGCGCATCGCTGCCCGAGACGGCGACCGGGGTGGCGCTGATCGAGGCGCCGTCCGCCGAAGACGTCCTGGAGTTCGAGGGGCCGACGGGCATCGAGGTGCGCTGGCTGGTGCGGGATGCTGTCGGCGAGGGCGCCAAGCCCGGCGCGCTCGCGCTCGATGCACTGCAAGCGGCGCCGCCGGCGCTGACCGCGGCATCCGACACGCACTTCTTCATCGTCGGGGAGCAGTCGCTGCCGACCGGCGCCCGCCGTCAGCTCGTCGCGCAGGGCGTCGACAAGGACCGGATCAGCTTCGTCGGCTATTGGCGCGTGGGCGCCGCCTCGCCCGCACCGAAGTCACAGCGCGCCGCCGATCCGGCCGCTGCACCGACCGACGGGACGGCGCACTGATGGGCAAGGTCACCACCGCTTATCTGCTGACCTGCGCTGCGATCGGCGTCGCGACGGGGTTGCTGACGATACCGGCGACAGCGTTCTCGACGGCGATCTACGCCACGATTCCGCCGCTGGCGGCACTCACCGGCGGGGTGTGGATCGTCGGTTTCGCCATCGCGCTGCGGCTTCTCGAGCGCCCCGGCGCGGCGTTGCTCACGGGGTTGATCTCGGGGCTGGTCGCCTCACCGCTGTCCGCCACGGGTCCTGCGATCATCATCACGAACGTCATGTTCGCCGCCTTCGTCGAACTGCCGTTCCTGATCACCCTCTACCGCCGCTGGGGCCGCTGGCTGTACTACGTCGGCGCCGCGCTGATCACGGTTCTCTACGGGGCGTGGTCGGCGACCGCGGCGGACATGCGGGCCTTCCCGGCGTGGGTCCTGTGGAGCTACCTCGCAGCCCTGCTGGTATCGAACCTGGGCGGCGCCTGGCTCGGCATCCTCATCGCCGACCGCTTGCGCGCCGCCGGCGTCGCCCGGCTCGCCCGCCGTCGTCC
>NZ_JBASZT010000159.1:0-7549 GCF_049661145.1 Microbacterium sp.
GCCGCCGGGGCGAGCGCCGCGGCTCCCGCCGCCCGCGAGTCGGCCGGCCGCAAGATCCAGCGCATCCTGCTGACCGGCGTCAGCTACATGATCCCGTTCGTCGCCGGCGGCGGTCTGCTGATCGCCCTGGGCTTCCTGCTCGGCGGGGCGAACGTCACGCAGGACGCGGCCGATGTCATCATCAATAATGCGCTGTGGGACCTCCCCGCCGGCGGGCTGGGACAGTACCTCGGCTCGGTCGCGTTCATGATCGGTGGGACCTCGATGGGCTTCCTCGTGGCGGCCCTCGCTGGCTACATCGCCTTCGCGATCGCCGACCGCCCCGGCATCGCACCCGGCTTCGTCGCGGGTGCGATCGCCGTGACGATGAACGCCGGCTTCATCGGCGGCATCATCGGCGGATTCTTCGCCGGTTTCGTCGCCTGGTGGCTGGGTACGCTCAACGTGCCCCGTTGGTTGCGGGGCCTCATGCCCGTTGTGATCATCCCGCTGGTCGGGTCGATCATCGCCTCGGGTCTCATGGTGCTCTTCCTCGGCCGCCCCATCGCGGCGCTCATGACGGCGCTGACGGACGGCCTCACCGCGCTGACCGCGAGCAGTGCGGGCGGCATCCTGGTCGGCGTCATCCTGGGCCTCATGATGTGCTTCGACCTGGGCGGTCCGGTCAACAAGGTGGCCTACGTGTTCGCCACGACGGGACTTGCTGCGGCATCGGCGACCAACACCGCGCCGTACCTCATCATGGCGGCCGTCATGATCTCCGGGATGGTTCCGCCGCTGGCGCTCGCACTGGCCTCGACGGTGCTGGCTCGACCACTGTTCACTCCGGTGGAGCGCGAGAACGGCAAAGCGGCCTGGCTGCTCGGTGCCGCCTTCATCAGCGAGGGCGCGATCCCGTTCGCCGCGGCCGACCCGCTGCGCGTCATCCCCGCCTCGATGGTGGGAGGCGCCGTCACCGGTGCGCTGAGCATGCTGTTCAACGTCACCAGCTACGCACCGCACGGCGGCATCTTCGTGCTGTTCGCGATCAGTCCCGTCTGGGGTTTCCTTGTGGCGCTTGCCGCCGGGACGCTCGTGTCGGCCTTCGCGCTCGTCCTTCTCAAGAGGTTCGCGCGCAAGACCCCGGTCGAGGCGGCCCCTGCCGTCGCGGTCGCAGCCTGAGAGATCTACCGTGCGACGACGTTTTTTCCCGGTCAGGACCGTGCGGCTGTGCGGTAGCGTCGTTGTGAGGCCGAACGGTCCGTACCACATGCACCACCCGCGGCGGTCGACGTCGCATGACTTCTAGGAGATGACATGGCAGAACGCCAGGCCACCGTTGCCAGCAGTTCGGGCCTGCACGCCCGCCCCGCCAAGCTGTTCGTCCAGGCCGTACAGCAGACCGGCGTCCCCGTGACGATCGCGGTCGAAGGCGGCCCCGACCTGAACGCCGGCAGCATCCTCACCCTGATGGGTCTGGGTGCCACGCAGGGCACCGTCGTCACGCTCAAGGCCGAGGGCGAGGGTGCCGACGCCGCGCTCGATTCGCTCGTCGCGTTCCTGGAGACGGACCACGACGCGGAAGCGTGATCGCAGAACCCGCAGAATGAAGGACGCCGCGGCCCGCTCGGGGTCGCGGCATCCTTCGTTTCTGCTGCGCGCTGTCTTCTGCGGTGCGCTGCGCGCCCGCTACAGTTCGACGGACTCGCCGGGATCGAGGACGACGAACTCGCCCCCGTTCTGCTCCGTCGCCCACTTCAGGCGAGCGCGGTGCATGTCCAGGCCGATGCGCGAGAGGGTCATGTCGTGGGTGCCGAAGGCGCGACGGGGTCTTGCGGCGAGGACGAAGTCCATGGCCTCGCCGATCTTCAACCACGGCGCGCCGATGGGCGCCGCGAGCAGCCGCACGTCGGCATCCTCGGGTACGGCGTAGGAGTCGCCCGGGTAGTAGAACGCGTCGTCGACGAGCACACCGACGTTATCGATGACTGGGATCGATTCGTGGATGACGTTGTGCCTGCCCCCGTGGAAGGTGAGGGTGAACGGGTCGACCGCTACCGTGTCACCCGGAGCGACGGTGATCGGGTCGAACTCCGCCGCGACCGCCGCGGCTCCTGCCGGAGCGTAGACAGGCACGCCGGGGGAGTAGTCGCGGAGCCGCCGCAGGTGCTCCGGGGTCCAGTGATCGGGGTGTTCGTGCGTGAGGACCACCGCGACGAGCCTGTGCAGGTCGTCGAGGGGAAGCGTGAACGAGCCGGGATCGATGATCAACTGCCGCCCCTCGGACTCGAGGCGCAGGCAGGCGTGTTCGTGTTTGGTGACGCGCATGGTGTCAGTCAACGCTCCCGTGGGTTGGGGCCGCAAGCTCGGGCTGGCGCGTCGGAGCGCGATTTGTCCGGACGCGGCGGGCATGGCATAATCGAACGGTTGCTTACGCAGCGAAGTATCCGGCCCCATCGTATAGCGGCCTAGTACGCCGCCCTCTCACGGCGGTAACGCGGGTTCGAATCCCGCTGGGGTCACCAACGACAAAATCCCTGGTCAAACCAGGGATTTTGTGTATCCACCGCCGGGCGTCGAGACGACTCTACGCGGCCTTTGGCAACAGATTGGCAACATCTGATTGCATCGCTGCCGAGTTGAGCGCCGTGGCAACACCGTCGAGGTCGTCATCGAACAGGTCGGCGTACACGTCGAGCGTGACGGCGGCCGTGGCGTGGCCGAGCATTCGCTGGACGGCGGGCACAGGCCGTGGCCGACCGGAAGGCCGAGGACGACCCGCGCCTGATCGAGGCCAGGCGTCAGACCGAGCAGGTACAGCACGAGACGAGCAAGCTGAGCGGGCGGCAGATGACCGAGCGGCAGCGGCTCCGCCAGGCGATCTACCGCGACACCAACAGCCGCGTCAGCGCCCAGAGCCGCGCAGAGCACCACGCGCAGCGCGCCGAGCAGCACCGGCAAGCCCTCGCCCGGATCGAAGCTCTGCCGCCCGAGCATGCGGCCGTCCTGATCCGCGAACAGGCCGGGCCGAACGCCTCGCGGCGGCACTGGCCGAGCGCGCAGCACGGCTACGAGCACCCGAGCGCGACCACCACCGCCCGACCCGTTACGGGCCGGAACGCGACCACGGGATCAGCCTGTAGCGGCTGGCGTCAGCGTGCTTGCTCGCCCAGGTGCGGCCGGAGTCGCTCGGCGAATCGGGGCGCGCCCGCGTTGGCGATCGTGTCCGCCAGCTCCGCGGGAGTCGTGGGCGGGTTCTTCCTCGCGGTCGCGGCACGGGTGAACGACTCGACCACCGCTCGGCGGCGACGGGTCAGCAACCGGCCCAGGAACGTGTCCGAGGTCATCACTTGCACCCCGGCCTGGTCGATGGCGGCGGCGCGGAAGTGCTTCAGGTTGCGGGTCAGGAGCACGTCGACGTCGCCGTGGATGCACGCGGCCGCGTGCAGGCGGTCGCCGGGATCGGCGGAGAGATCATCGGTGACCTTGCCCCGGTAGAGGTCCGGGTCGATGCGGTAGCGGCCGAAGTGTGCGCGCACCGCTTCTGTGACTGAGCGTGCCGACTCCGGGGTGCGCATGCCCTCGCGGACGATGACCTCCCCCCACTCGGCGAGGAGTTCGTCGGTCCAGAGCCAGGTGAACAGGAAGTCCGCGGACAGGGTGAGCAGCACGTCCATGATCGTGAACGGGAACAGCTCGCTGGTGTCGATGAAGACCCGTTGCGGACGGGCCACAGGATTATGCCCCGAGCGCGGCGCGCAGCGCGTCGCCGCCGGCGCGGCGCTGGTCGCGCTCGGCGGCGACGTCCAGAACGTCCTGCACGCGGATGCGGCGGTGACGGCTGCCGGGCAGTCGCCGGAAGGGGAGCACGCCATCCTCGCAGAGCCGGTCCACGAACTGACGGGTCACCCCGAGGAGCTTGGCGGCGTCGGCGGGCGTGACCTCATCCTCCGTGCGCAGCACCACGACCCGCGCCCCGTGCGCCACGTCATCGAGCATCGAACGCACCGCGGCCTCGACCGCAGTGTTGCCGTCAAGACGCTCCGCCAGGTTCTTCGCATCGGAGCGGACGGCAGGGTCGCCCGGATCGAGGGTGGTGGCGAGTGCGCGTGTGGTCATGGTGCCATTCTACCGCTATCTGCAATAATGACAACTGTGGATAGCCGCCTCCCGACGGCGGCAACGTGGCAACATTTTGGCAACGAACGCTGACGACAGGACTCTCCGCGACGTACCCGACGCACTCGACATCCTCGTAAACACAGGCCAGTTCGGTAGTGAGCACGCAGTTCCGCGGGAGTCGAACCCCCTCTCACGGCGGTAACGCGGGTTCGAATCCCACTGGGGTCACCAGCAGAAAACCCCCGGTCAGCCGGGGGGTTTCGCACTTCTACCGGACTCGGTGATTACAGCGGTTCCGTCCGATACGGGCGTCAACGCGAGTACGCTCTGGGGATGATCGGCTCACGGTCCCAGTCGGGCCGGGGAAGGATTTTCCGGCGCCTGCAGATGAATCTCCGGAGACCGCTAGGCGGCTTTGGCAAGAGGTTGGCAACATCTGATTGCATCGCCGCCGTCGGCCATTCGCGGTACGGAACCCTGCGCCGCCTCGGTCACGAGGTCGCCGCGATCCGGCGGAGTTCTTCGAGTGCCGCGATCACGGGAGGCCGGTCGGCGGCGGCGTCGCGGACGACGGCCTGGATGGAGCGGACGGGTGCGGGTCGGACGACCCGGACCGCGCGGATGCCAGGCAGCAAATGCCGGGCGGCGAGCATCGGGAGCACCGTGATGCCGACGCCGGCGGCGACGAACTCGATCGCGGTCGCGTAGTCGTGGGCCTCGACGAGGAACGGCGGACTGAAGCCTGCCGCGGTGCAGGCGTCGAGAAGGTGTTCACGGCACCAGCCGCGGGCGAAATCGTTGTCAACCCATTCCTCGGCCGCGAGCTCGCCGAGTTCGATCTCGTCGCGGTCGGCGAGCCGATGGTCGTGGCGGAGCACGACGACGAAGGGATCGTTGTGGAGCCGGTGAACGCGGAACCCGGTCGCCGTCATGAAGCGCTGCGATTCGACGATGAGTTGCACGTCGGGCCGGTCGGCGGGGTCTTCCGGGATCGCCTCGAGCAGCTGAAGGTCGAGTCGGACGCCGGGAAAGTCGCGGGTCAGTCGCCGGACGACGCTTGGCATCCATGCAGAGCCGGCGGAGGCGAAGTAGCCGAAGGTGACCAGTCCGGTGCGGCCGGCTCGGAGATCGGCAACGAGCGCCTCGGTCTGGCCGAGTCGCGCGAGGACCGCATCCGCCTGTGCTGCGAGCTCGATGCCTGCCGCGGTCGGTCGTACCCCGCGACCGTCCCGTTCGAGCAGCGCCAGGCCGGTCTCGCGCTGCAGTGCAGCGACGTGCTGGCTGACGGCGGACGCAGTGTAGCCGAGATTCGTCGCGGCAGCGTGGATGCTGCCGCTGGCGACGACCGAGCGGAGTACGCGGAGGCGGTGAACGTCGAGCATTCGACAACGATACAGTAGTACTGAATGATCAGTAATGAATCTTCACTAGTGCTGGATGATTCCTGCAGCGAGGATCAAACGGTGACCACGACCACCGTTTCCGCTCCGCGTAGCGCTTTGCTGCCACTCGTGCTCTTGGCCGCCGCAGTGACGGTCCTCATGTGGGCGTCGGCCTTCGTCGCCGTCCGAGGTATCGGCGACGCCTTCTCCCCGGGGGCAATCGCTCTTGGCCGCCAGGTCGTCGGCACCTTCGTCCTTACCCTCATGGTCGCGATTCGGGCCGTCCGGCAGCGCTCATCGCCGTCGATCCCGCGGGGGCGCTCGCTGCTCGGTGTATTCGGATGGGGGGTGCTGTGGTTCGCGCTCTACAACCTCGCATTCAACACTGCCGAGCACACGCTCGACGCCGGTTCAACCTCGTTCCTCGTCAACCTCGCCCCGATCCTCGTCGCCGTGCTCGCGGGGTTGCTGCTCCGAGAGGGCTTCCCGGTCCGGCTGATCGTCGGACTGGCCATTGCCCTCGCGGGGGCCGGCGTCATCGCCTTCTCCAGCGCCGCCGTCCACGGTGACCTCGGCGGAGTGCTGCTGGGCATCGCGGCCGCCGTGCTCTACGCGCTCGGCGCCATCTCGCAGAAACGGCTCCTCCGCACCATGGACGGCCTGACGATGACCTGGCTCGGCTCCGCGATTTCCATTTTCGTCTTGCTGCCGTTCCTGCCGCAGTTCCTCGTGGCGTTCCAGACGGCACCGGCAGAGGCGGTGTGGCTCATCGTCTATCTCGGAGTAGGCCCGACCGCGATCGGCTTCAGCACCTGGGCTTACGTCCTTGCGCGCGTCTCCGCCGGACGTACTGCGGCAACGACCTATCTCGTGCCTCTGACCGTGCTCGGCATGGCCTGGGTCTTCCTGGGAGAGATCCCTTCGCTTATCGCACTCCTGGGCGGCGTGCTCGCGCTCGCCGGAGTCGCGGTCGCGACGCTGCGACGGGCGTAGCGGATACCCCGCCTCCCGCCGGGCCCGTTCCCAGCCCAAGGCGAGGTCGCTACGGAGGGTGCAACCGCCGGGCGTCACGAAGCGGCTTGCGGCGCTTCAGCAGATCATGCGGCAAGCGGCGAGCGACCCTTCTGCTCTGCGGGCGATCACGTGAAGGAACAGGTCCTCGAAGCGCACCGCACGCGTCAATCGGCCGGGTCACGTTCGACGCGGCGGCGCCGGACGGCCCGGCGCGCACCCCATATGACGAGACCGGCCACCAGCAGCACCGCGATCCACGGCAGCAGGAAACCGATCGCGATGACGACGCCGTTGAGAGTGGCGACGAGTCCGTTCCAGCCGGCGGCGAGCCCGCCACCGAAGCCGGCGGGGTCGGCTTTGACAGCCGGGGCAGGCTCGATGAGAGTGACCGTAACGCTCGACATGGCGACCTGGCTCTCCAGCCACGTCAACTGCTGGCGCAGCCCGTCGAGCTCGGACTGTCGCTGCGACAATGCCGACTCGGCGGCGATGAGGTCGCCCGTCGACGTGCTCTGGCCGAGGAGCTCGGTCAACCGCGCGACAGAGGCCTCGAGCGCGCTCACTCGAGCGCGGAGGTCGACGGCCTCGGTCGTCACGTCTCTCCGGTCGATCTGAGACGATGTGACATTGCCGACGTCGGCGAGACCCGCCAGCGTGTCCGGCAGCCGGTCGGCGGGCACCCGCACGGTGATCCACGCCGCAGACGTTGGGAGCGGGCGAGAGATCTCCATCCCCGCGGACTCCAGAGGTGACGTCCCGGATTCGCCGACGCTCATCGACTCGACGTACCCTCCCGCAGCCGCCGCGGCGGTGCCGATCGCGTCAGTGGCGGCTGCGGCATCCTCGACCTCGACGGTCGCGGACGCGGTCGCGGCGATCTCGCGCCCGGCCGCCTCGAGATCGGCTGACACTCCGCTGGATGGCGGCATCGCGGCGTCCCCACCGGCCGAACTCTCCGCCGCACTGTCGGCCGCGCCACCGGCCGCGTCGCGTCCACTCTCAGGTCGTGTCAGGGCCGAGTCCGATGCCGGCAGCGCCGCCGACCCGGCTGC
>NZ_JBASZT010000160.1:0-1787 GCF_049661145.1 Microbacterium sp.
CCCCAGCGCCGGCCCCCGCCCAGCGCCGCCCCCCGCCCAGCGCCGAGTACGCCGGTTGCTGCCGAGAGCACCCCTTGTGAACGGGCAACAACCGGCCGACTCGGCACGAACCGGCACACTCGGCGGGACGAGGGCGAGAACGGAGCGGGTCGCGTCACGCGTCGAGCGGGACGGAACCCGAACCGGAACCAGAATCCGAGCCGGAATCGGATCCCGCTGCGCGCTCCTCCGGCGCGCGCAACCCCTCCACGGCGACCGGCGCGACGGTTACCGTGGAGCATGCCCGCCGCCATCCTGTCCATCGGCACCGCCGTTCCACCGACGCGACTGTCGCAGGGACACGTGCGCGACCTGTTCGCGTCGCAACCGGGGATCGACCGTCTCACCCGCCGCGCAGCCTCGACGCACTCCCCGCCGCGGCGCCGAGACGCATCGCCGCGCTCGCGTTCGGGCCCGGGCTCACGGTCGAATCGGCTCTGCTAACGCGAAAGTCTCGCCACCTGAGGCAGACTATCTCGCCCCCACGGCGCGGCAGCGCCCCTGAGAAGCTGAAGCGAAAGTCCTCGTGACATGACTCAGACTTTCCCGCCCCACGGCGCGGCAGCGCCACTGAAAAAGCTGACCCGAAAGTCCCGCAACATGTGCCAGACTTCCTCGCCCCCACGGCGCGGCCGCGCCCCTGAAAAGCTGACCCGAAAGTCTCGCGACATGAGCCAGATTTCCTCGCCCCCACGGCGCGGCAGCGCCCCTGAAAAGCTGACGCTCCGGATGCCGAGTGCGGAGACGGCCGACGCGGTTCGCGGCTCCGACGGCGCGGAGCCGCGCGGATGAGCCTGCGCACCTGTGACTCGTTGCTGCGCACGCGAGACACTGCGCTGCGCGAGCTCATGGACGACCCCGACTGCGACCCCGATCGGCTCGCGACGACCTTGCGCCGATTCGGCGTCGTGAACCGGGTGGTCTCCGGATGGGGCGGCGTGTACCGCGCGCACGTGCGGCCGCATCTCGCGAGGCTGCGACACCCGGCGCGGATCCTCGACATCGGCTCCGGTGGCGGCGACCTCCTCGTCCGCCTCGTCGAGCTGGCGCACCGCGACGGCTTCGACGTGGTCGGCACGGGGATCGACCCCGACGCGCGTGCGCTGGCTTCGGCATCCGCTCGCATCCGGCCCGGTATCGCCTTCCGCTGCGCCGATGCGGCGAGCCTCGTGGCGGCGGGCGAGCGCTTCGACGTCGTCGTATCGAATCACGTGCTGCACCACCTCGACAGCGCCGAACTGCCGACGTTCGCGGCCGACTCGCTCGCGCTCGCGCGCGGGCCCGTGCTGCACAGCGACATCGCGCGCGGCGGCCTCGCCTACGCGCTGTACGCCGTCGGCATCACGCCGTTCGCCGCGGGCTCGTTCCTGCGGACCGACGGGCTCCGTTCGATTCGGCGCAGCTACCGTCGCGATGAGCTGGCGGCGGCACTCGAAGAGGCGGCCCCCGGCTCCTGGCGGGTCGAGGAGCGCGCTCCGTTCCGGCTGCTCGCCGTCGGCGGAGGTGCAGCGGACCCAGCGGGCACGGAGGGCACGGGGTTCACGGAGGGCACGGGGGGCACGGGCCGTGCCTGATGTCGTCGTCGTCGGCGCGGGGCCGGTCGGCATCCTGCTCGCAACGGAGCTCGCGCGGCGCGGCGTCGATGTGGTCATCCTGGAGAGGCGGTCCGCCGCGGGGGGCGCGTCGCGCGCGATCGGGCTGCACGCTCCCGTGCTCGCCGCACTGGAGGAGGGCGGGGCGACCGAGCG
>NZ_JBASZT010000161.1:0-13998 GCF_049661145.1 Microbacterium sp.
CCTCGCGGCGGCGGCCTCGGCATCCGTCGACGCGACGGATCTTCGCGGCTTCGCCGCCAGCGCGTGCTCGCGCGCCGCGATGGAGTCGTGGCTCGTGGGCGGTTCTGCGACCACGGGAGCGGCCGACCTCGTCGTGCTCGCGAACCCCGGCGACGTGGCTGCGCAGGTCACCGTCGCCGTGTACGGGGCCACTGGAGCGGTGGTCCCGCCCGCGGGCGCGGACATCGTCGTCGCGGCGGGTACGCAGCGCGTGATCCCGTTGGCGGCGCTCGCGCTCGGCGAGGAGAACCCGATCCTCCAGGTCACGGCGGCGCAGGCCCCCGTGAGCGCGACGCTGCAGGCGAGCATGACACAGGTGCTCGTGCCGAGCGGTCTGGACCAGGTGGGCGCCAGCGCAGTTCCAGCCGCGCAGCTCGTCATCCCCGGCGTGCCAGTGGTCGCCGAGCCCGGCGCGGTCGGCGACAGCGACGTGCTCACCTCGTTGCGCCTGCTGGCTCCATCCGCCGACGCGAACGCCGTGGTGGCGATCATCCGGGACGGTGCCCTCGTCACGGACCCGCAGGTCGTCGTCCTCACCGCAGGCGTGCCTCTCCAGCTCGATCTCGGCGGGCTCGCGACCGGCACATACTCGGTGGTCGTGATCGCGTCGGCCCCCGTGACAGGCGCCGTGCGCGCGACGTCGGCCTTCGGCGCGGGGAACGACTTCGGGTGGTTCGTCGCGGCTCCCGCGGTCACGACCCCGACGCTCGTCGCCGTCGCGGTCGGCGCATCGCCCCTGCTGACCATCGCCTCGACGTCCGACCGGGCGCAGAGCGTCGGTCTCACTGACGATGCCGGAAGCGGCGCGCGAACGGATGTCACGGTCCCGGCGCGCGGCAGCGTCTCGGTTCCTGTCGCCGCGGGCACGGTGTACCGGCTCGAGCCCGCAGCCGACGGCATCCACGCCGCCGTCACCTACGCGTCTGCCGATGCCGTCGCGGGGTATCCGATCGCCGCGAGCGACGCCGCCGCGGCGGCGATCACCGTCTACCCGCGCTGACCGGAGACACCGAGCGCGCGCCGGATATCGACCGCGCGTCAGCTCTTCAGTGGCGCTGCCGCGCCGTGGTGGGCGAGGAAGTCTGCCCGGGCAGGCGAGATTTTCGGGTCGGCTTTTCAGTGGCGCTGCCGCGCCGTGGTGGGCGAGGAAGTCTGCCTCGGGGATGCGAGACTCTCGCGTTAGTAGTGGAAACGGTCGGGTCCGAGATCCCATGGGTCGCGGTCGAGGTACTCGGCGGCGGCGCGGAAGACGCACGCCTCGATCGCCATCCTCCGGTGCAGGTCGTCCTCGCGGTGCAGCTGCGCCAGTCGCTCGATCGGGAGGCGGTACAGCACGATGCGATTCTCGTCGGGCAGCGCGCTCCAGCGCGGAATGCCCTCGTCGTCGGTCGCCGGCGGCATCGAGGCCACCTCGAAGCGCACGTCGCGCAGTTCGGGCCACGCGCCGCGGAGGAACTCCGCGGCCGTGCCGACGGCGAAGTCGAAGCGCTCCTCACGGGTCTCCAGCGGCATCAGCGGAGGGCGGACGACGGGGCTGCGATCCTCGCGCCCGTGGCGCCCGTGGCGGGATGGGCGCGGCGGGGGAGCCTTGACGCGCTTCCTCACCATGCGCCTCAGTCTAGGCGGGCGAGGCAGGGCGCACAGTGGCGGGGTTGCGGCGGATGAGTGTGCGAAAAGCAGGCTGGATCGGCCTTCGTAGCCCTCCGAGGGCTCGTCGCGGTCGATTCAGCCTGCTTTCGGGACGCCGACGGCGCGGCATCCGGCGTCGGACCGGTCCGGTGGCTACCGTGGGGGCGATGCGAACCAGACTGTGCTCGAAGGTGGGCTGCGCCCGCGAGGCCGTGACGACCCTGACCTACGACTACGGCGACCAGATGGCCGCGCTCGGCCCCCTCGGCGGGGCCTCCGACCCGCAGGCGCACGACCTGTGCGCGATCCACACCGACCGGCTCTCGGTGCCCAAGGGCTGGGTCGTAGTGCGCCACGAGACCCTGCGCGTCTGACCCATCCCTCCTCCCCGCGCCGCACCCCCTCCTCCCCGAGCCGCCCCCTCCGCGAGCCGCCATCTTTCGCCCGAGCCGCTATGAAATGACGCGTCGAAACGTAGCGGTTCGGTCGAAACGTAGCGGCTCGGCGAAGGACAGCGGGAGAGGAACAGGAGAAGGAGGAGAGCGAGGGGAAGGAGGGAAAGAGCGGGAGAAGGATCCCCGGGCCACGTGGGAGAATGGGCGGATGCCGACTGCCACCGCATCCACGCACGATTTCGTCGTCGCCGACCTGAGCCTCGCCGCCGCCGGGCGCCACCAGCTGCGCCTCGCCGAGAACGAGATGCCCGGGCTCATGGCGCTGCGCGAGGAGTACGGACCCAGCCAGCCGCTCGCGGGCGCCCGCATCGCGGGCTCGCTGCACATGACCGTGCAGACCGCGGTGCTCATCGAGACCCTCGTCGCGCTCGGCGCGCAGGTGCGCTGGGCCAGCTGCAACATCTTCTCGACGCAGGACGAGGCGGCCGCTGCCGTCGCGGTCGGCCCCACCGGCACGGTCGACGAGCCCGCCGGCATCCCGGTGTTCGCCTTCAAGGGCGAGACGCTGCAGGAGTACTGGCAACTCGCCGACCGCATCTTCGACTGGTCGGTGGAGGGCTTCGACGGCCCGAACCTCATCCTCGACGACGGCGGTGACGCGACGCTGCTCGTCCACAAGGGCGTCGAGTTCGAGCGTGTCGGCGCGGTGCCCGCGGCATCCGACGACGACACGCTCGAGTACCGCATCGTGCTCGACACGCTGCGGGCGAGCCTGGCGCGCGACCCGCAGCGGTTCACGCGGATGGCGAAGGACATCATCGGCGTCACGGAAGAGACGACGACCGGCGTCCATCGCCTGTACGAACTCGCCGCCGTCGGCGCGCTGCTGTTCCCCGCCATCAACGTCAACGACTCCGTCACGAAGAGCAAGTTCGACAACAAGTACGGCATCCGCCACTCGCTGCCCGACGGCCTCAACCGCGGCACCGACGTGCTGATCGGCGGCAAGGTCGCCTATGTCGTCGGCTACGGCGACGTCGGGAAGGGCGCCGCCGAAGCCCTGCGCGGTCAAGGCGCCCGCGTCATCGTCGGTGAGATCGACCCGATCTGCGCGCTGCAGGCGGCGATGGACGGCTTCCAGGTCGCGAAGCTCGATGCGGTGATCGACCAGGTCGACATCCTCATCACCGGCACCGGTAACACTCGCGTCGTCACGGTGGACCAGCTGCAGAATCTCAAGCACCTCGCGATCGTCGGCAACGTCGGTCACTTCGACGACGAGATCGACATCGCGGGGCTCGAGGCGATTCCCGGCATCGAAAAGGTCGAGATCAAGCCGCAGGTGCACGAATATCGGATGCCGAGCGGCCGCAGCATCCTGATCATGAGCGAGGGTCGCCTCATGAACCTCGGGAACGCGACCGGGCACCCCTCATTCGTCATGAGCGCGTCGTTCACGAACCAGGTCCTCGCCCAGATCGAGCTGTACACGAAACCGCAGGAGTACCCCGTCGGGGTCTACGTGCTGCCGAAGATCCTCGACGAGAAGGTCGCCCGGCTCCACCTGGCCGCCCTCGGCGTCGAGCTCACCGAGCTCACCGCCGAGCAGGCCGCCTACATCGGCGTGCCGGTCGAGGGACCTTACAAGCTGGAGCACTACCGCTACTGAAGCCGCTGCGCTGCCGAAGCGTGGCGACCGGTTCCTCGCCGGACCGGCGGAGATCCCCCGGTCGAGGGGACGGTGGACTAACCTGAGGGCTGCCTGGGCATTGCCCCAGCACATCTGAGGAGAGAACTCATGACGGGCACCGTCCGCAATGCCGTCGCCGAACTCGTCGGCACTTTCATCTTCGCCTTCGCCGTGATCGGCGCGGTCAACAGCGGCAGCGACTTGACGCCGCTAGCGATCGGTTTCACGCTCATGATCATGGTCTTCGCCACCGGGCACATCTCGGGCGCGCACCTGAACCCGGCCGTCTCGCTGGCGGCCTTGATCCGCGGTGCGATCAACGTCACGACGTTCGTGTCCTACCTGGTCGCGCAACTGGTCGCGGCTGCGCTCGCCGCCGCGCTCAGCTTCGCGCTGTGGCCGGCTCCGGACGCGCCGTTGGAGATCGAGGTCGGTCCCGCCTTCCTCGTCGAGGCGCTGTGGACGTTCGTGCTCGCCTACGTCGTGCTGAACGTCGCGACGGCCAAGAGCAATGTCAACAACTCGTTCTACGGTCTGGCGATCGGATCCACCGTGTTCGTCGGCGCCGTCGCCGTCGGTGGCATCTCCGGCGGCGGGTTCAACCCCGCCATCTCGCTCGGGCTCGCGATCACCGGCAACTTCGACTTCGCCGCGTACTGGCTGTACTTCATCGCGCCGCTCGTCGGTGGCGCCGTTGCGGCCCTGCTGTTCCGGGCGCTCAACAGCGACGACAAGCTGCCCGCGCTGGAAGGCTGACCGACGGGAGGTGACGGGGGCCTGGGGAATGTCCCAGGCCCCCGTCGCATTCCGCATGTCCGGCGCGATCCCCGACGTGCTCGACACCCGGTCCCTGCACGTCTGACACTCAGGCTCGTCCGATACTGTAGCGGTGCGCCGCACCCACCCGGCCGCACCCACCCGAAGGACCAATCAGGCCAGATGACTTCCCGCATCCTCGTCGTCGACGATGACACCGCGCTCGCCGAGATGATCGGCATCGTGTTGCGCACCGAGGGGTTCGAACCGGTGTTCTGCGCCGACGGCGCCGCCGCCGTCGACGTGTGGCGTGCGCAGCGACCCGACCTCGTGCTGCTCGATCTCATGCTGCCGGGAATGGACGGGATCGAGATCTGCACCCGCATCCGCGGTGAGTCGGGCGTGCCGATCATCATGCTGACCGCGCGGACCGACACCGCCGACGTCGTCCGTGGGCTGGAGTCGGGCGCCGACGACTACATCGTCAAGCCCTTCAACCCGAAAGAGCTCGTCGCCCGCATCCGCACGCGGCTGCGCCCCACCGCCGAACCCGGCAGCGACGATCTGCGCGTCGGCGACATCGTCATCGACGTGGCCGCCCATGAAGTGCGTCGCGGCAGCGAGGTCATCGCCCTGACACCCTTGGAGTTCGAGCTGCTCGTCGCGCTCGCGTCGAAGCCCCAGCAGGTGTTCTCCCGCGAGATGCTGCTGGAGCAGGTGTGGGGCTATCACTACAAGGCCGATACGCGCCTCGTGAACGTGCACGTCCAGCGCCTGCGCGCCAAGGTCGAGATCGACCCCGACAACCCGAGAATCGTCACGACGGTGCGCGGGGTCGGCTATCGCGCCGGCGCGGTGGTGTGACCGGGGAGAGACGACGATGACGGCGAGCGCGCCGACGCTGACGAGCTGGCGGGACTGGCGCGCGTGGCAGCAGCGCGTGCGTCATGCATGGCGTCGCTCGCTGCGGTTCCGCACGCTCGCCATCACGCTCGGCGCGACGGCGCTTGCGATCCTCGTCGCATTCGTGGCGATGGCGCTTGCGATCCAGAACGACCTGTTCGAGTCACGGGTGCAGCAGGTGCAGGAGGCGGTCCAGCGGGCGACCCAGTCGACGCAGCGCACTCTCGATGCCGCGCAGGTCGAAGGGGATGCCGTAGCCTTGCAGACTCTCTACGACAGCGCTGTCGATGCGATGTCGCGCCAGGCCGGCACCGACCTCATCGCCGGATTCCGCGTCTCCGGCTCGGCGTCGACGATCGCCCCCCAGGACGTGCAGCGCGGCCAGATCGCCGACCTCATCACTCCTGGGCTGCGGGCGGCCGTCCAGCAGGACGCGGAACAGCGCTGGTGGCAGTCGATCGCGCTGCCGGCGGACGACGGCGGCGCGGTCCCCGGTGTCGTCATCGGCCAGCAGGTGCTGTTCCCCGAGGTCGGCGCGTACGAGTTCTACTTCGCGTACGACCTCGGCACCGAGCAGCAGACGCTGCAGTTCGTACAGGTGACGCTGTGGCTCGTCGGCGCCGTCCTCGTGCTGCTGATCGCCGCGATCTCGTGGTTCGTGCTGCGCTCGGTGACCGTGCCGATCGCCGAGGCGGCTCAGACCAGTGCCACCCTCGCGGGCGGTGACCTGGGCGTGCGTCTGCCGGTGCGCGGCGAGGACGAGTTCGCGACCCTGGGGCGCTCGTTCAACGCGATGGCCGACAGCATCGAGTCCCAGATCAAGGAACTGGCAGCCCTCTCGCTCGTGCAGCAGCGGTTCGTCTCGGACGTCTCGCACGAACTGCGCACACCCTTGACGACCATCCGACTCGCCAGCGACATGCTCAACGACCAGCGCGAGAGCTTCGATCCCACCACGGCGCGCGCCGCCGAGCTGCTCCATGCCCAGGTGCAGCGCTTCGAGACACTGCTGACCGATCTCCTGGAGATCAGCCGCTACGACGCCGGGTCCGTGCAGCTGGAGCACGAGCCGACGGCCCTCGCCCACCTGGCCGAGGACGTCATCGCCTCGATGCAGCAGCTGGCCGATCAGCACGGGACGGACGTGCGTCTGGTGGCGCCGGGCGGCTACTCGACGGTCGAGATGGACCCGCGCCGGGTGCGCCGCGTCGTGCGCAATCTGCTCGGCAACGCGATCGAGCACGGCGAGGGACGCCCCATCGTCGTCACCGTGGACAGCGATCAGCGCGCCGTCGCGATCGGCGTCCGCGACTACGGCCTCGGAATGAGCGCCGCCGACTCGGAGCGCGTCTTCGACCGTTTCTGGCGCGCCGACCCGTCCCGCAAGCGCACGATCGGCGGCACCGGGCTGGGACTCTCGATCGCCCTCGGCGACGCCCGCCTGCACGGCGGGACGCTCGCGGTATGGAGCGAGCTCGGTCGGGGCACGAACTTCGTGCTGACCCTGCCGCGGAATGGGGATCACGTCGTCGGCTCGTCGCCGATCCCGGTGGATCCCGGCGACGACGGGGTATTGCTGGATGATCTCGGCGTGACGCAGCCGATCGCCGTGTTCGAGAAGGGGGAGCGGCCGTGATCCGTCTGCGTGGCCTGCACTGTGCGACCACGGTCGTCCTGCTCGCGGCCGTCCTCACGGCGTGCGCGGGGCTGCCCACATCGGGCCCCGTCAACGCGGGCGTCCCGATCAGCGACGACGGCACCAGAGGTGACGTGGTGTTCATCCCCAATGAGCCGGTGAAGGATGCCACTCCGCAGCAGATCGTGGAAGGCTTCATCGCGGCGGGCTCCGGCCCCGGAGCGAATGCGAACTGGGCAACGGCGCGGGAGTTTCTCGCACCGGAGTTCCGCGATCAGTGGAAACCCATCGGCGTCACCGTCTACAGCCCGGGCGAGCAGAGCATCGAGGCGGTCGCAGCGGACGAGTTCGTCTTCACCGTGACGCCGGTGGCGACGGTGGATGCGACCGGCGAGCTCTCCACGGCCACCAGCGGCGAGATCCCGCTCGCTTTCACGCTCGCGCAGCAGGGGGACGACCAGTGGCGCATCACGCAGGCGCCCGACGGCATCGTGCTCGACCAGACGCGGTTCGAGGCCGTGTTCAGTGCCTACTCGCTGATGTACTTCGACTCGACGTGGACATATCTCGTCCCCGACGAACGGTGGTTCCCCAGCTCGAACGCTGCGACGAGCATCGCGCAAGAGCTCGTCGACGGCGCCCCGAGCGCATGGCTGGAGGGCGCCGTGGCGACCGCCTTCGGCGACGACGCTCGTCTTGCCCTCGCAGCGGTTCCCGTCGACGCCGACAACGTGGCTCGAGTGAGCCTGGAAGAGGGAGCGCGCGGGCTCGACCAGACCGTGCTCGACCGCATGCAGACCCAGCTGGAGAGAAGTCTCGCGACGGCCGGGATCACGGGCGGCGTGGACATGATGGTCGATTCTCAACTGCTGGCCGCCGAGACCGTCCCGGTGCGTCCCAACGCCGCCGACTCGCGCCCGCTGGTGCGCACGGCGGACTCCTTCGGATTCGCCTCGGGCAGGACGGTGGAGCAGATCCCGGGTCTGTCGGAAGCGATGCTCACGGTCGACGCGGTCGATATCGAGGTCGACTCCGACCGGATGCATGCCGCGGTTCGCGAGACCTCGGGTGCGGTCGTCAGCGTCGGCGCCGACAGAACGGTGCTGCCATTGGACGGCCGCGCAGACCTCGTCGCGCCGTCGATCGATCCGTTCGGATTCGTGTGGACGGTCCCCGCCGCGACCCCCGCCGCGGTGACGGCGTACGGAGAATCCGGTGCCCTGACCGAGATCACCGATGCATGGCCGGGGGCCGCGCAGATCGCCGCGCAGCGTGTCTCGCGCGACGGCACCCGTATCGCGGCCGTCGTCCGTGACAGCGAGGGCTATGCGCTCTGGGTCGCGGGGATCGTCCGCGACCGGGAGCAGAAGCCGATCAGTCTCACCGCACCCAAAGTGCTCGCCACCCTGAGCGGGGTGCCGACGACGCTGACCTGGCTGGATGCCGGCACGCTCGCCGTCCTGTCCGATGACGACGACGAATCGACCCTCTACACGCATGAGATCGGAGCGTTCGGACGCAACCTGCGCGCGCCGGAGGGCGCAACCACCGTCGCCGGCGGCGTCCTCGCCGGAGTGCGCGTGCGCGCATCCGACGGCGACGTGTACGCGCAGCGTGGCGCCAACTGGCAGCACCTGGTCTCCGATGTCGCGGTGCTCGCGGTGCAGCAGGGCACGCCCCGCTGACGCGTTCCCCGCTGACTCTTGCCGCGCTCTCCACAGTCTGGCCCGTGCCCGCGGCATCCACAGATCTGCGTCCGGACCCGCCGCGGGCGCGTCCGCTGCGGCACAGTGGAGGGATGCTGACGATCCCCGATGCGGTGCGCGAGGCGTTCGGCGGCGCGCTGTCGCTGCTGCTGCCGGCGTGGTGCGCGGGGTGCGATGCACCGGATGCCGTGCTGTGCGCCGACTGCCGCGCGGCTCTCGCCGCAGCGGTGCGGGCGGGAAGACCGCCGCGGACACTGTCCTCCGGGATTCGCGTCCACGCCGCCGTCGAGTTCTCCGGCATTCCGGCGCGGGTGATCCGTGCGTTCAAGGAAGAGGGTCGGACCGGCCTTGCGCGCCCGCTGGGCACCGCACTCGCCGTGGCCGTCGGCGCCGCGCTGACGTCGGCGTCCGCCGGTGACGACGTCGTCGTCGTGCCGGTGCCGTCTTCCCGTGCCGCCTTCCGGCGGCGCGGACACCACGTCGCGGAACTCATCGCGCGCCGCGGCGGCCTCGAGGTCGCACGGCTGCTGCGGGTGGATGCCGCCACGGCCGACCAGCGTCTGCTGGGTCGAGGCGAGCGCGCGGCGAACGTCGCGGGAAGCATGCGGGCGCGAGGTGCGCCGGGTGTGCAGGTCATCGTCGTGGACGACGTCGTCACGACCGGCGCGACCCTGCGGGAGGCGGCGCGGGCGCTCGAGGCTGCGGGGGCGACGGTGCGGGGTGCGGCGGCCGTGGCGTCCACCTCGCGCGTATGGAGGGAGGGCGGATAGACACGGCAATTCATGCGTGACACGGGCCCGGCGCCCGGATAGCGTGGGAGAGACCAAGGCGAACTCAGCGTCCGCCCTTGACCGGGCGGACCGGAACAAGGAGGTCAAGGATGGAAACCAGCATCGTCGGCGTCGGAGTGGGAATCTCCGATCGGTTCCGCACTGTCACCGAGGACAAGTCGGCCCGCATCGGCACGCTCGCACCGCGAGCGCAACGCCTCGACGTGAAGGTCACCCACCGCGCCTACCACAACGGCGCTCGCGAAGAGGAGACCGTCGAACTCACCGTCACGGGCAAGGGCCCGCTGGTGCGGGCCGAGGCCACGGATGCCGATAAGTTCGCGGCGCTCGACCTCGCCGTCGACAAGCTCGCCGAGCAGTTGCGGCGCGCGAAGGACAAGCGCGTCGACGCGCGCAACCATCCCCGTGGGCCGAAGCTCGACAAGGGCAGTGGCGCCCTGGCGGGGATCGACGTGCAGCCGGCATCCGCCGACGTCCTGCAGGCTGTCGCGACCGGCGTCATCCCCATCGTTTCGAGTGATGACGACGAGGAGTACACCCCCGTCGTGATCCGCACGAAGCAGTTCGACGCCGAGTGGATGACGGTCGAAGAGGCGGTGGACCGCATGGAGTTGGTCGGGCATGACTTCTTCCTGTTCATCGACGCCCGCAGCGATCGCCCGAGCGTCGTCTACCGTCGCAAGGGATGGGACTACGGCGTCATCTCGCTGACCGCGAGCGCTCCGCCCGAGGCTCTCGCTTCCTGACGGAGCTGCGCGGTGACCCCCGGTGTATCGAGATCACGGCGACCGACGCGGGTTGCGATGGTCTCGATACACCGCGCCCTGACAGGCGCGGCACTCGACCAGCGGGGTGGTGCGGGTGGAGGGATCCGTGGTGCGCCCGCGACGAGCGCAGCGAGGAGCCGAAACGGAGCGGCCGTTCAGAAGCGGAGGGCGTCGATGACCTTCGCGCGGACTGCCGCGAGCGCCGGGAGGAAGCCGGCGACGGCGCCGATCCCGACTGCCGCGACCATCGCCACGAGGGCTGCCCGAAGGGGAAACGGCGGCGCGTCCTGCAGCGCCGGAAGCACGCCGAACGCCGTCAGCGCGCGCATCACGACGATCGCGAGGATGATGCCGACGACCCCCGCGACGGCGGTCGCCACGACGTTCTCCAGCAGCACGGTCATGAAGATGCGGCCGCTCGTCGCGCCGAAGCTGCGCCTGACGCCGATCTCGCGGATGCGCTGGCGCATGGCCACGAGCTGGATGTTGACGAGCCCGAGACCGCCGAGCAGCAGCACGAGCCCGGCGATCAGTCCCGTGATGAGTTCGAACATCTGCACCGACTGCTCCATGTCGGGCCGCGACCCCCAGTCCGCACGAGAGACGGCGACGTCCACGTTCGCTCCGGCCGCGGCCCGCAGCTGCGCCGCGAGTTCCGGGCCGATCTGTGCGACCTCATCCGGCGAGGCCCAGATCTCCCAGTTGAGGGAGTCATTCGGGCCGACACCGCCGGTGCGCTGGACGTACGTGTCGGTGAGCAGCGTGATCGACTTCTGCGTGTCGCCCTGGCCCTGGGCGGGAGTCACGCCGACGATCCGATACGTCCCCTCGAGCGGACCCACGAGCCGGAGCGTCGGATGGGTGCCGGGCGATGGTGAGCCCAGAGCCCGCCACAGCGCCTCTGTCACGATCACCGGCGGCGTGAGCATCTCGGCATCCGCCGCGGTGAACCACCGGCCCGCCAGCAGCGACGTGCGGTGGATCAGCGCGTAGTCCACGTCCGCGAGCGAAACCATGACGGGCCGAACGAAGTCGCTGGTCTGCAGCGACCCGGGCGTCGAGAGTTGATCGTTGCGGCGCGTGACGTGCTCGAAGCCGAAGCGGTCGGCCGCTGCCCGCACGTCGGCGTCGAACGCCGTCCAGTCCATCGCACCCCCGTCGGTGCGGTACGCGCTGATCGAGATCGTCGCCGCGCGGCCACCGTACCGGTCGGACTGCTCGATCGTGGTCTGCCGTATGACGTCGCCGAGCGTCAGCACGGCGGCAATGGCGGCGACCGACACGGCGATGCCGATGAGGCTCAGCATCACTCGCAGCTTGTGGTGCCGCAACTCCGCCCACGCTTCGCTGAGCGAACCGATGACGGCGCTCATGCGTGTGTCCTCGAAACGGCGTCGACGGATGCCGTGGCGGGTTCGACGGATGCCGGTGTCGCTGCTGTCGTCAATGCCGCCGTCACGGCGCCGAGCGCGGTCGTGCGCGAGGCGGCGTCCAGGTCGACCGGGTTCAGCACGCCCTCATCGAGCCGGTAGTGCCGCCGCGCCCTCGCCGCCACGTGGAGGTCGTGCGTGATCGTCACGAGGGCTGCCTCCGTCTCGCTCGCGACGTCGTCGAGGAGCGCCATGACGGCGGCTCCCGTGTCGAGGTCGAGGGCGCCGGTCGGTTCGTCGGCCAGGATCAGCGCCGGACGTCGCACGAGTGCACGGGCGATCGCGACGCGCTGCTGCTCGCCGCCCGAGAGCTGTTCCGGCGGCGACTCCAGACGGTGGCCGAGGCCGACGCGGTCGAGCATCTCTTCGGCCAGGCGCCGACGGTGCCAGAACTGTCGACCCGAGGCGTAGCCGAGGGGCATCGCCACGTTGTCGACGGCGCTGCGTCCCGGCAGCAGGTGGAACTGCTGGAAGACGAACCCTACTTCGCGGCCGCGCAGTCGGTCGAGAGCGCCGCGACGCATGCGCGTACGTCCGGCGGCGACCGGCTTCTCGCGGAACACGACGTCGCCGGAGGAGGGCAGATCGAGCATGCCGAGGATGTTCAGCAGCGTGGACTTTCCCGATCCGCTGCGTCCCACGATTGCGACGTGGTCGCCGGCCACGACCGCAAGGTCCACGCCCCGCAGAATGTCGAGGCGGCTGTCGTCGGGCAGTGTCACGTGCCGCGTGACGCCGCGCAGTTCGACGAGGGTCACCAGCTGACCCCGGGGTCTTCGCAGACCTGCCCGCCCATGCCGTCGGGATAACACATCGGCTCGGTGTCAGCGGCGAGGCCGGGGACGTACTGGCGGATCGTCTCACCCTCCTCCAGACCCTCCGTCACCTGCACCAGGGTCCCGTCGGTGACCCCGAGTTTCACTGCGCGCTCGGTCGCGGTGCCGTCGGCATCCACCCACACGATGCCCGTTCCGGACCCGCCCTTGACGGCCGTCGTAGGGATCACCAGGGCGTCGGCGGCGGACCCTACCTGCACCGCGAGCGTCGCCTTCAATCCCGCGAACACCTGCTGGTCGCCGGGCACCGTGCACACGACACTCGTGCTGCCGTCCTCGGCGACCTCGACGTTCAGACCGGTGCAGGTGAACGGCGCAGGTCCCCCCTGGATCGTCACCTGCCCCTCGGTCGGAGCGCCCACGAGGCGGTACAGCAGTACCGGGTCCACCGTCCCGACGAGGTGATAGCGAGCCGGAGTGAGCTGCGCGACCTCCATGCCGATCGAGACCGGTTGCCCTTTGACGAACTCGAAGGACGTGAGGTCGCCGTTCTCCGGCGCCGTCACGTCGATGTGCTTCACCGGGTCGGTCTGCTTCACCGTGAACAGGACCTGTCCCGCGGTCACCGCCTGCCCCTGAGCGACCGCGATGTTGGTGATGATGCCGTCGATCTGCGAGCGCACCGTGACGGCGTCGTCGCGGGCGATCGTGCTGTCCACCTGGAGTTCGTCGGTGATGCTGCCCCGCTCGACCGTTACGACCGGCGTCGTGACCTCGCCACCCGGAGTCGGGGCGGACGCCTGCGCCTCATCGGGGAAGAACGCGATCTTCACGAGTGCGGCGGCGATCGCCCCGCAAACGACCAGCATGAGGATCGGAAAGATCCAGCGGCGCCATACGATCATGAGCATCCTCGGTGTCGGGGGGACGATACGCGTCCAACCTACCGAGTATTCGCATACTGGGAAAGCAATTCAGGGTGCGGTCCGGGACGATTCGTCCGCGGCATCCCGGTGTCGCTCGACGGTCGCCGGGTTGCAAATGGTCGCTACGAGCCGATGAATGCGACCACCTGCGACCCCACGAGGGGGCGAACGCCTTGCGGGCAGACCCCCGGAGTCGCAAATGGTCGCTACGAGCCGATGAATGCGACCACCTGCGACCCGCCAAGCACGGACCGCCGAGTCAGTCGAAGATGCCGTCGAGGATCGAGCCGATGACCAGGCCCCCGAGAATGCCGCCCATGACATCGCCGCCGCCACCGCGCCGACCGCCCTGACCGCCGGGCCGGTTCCACCCGTCGCCGCCATCCCCACCCCCAGGACGCGAGGAGTCGATGTCGCGCTGCGCGAGCTGCAGCGCTTCGGCCGCCAGCTGCCCGCAGCGCCGGGCATCCGCGAGGGTCTGCTCGCGGTCGTCTTCGGGGATGCGCCCGCCCGAGGCGGCCGACAGGTCGAGCCGGATGCGCTCGGCTTCCGCG
>NZ_JBASZT010000162.1:0-7982 GCF_049661145.1 Microbacterium sp.
CGGCGGTTCGGCGGCGGCGACATGCGTGCAGACGGCGGCGGCGCAGGCCAATGCCACAGCGGCAAGGCCTGGCACGGTCCGACGCCGCGCGCACATGGTGACGATCACGGCGATCATGGTGGCGACCCAGAGGATCAGCGTCGCTGCACCGACCGTTGCGGGGTACGTGGTTGCGCCGGATGCAGCCAGCCACGCCGCCGCCGCGACGGGCACGAGGCGTGCGTCGCGGCGACGGATGCGCCTGCCGCTCGTGGCCACGGATCACACCGTGACGAGGTCGCGAAGGCCCGCGAGCATCTTCTCCCCGATGCCCGGCACCGACAGCAGGTCCTCGACGCTCGTGAACGCACCGTTGGTCTCGCGCCAGTCGATGATGCGCTGTGCGATGGCGGGTCCGACGCGTGGCAGCGTATCGAGTGCCGGGATATCGGCGGTGTTGAGGTTGACGCGGCCATCGCCGGGGTCCGTTGCTTCGGCCGCGGCCGGCTCTTCACCCACCGCTGGGACCCGCAACTGTTCGCCGTCCGCCAGCGGCCGGGCGAGGTTGATCGCCGTCTCGTCCGCTTCGGCGATGAGACCCCCGGCCGCCGCGATCACATCGACGACCCGTGCGCCCTCCTCGAGCCGGTACAGTCCGGGGCTCGCGACAGCCCCGAAGACGTGCACGTACACGATCGGCGGGCGGGCGTCATCCACGGCGACGGTGACTGCCTCACCCTGCTCCGCAGTGCCCCGGATCATGCCGATGAGCACCGCGAGCGCCGCAATCACGATCACGAGCACAACGACGGCGCCGACGCCCAGTCTTCGCCGCGCCGCATGTGACGCGGCCGTGGCAGTGGAGTCGGCGGTGGGTGAGCTCACACCGACACCGTGACAGGTCGCACCGGCGCGTGGAGCGCGTGGGGCTCGATCGGTGGATGACCGCCTGAACTCATCGCCTGTGGAGGAGGCGATGGCTCCCTCGACGGCCGAGCTCCGGTCGGCGAGCGTGATCGCAGCCGCTCCTCAGGTTCGAGGACGTGCGCCGTCGAGCACGAGGCCGACGATGGTGTCGACGACCGGCTCGCCGATGGGTTCTCCGGTGAGGAGCAACCTGATGTGTACGGGCGCGACGAGCGCCTCCAGGATGAGCGCGGGGTCGACGTCGGCGCGGAGGTCTCCCCGTTCGATGCCACGCTCGACCACGGGACGGAGTGCGCTCATCCGCTCGTTCCAGAAGCTGTGCCGGTGCTCGGCGAACTCCTCGCGGAGTACTCCCGTGCCCAGCAGCACCCGCCCGGCCGGAGCGTGGAAGTACGCGACGACGCTGCGCAGGACCTCGCGCAGGTCTTCCCGCGTCGATCCCGTGTTCGGCGGAGGGACGGCCGCAGTGCTTCGCTCGAGCACGGCATCGAGGATGAGCTGTTCCCGCGTCGCCCATCGACGGTACACGGTCGTCTCGTGCACACCCGCGCGCTGCGCGATGCGCGCGACGCTGGCGTCTTCGGCACCCCGGGCGACGAGTTCGTCGAAGGCCGCGGCGAGAACCCTGCGTCGCACGTGCTCGCCGCGACGGTGCGACGGAGACGATGACATTCCTCGATGATAACGCAGGTTGACTTGCGTTAGTATCAAGGAACGGCCACGACTCGCCGAGGACGGGGACACAGCATGCGCATCGACGACCGCATCGATCTGGACGGGACGTCGAGTCCGGTCGGCTTCCACCGCTTCACCTCGGACATCAGCATCGACTTCCAGTGCAACCGCTGGCTGCAATGGATCGGCCTCTCCGCCATCGACGAGATCGCCGACCTCGCGCGCCGCGTCGGGGCGAACGGCGGCTACGAGGCGTGGGTCTCGGGTTTCCTCGGACTGGCCGACCGTGCCGCGGCTGCGGGCCGCGCCCTTCCTGCCGCCTATTTCGCTCGCGGTGCGGAGTTCTTCATGGCGACCGACGACCCCCGCGCGGCGCCGACGCGACGGCGCTTCGTGTCCGCCCTGCAGAAGGCCTATGACGCCCGGCCCGAGACCGTGCCGTTCTCATCCGGCTCGATGCCGGCCTACGACCTGGCGCCGGCGCATCCCCGAGGTCTGCCGCTGGTCGTGTTCGGCGGCTTCGACAGCTACATCGAGGAGTTCTTCCCGCTCTTCGCCGCGTTCGTGGCGCGTGGCCGGCGGGTGATCGCTTTCGATGGACCCGGCCAAGGCGGTGCCCTCGAGGACCACGGGCTCACGCTGACCCCGGAGTGGGAGCGTCCCGTCTCGGCGGTTCTCGATCACTTCAAGATCGATCCGGCGGTCGCGGTCGGCATTTCGCTCGGCGGCGCGCTGGTCATTCGCGCGGCGGCCCTCGAGCCCCGGATCATCGGTGCTGTGGCGTTCGACGTGTGCGACAGCGAGTTCGACGCGGCCACCCGTATGGTAGGCCGCGGTGCGCCGATGCTGCGCGCGCTCATGACGCTGCGTGCGCGACCATTCGTGAACGGTCTCGCCGCACTCGCACGTCGGCAGCGACCGCTCGTCGACCGGGCGCTGCCGCAGGGGATGCGCATCACCGGCACGCGCGGCGCCTACGAATTCCTGCGCACCGCCTGGCGCGTGCGCACGGCACGATACTCACCGCGGGTCGCCGCCGACGTGCTCCTGCTCGCCGGCGCCGACGACCACTACATCCCCACCGCGATGCTCGCCCGCCAGGCGGCGACGCTCACCGCTGCACGCTCCGTCACCACCCGCGTGTTCACCAGGGGTCGATCAAGCCTCGAATCACTGCCAGATCGGCAACATCGGACTCGCCGGACGGGTCATCGACGACTGGGTCAGCCAGGTCGCCGACCGTGACGACGGGGACGCCGGGAGGGCGACGCACGGCGGCTGAGAGCTACGCCGTCGTGAAGCTCACGACCTTCGGTGCACGCACGACCGCGCGGGTGATCTCGCGACCGGCGAGCGAGCGCAGGATCTTCTCGTCCGCACGGGCGAGGGCTTCGAGCGCGTCTGCGGAGATCCGTGCCGGTACCGTCAGGGTGCCACGCACTTTGCCGTCGATCTGCACGACCGCCGTCACAGACTCTTCCACGAGGAGGGTGGGGTCCGGCTGGCGCCATGGCACCAGCCCGACGAAGGGCTCGTAGCCGAGCGCCTCCCACATCTCTTCGGCGGTGTGCGGAGCGAACAGGTCGAGGACCATCGCGATCGCCTCGGCCGCCTCGCGCACGGCGGGGTCGCCGGCCCCTGCGGGCCCGTCGATCGTCTTGCGCGTCGCATTGACGAGCTCCATGAGGCGCGCGACGACGACGTTGAACTTCGTCTGCTCGATGAGCGACGGCGCATCCGCCCACAGCCGGTGAGTGACGCGGCGCAGGCTCTCGTCGCCGTCCGCCCACTTCACGTCCGGCGCACTCGTGACCTCGCGGGCGATGCGCCACGCGCGGGCGAGGAACTTCTGCGCACCCGTCGTGGAGACGTCCTCCCAGCTGATGTCGTCCTCGACCGGGCCGGCGAAGACGATCGCGGTGCGCACGGCATCCGCGCCGGGGTCGATCATGCTTGAGGCGAACTCGACCAGGTTTCCCTTGCTCTTGGACATCTTCGAGCCATCCAGGAGCACCATCCCCTGGTTGATGAGGCTCGAGAACGGCTCGGTGAAGTCGATCAGGCCCATGTCGAAGAGGACCTTCGTGATGAAGCGTGCGTACAGCAGGTGCAGGATCGCGTGCTCGACGCCACCGATGTACGAATCCACCGGCGCCCAGCGGTACGCCTCGGCGGGCGAGAACGGCTGTTTCGCGTCTCCCGGGTTCAGAAACCGCAGGAAATACCACGAACTGTCGACGAACGTGTCCATCGTGTCGGGATCACGCAGCGCCGGCTCCCCCGTCTCGGGGTCGGTCGTCTGCAGCCACTCGGTCGCGCCGCCGAGGGGCGACGTGCCCTTCGGCGCGAGGTCGAGTCCCTGCGCGTCGGGCAGCATCACGGGGAGCTGATCGTCGGGAACCGGCACGATGCGCCCGTCCTCGGTGTGCACGACGGGGATCGGGGTGCCCCAGAACCGCTGCCGCGAGATGAGCCAGTCGCGCAGCCGGTACGACTTCGCGGCGCGGCCGGTGCCCGCCGCCTCGAGCTGCTCGATGACCCGCGCGATCGCGGTGCGCTTGCTCAGCCCGTCGAGCGGACCGGAGTTGATCAGTCGCCCCTCACCGGCGAGCGCGATTCCGGTGCGTGCCGGGTCGATCTCGGCGAGGGATGCCGGGTCGGCACCGGGATCGATCGGAACCCCGTCGGCATCCAGCTCGATGACGGGGATCGCACCGGTGACGGGCGCCGTCGTGTCGACGACGACCTTGACGGGCAGGTCGAACGCGCGCGCGAAATCGAGGTCACGCTGGTCGTGCGCCGGCACCGCCATGACGGCGCCGTGGCCGTAGTCGGCCAGCACGTAGTCGGCGGCCCAGACCGGCAGCCGCTCCCCATTGACCGGGTTGATCGCGTAGCGCTCCAGGAACACGCCGGTCTTCGGGCGGTCGGTGCTCTGCCGCTCGATCTCGCTGGCACGCGAGACGCGGTCGAGGTAGTCCTGGAACCGCATCCGCACCTCGGCCGAAGCGCCGGCGGCGAGCTCCGCCGCGAGGTCGCTCTCGGGGGCGACCACGAAGAACGTCGCGCCGTGGAGCGTATCGGGGCGGGTCGAGAACACCGTGACCCTCTCGGCCCTGCCCTCGACCTCGAAGTCGATGTCGGCGCCGACCGAGCGGCCGATCCAGTTGCGCTGCATGCGCAGCACCTTCTGCGGCCAGAATCCCTCGAGCTGGTTGAGGTCGTCGAGCAACCGGTCGGCGTAGTCGGTGATCCGGAAGAACCACTGGGTGAGCTTCTTCTTGACGACGACGGCGCCGCTGCGCTCGGAGGTGCCGTCGGGGAGCACCTGCTCGTTGGCGAGGACCGTCTGATCCACCGGATCCCAGTTGACCACGGCGTCCTTGCGGTAGGCGAGCCCCCGCTCGTACAGCCGCTGGAAGAGCCACTGGTTCCAGCGGTAGTACTCCGGGTCGCTCGTGTGGAGCACCCGGCTCCAGTCGTAGGAGGATCCGAACTCGCGGAAGCTCTTCTTGTGCTGGTCGATGTTGTGGTAGGTCCACTCCCGCGGATCGGACCCGGCCCCGCCCTTGATGGCCGCGTTCTCGGCGGGGAGGCCGAAGGAGTCCCAGCCGATCGGGTTCAGGACGTTGTAGCCGCGGTGCCGCCAGAAGCGGGCGACGACGTCGACGTACGCGTAGTTCTCGGCGTGCCCCATGTGCAGGTCACCGGACGGGTACGGGAACATCCCGAGCACGTACTTGCGCGGCCGGGTGTCCTCCGCGCCACCGGCACGGAAGGGGTCGGCGGCGCGCCAGCGCTCCTGCCACTTCTGCTGGATGGCGTACGGGTCGTAGCCGTCGGCGGGCGCGCTGATCGTCGACGTGGAGGAGGTCATGGACACAAGTCACCTATTCGTGATGTTCGGGAACGCGCGAACGCGTCTATCCAGATTACCGGACCGCGCCACCGGCAGCCGGACGGATCAATCCGACCACGGTGCCGGCAGGGCCGCGCCGAGGGCGTGCAGGGGTCCACGCACCTTCAGAGCGACTTCGGCCCACTCCTCGTCGGCGTCCGACAGATAGGTGATACCGCCGCCGGCCCCGACATACGCACCGCCGGGATGGACGACGATCGAGCGGATGATCATTGCCAGATCGGCGCGTCCGTCGTCGCCGAGCCAGCCGAAGCAGCCCGCGAACACGCCCCGCGCGCCGCTCTCGAGACCGTGGAGAATGGCCATCGCCGACAGCTTGGGCGCGCCGGTCATGCTGCCGGCGGGAAGGGCGGCGTCGAGCAGTCGGCCGAAGGTCGTGCCGGGCCGCAGGCGCCCGGCGACGGTGCTGACCAGTTGATGCACCGCCGAGTAGGACTCCACCTCGAGCAGGCGCTCGACCGAGACGCTGCCCGGCAGACATATGCGCTGCAGGTCGTTGCGCATGAGATCGACGATCATGACGTTCTCGGCCCGCTCCTTGACGCTGTCGTGCAGCTCCCGCGCCAACGCGTCGTCCTCCGATGGCGTCGCGCCGCGGGGACGCGTGCCCTTGATCGGACGGGTTCGCACGAACCCGCCGCACACCTGAAGGAACCGTTCCGGGCTCGCGCTGAGGAGTGCGTGTTCGCCGACACGGATCAGCCCGCCGCGCGGCGCGGGCAACTCCGCGCGCAGACGCAGGTAGACGGCGACAGGATCCAGGGGGGCAGATGCCGTCACGGCGAACCGCGTCGTGAGGCACAGCTGGTAGGCGTCCCCGGCGCGGATCGCGTCGCGGCACCTTTCGATGAGCTCTCGGTAGTGGGCGGGAGAGTCGCGGGCGGATGCCTCGGCATCCGGCACCGCGGGCGGCTCGTACTCCGGCACGTACGCGGGTGATTCACGCCAGGCGTCGACCTCGGCGGCGGCCTCATCGAGGTCGTCGGTCTCGGCAATCACCCATGCCCGGCGGGCCGCGTGGTCGAATGCGACGAGCCGTCGCACGCGCAACCATGCCTCCTGCGGCCCGTCCGTCCGGTCTGCGGTGGTCGGTGCACCGGCGCGTGCTGCGGCGGCGTCGTAGCCGAACCAGCCGACGTGACCGCCGGCGAACGCGCCCGGGGTGTCAGGTGCCTCCGCTCGCAGGTCGAGCACAAGGTCTCGGGGCACTTCTGCGACCGGCGTGCCCGCACCGAGCCAGCTCCAGCCCGCGGCGGCATCCGGCCCCGCGTCCAGCCAGAACGCGTGCGGCAGGCGGGCCGGGCCACGAGCGAACAGCGTTGCGGGATCGATCCACGCGATCGCAGCGGCGAGAGGGCGGGTCGACACCCCTTCAGGCTAAGGGGCAGACCAGGCTCAGGGGGCAGACCTAGGCTGTCAGCGTGAACGAGTTCCTGTCGTGGCTGCTCGATGCCGTGCAGAGCGTGGACCCGGTCGTGCGCACGCTCCTGGCGGGGGTTGCGATCCTGCTCGAGACCAGCGTGCTCGTGGGACTCGTCGTGCCCGGCGACACCGTCGTCATCGTCGCGGCGACCGCTGTCGGGTCGGTCCCCGAGGCGATTCTCCTCATCGTCGTGGTGGTCGTCGGGGCGCTGATCGGAGAGAGCATCGGTTTCGGGCTCGGCCGATGGTTGGGTCCCCGCATCCGGTTCTCGAAGCTCGGCGTCCGCGTCGGCGAGCACAACTGGGCACGTGCCGAGCTCTACCTGAGGCGACGCGGCGGACCGGCGGTCTTTCTCTCACGCTTTCTGCCGGTGCTGCACTCGCTCGTGCCGCTGACGGTGGGGATGAGCGGTTTCGGCTACCGACGATTCCTCGCGTGGACCGCCCCCGCCTGCGCCGTATGGGCAATCGCCTACGTCAGCGTCGCCGCTGCGGCGGCGGGCACCTACCGCGAACTCGCCGACCGCCTGCACTTCGCCGGGTACCTGTTCGTCGCGGTCATCGCCGTCTTCGTCCTCATTGCATATCTCGTCAAGCGGGTCATCGTCGCGCGCGAAGCGCGGCACATGCGAGCGGATGCCGCCGGCCCCGAACACCGGCCCTCCCCCGACGTGGAAGACTGATGCGAAAGTCTCGCAACATGTGCCAGGCTTTCTCGCCCCCACGGCGCGGCAGCGCCACTGAAAAGCTGATGCGAAAGTCTCGCCTCGCTGGGCGGACTTTCTTGTCCCACGGCGCGGCAGCGCCACTGAAGAGCTGATGCGAAAGTCTCGCCTCGCTGGGCGGACTTTCTTGTCCCACGGCGCGGCAGCGCCACTGAAAGCAGAGTCGATGCCCGCTGAGCCTCCGCCCGAGCTTCCGCCATCCCGCGGCAAAGTGCTGTGGCTGGCGCGACTCGAACGACGGTTCCACGCGTGGCGCGAGCGGCGCGCTCGCGCACGCGGCCAGCGCGCGAGCGTCGCCGCCTACCCCGGCTACGGGGGCGAGGACTGGGTGCGCG
>NZ_JBASZT010000163.1:0-34044 GCF_049661145.1 Microbacterium sp.
GGTCGAAACGTAGCGGCTCGCGGATCTGGGTGGGTGGTGGGTGGGTGGGTGGGTCGGGCGGCGGGAAGGTCGGCGGGCGGGCGGGCGACGCGGCGCCGCGAATCACGGCAGGATGGGCAGCATGACACCTGCGTCGGGAACACCCGTCACCCTCCGTTCGGGCGCGTACGAAGCCCACCTCGCCACGATCGGCGCGACGCTGCGCGCGCTCACGCACGACGGGCGCCACCTCGTCGTGCCGTTCGCGGTCGACCAGATGCGCCCCGCCTCGCGGGGCAGAACCCTCGCGCCGTGGGTCAACCGCGTCATCGACGGCCGCTACGAGTTCGGCGGCCGGTCGCTCCAGCTTCCGCTCACCGAGCCGAAGCGCTCGAACGCGATCCACGGGCTCGTCGGATGGCTCGACTTCGAGATCGTGTCGACGGATGCCGACGCGGCCACCCTCGCGGCCGAGATCGTGCCGCAGGCGGGCTACCCCTGGTGGGTGCGTGTCGAGGTGACGTATCGGCTCGATGCCGACGGCCTCACCCAGACGGTCGTCGCGACCAACGTGGGCGAGGATGCCGCCCCGTACGGCGCCGGTTCGCATCCGTATCTCGTCGCGGGCCCCGCGCCGCTCGACGACTGGACGTTCGAGCTGGCGGCGTCGCAGGTGCTGGAGGTTACGGACGAACGGCTCATCCCCGTCGGACTCACGGACGTCGAAGGCTCCGAGCGCTTTGACTGGAGCATCCCGCACGTGCTCGGCGCGGTCGAGCTCGATCACGCGTACACCGGCCTGTCGCGGACGGCGGGGGTCGCGGTGGCCCGGGTCACCGACCCGTCGGGCGTCGGGGTCGAGCTGACGTGGGGCGAGGACTGCCCGTGGGTGCAGGTCCACACGGCGGACCTCCCCGGCGGACCCGCGCAGCCGGGCAACCGCGCGGGTCTTGCGGTGGAGCCGATGACGTCCGCCCCCGACGCGTTCAACGCCGGGCGATACCCCTATGACACCGGACTGATCGTGCTGGAGCCGGGCGCGTCGGCGACGGCATCCTGGCGCATCGCGGCGATCTGACGGCGCCCCCACTGAACGACAGAGCGCCCCGGAGTGTTCTCCGGGGCGCTCCAGTCTGAGGGCTGTTGCAGAGCGGGGATCAGTGGTCGCCGCGGATCTCTTCTTTGACCTCGTTGCGGCGCTCGACGGAGTCGCGCTCGGCTTCGGCCTTCTTGACCTCGGCATCCGCCTTCATCTCATCGACCTTGTCGTGAACGCGGTCGACGGTGTCCTCGAACCCGTCCTTGATCTTGCGGCCCGCGGTCTCCGCGGCATCCTTGGTGTCTTCGATGAATCCCACGATCTGATTCCTTTCGTCGAGATATGTCCGCCACGCTACGGATGCCGACGGGTAGCGGCGAGGGGGTTGTCACTGCCGCCGCAGCGTGCTATCCGCCCCTTTTTCTCAGCCGTCGTCGGCGATGCTCGCCGAGGGTCTTGCCTAGGATCGAATGGGGAGGGGTGTCGTGGCTGCGAAGAGGAAACGCCTGCGGACCCGCGACGTCGTCGCGGAGGGACTGTACATCGCATCCGCGGCGACGCGCCTGAGCCTGAAGAACACGATCCTCGTGCACATCCTCGCCCAGGGTGAGGACTTCGAGGTCGATCGCTACCTCGAAGACGCCCGAGTCGTGCTGCTCACGCTCGCCGCCGAAGCCGAGGCAGACGCCGAGCGCACCGACCAGGAGCACCGCATCGCGCGCGGTCGGCACAGTGACTCCGACGGCACGCATGACTATCGCAGCCGGGACGTCCGCAACCTGCGGCGGCGCCAGAAGCAGTCGCTGCATGTCGCGCACGAGCTGCGGGCGCGCGCCGAGGACGACGACGAGCTTCGCAAACTCATCGGCGACGCGCGCGAGGCGGCGTGGCAGGAGGTCGCGAAGAACATCGACCGGACGCTGCGCATCGAGGCGGCGCGTCCGGATCTGGAGCCCGACTACGAACGGATGCGCACGGCACGCATGCAGGCGCTGCGCCTGGTCGATCTGCCGAAGCTGCGCGCGCATCGCCGCAGCACCCTCGCGCAGCAGATCCTGCGCGAGGCGGGTGTCGAACCGGAGCGGGTTGCCGAGCGCGCCGGCTCGGCGGCTCCCTTCGACCCCGCCGAACTGGAGTGATCCGGCCGCATGTGCCTCTGACGGTCGATCGCGCGATTCGGAGGATGCTGGGGCGTCATGTAAGCTGGTCGCTGGCCTACGGCAGTGGGCCGGGCGCCCGTAGCTCAGTGGATAGAGTGTCTGACTACGGATCAGAATGTCGGGGGTTCGAATCCCTCCGGGCGCACCACAGTTCGACCGCGTATGCGCGGCCACACCCGCGCGTGCGCACCCCACCGGTGGTCGAGTGCTCGCGGCGGAGCCGCGAGTGTATCGAGACCATCGCAACGGAGTCGCGGGCGCATGTGCAGGCGCCCCCGCGCGCCCACCGCCCCGGCGAGCACCGAGACGAGCACGGAGAATGGAGCGATGAGCGACACACGCGCGCCGGCCGTCGACACGGATCTGCCTCGCGATCCGCGGCCCCGGGTTCCGGTGTGGGCGCGGGACGTGCTCTGCGTGTTGGTCGTCGTCGGAACGTGCTTCGCGTCGAACCCGCGCGAGCCCTACGTCGCGCCGAGCCCGGTGATCGTCGGACTCGCGGCGCTCTCGGCCGCCGTCCTGCTGCTTCGTCGCCGCTGGGCCCTGCCGGTGGTGGCGGCCACCGTCGCGTTGTTCCTTGCCGGGATCGTCATCGAGCGCGGTCAGAATGTGGGCCTCGAGTTCGCCGTGGCGATCGCGGTGTTCGGAGTCTCTGCCCGGTTGGGCCGACGCGCCGGTCTTCCCACGACGATCATTGCCATCGTCGTGACGGTGATCCCGACGATGGTCGTCATGGGCACGGTCTTCGACCCGAGGATCACCCAGCTCGTGTTCACCCTCGCGTTTGCGGGCGCCGGCGGCGACGCGACGCGTCAGCACCGCGACTTCATCGCTGCCCTCGCCGACCGCGCCGATCGCGCCGAGCGGACTCGCGAAGAAGAGGCCAGGCGCCGCGTCGCGGAGGAACGGTTGCGCATCGCCCGTGACCTGCACGACGCGGTCGCCCACGAGATCTCGGTGATCAGCCTCAACGCGGGTGTCGCGTCGCAGACGGTCGACGCCGATCCGGCGCAGGCGAAGGAATCGCTGGCCATCGTGCGACGCGCGGCGCGTGCGGTGCTGGCCGAGATCGGCGATCTCATGGAGTTGCTGCGATCCACGGACGCAACCCCGACCCCGACCGCGACCTCCACCCCGACCTCCACCCCGCAGAGCGAAGGGGCACGCGCGCCGCAGCCGGGCGTCGACCGGATCGACGGCCTCGTCAGCCGCTTCGGTCAGTCCGGGCTCGCGGTCGGCGTGCGGATCGAAGGCGACCTGTCCCGCGTGCCGCCCGCCACCGGACGGGTGGCCTACCGAGTCGTGCAGGAAGGGCTCACGAACGCCCACAAGCACGGCGACGGCGGCCGCGCGCATCTCCTGCTCGCGGTGGGAGACGACGACCTCACCGTCGTGGTGACCAACCCCGTGCGCGCCGCGGACAGAACACCGCAACAGGCCGGTGCACACGGTGCACACGAGGCACGGTCGGGATTCGGGCTCATCGGGCTGCGGGAGCAGGTGGCGAGCGTCCGGGGCACGGTGGAGACCGGGTCGGCGCCCGGCGGATGGCGGGTGGCCGCGCGGTTGCCGATCGATGCGCAGCGAGTGCCGATACCGGATCGGACGACACCGCGGTGATCCGCGTGCTGGTCGTCGACGACCAAGTTCTCATCCGCGGCGCCATCGCGGTCATGCTCGGGCTGCCCGGTGACATCGACGTCGTCGGGCAGGCAGCGACCGGACGCGAAGCCGTCGCACGCGCCCGCGTGCTTCTCCCCGACGTCGTCGTGATGGACATTCGGATGCCGGGGCTCGATGGCATCGCCGCGACGGCGGAAATCTGCGCCGACGCCGCACTCGCACAGACCCGCGTTCTGATCCTGACGACGTTCGAGAACGATGCCAACGTCGTCGCGGCGCTGCGGGCAGGGGCGAGCGGCTTCGTCGGCAAGGGCGCCGAGCCCGAGGAGCTCGTGCGCGCGGTGCGCGCCGTGCAGGCGGGTGACGCGTTGCTGTCGCCCGCGGCCACGCGCAACCTCATCGCCCGCGTGCTGCATCCCGCCGAAGGGATGCCGCGGCATCCGGCGACGCATCCCGCACTCCTCGACGGACTCACCGAGCGCGAGCGTGAAGTGCTGCGCATGGTCGCGCGCGGGCTGTCGAATCAAGACATCGCCGACCACCTCGTCATCTCGATCCACACCGCGAAGACCCACGTGAACCGGGTGATGACGAAGCTCGGTGCCCACGACCGCGCCCAACTGGTGATCGCGGGCTATGAGAGCGGTCTGATCTCGCCCGGCGAGTGAGAGTCGCGTACCGCGGCTGCGGTATCGGTCCGGGGCAAGATGCCGCGACCGGGGGACGCGCGACCGGGGCGTCCCGACCAGGCTGGAACATCGTGACTGCTTCTCATGTGCCATCCGCGACCCCCACGGATTCCGCTCAACCCGCTGATCCCGCGGTGACCTCCAGCATCCTGATGGTCTTCGTCGGCCTGGTCGTGACGATGTTCCTCTCGTCGCTCGACCAGACCGTCTTCTCGACGGCCCTGCCGACGATCGTGGGGGAGCTCGGCGGCGTCGACCACATGCTGTGGGTGACGACGGGGTACCTCGTCGCCGCCACGATCATGATGCCGATCTATGGCAAACTCGGCGACACCATCGGCCGCAAAGGCCTGTTCCTCGGCGCGCTCGGGGTGTTCCTCGTCGGCTCCGTCATCGGCGGACTCGCACCCGACATGCTCTGGTTGATCGTCGCCCGCGTCGTGCAGGGCATCGGGGGCGGCGGGCTGATGATCCTCGCCCAGGCGATCATCGCCGACATCGTTCCGGTGCGCGACCGCGGCAAGTACATGGGAATCATGGGTGCCGTCTTCGGCCTCTCCAGTGTCGTCGGACCGCTGCTGGGCGGGTGGTTCACGGAGGGCATCGGATGGCGGTGGGCCTTCTGGATCAACGTGCCCATCGGCATCCTCGCCATCGTCATCGCCGCGATCGCGCTGAAACTCCCGAAGCACGAGAGCACGGTGCGCTTCGACGTGTGGGGCACGCTGACGATGGCCGTCGCGGTGACGTCGATCATCCTGGTCGCGTCGTGGGGCGGCGGCGAGCACGACTGGGATTCCCCGCTGATCGTCGGCCTCATCGTGAGCGCCGTCGTCTTCTCGGCTCTCTTCGTCTTGGCTGAGTGGCGTGCCCAGGAGCCCCTCATTCCGCTGCGGGTCTTCAAGAACCGCAACTTCGTGCTGTCGACGGCGGCGGGCCTGTTCATCGGTGTCGCCATGTTCGGCACCATCGCCTACCTACCGACCTACCTGCAGATGGTGACGGGCGTGAACGCGACCGGATCGGGTCTGATGATGATCTCGATGGTCGTCGGCCTGATGGGGACGGCCCTGCCGACCGGTTTTCTCGCCTCGAAGACGGGTCGATACAAATGGATGCCGATTGCCAGCATGATCGTGCTCGCGATCGGTATGTGGCTGCTGTCGACCTTGACCGTCGAGACGCCGATCTGGGTGCTGCTCGGTTACATCTTCATCATGGGAGCCGGCATCGGACTCGGGATGCAGATCCTCGTGCTCGTCGTGCAGAACGCCTTCCCCGACAGCGAGGTCGGCATGGCGACCGCGTCGAACAACTTCTTCCGAGAGATCGGCGCATCGCTCGGTGGCGCGATCGTCGGGGCGCTGTTCACGGCACGGCTCACCGACCTGCTCGCCGAACGGATGAGCGACCTCGGTCCCGTGCCCGGTGAGGCCGGGTTGGACATGAACTCGCTCACCCCCGCCGCCGTCAACGCGCTGCCCGACGCGATCCACGACGTCATCGTCGGCGCCTACAACGACGCGCTCACCCCGGTGTTCCTCTCGCTCATCCCGATGGTCGCGGCCGGCCTGGTCCTGGTGCTGTTCATCAAGGAGACGCCGCTGCGGGCCTCGATCGAGCACGACGAACCGGGCGAGCAAGCCCGGTGAACGGGACGGCACCGACGAGCACCGCGCTCATCGCCGCGCGCAACATCGTCAAGAGCTACGGCACCGGGGCGAACCGCTTCGAGGCGCTGAAGGGCGTGTCCTTCGACATCCGCGAGGGCGAGAGCGTCGCGATCGTGGGCAAGAGCGGCTCGGGAAAGTCGACGCTCATGCACGTGCTGGCGTTGCTGGATTCGCCCGACGGCGGCGAGCTGCTGCTCGCCGGCCAGGACACGGCGCGGCTGCGTGGCCGGGCGTTGAACCGCACGCGCAATCGCACGTTCGGGTTCGTCTTTCAGCAGTTCTTCCTCACCGCGAATCAGACAGTGCTCGAGAACGTCGTCCTGCCGCTGCGGATCGCGGGAGTGGCACGCGGCGAGCGCCGTCGTCGCGGCATGGCTGCCCTCGAGCAGCTGCAGCTGGCCGACAAGGCGCGCAACAAGGCCACCGCGCTGTCGGGCGGTCAGAAGCAGCGCGCCGTCATCGCCCGGGCGCTCGTCAACGACCCGCGCATCATCTTCGCCGACGAGCCCACGGGCAACCTCGACAGCGCGACGGGCGCCGTCGTCGAAGACATCCTGTTCGCGCTCAATCGCGAGCACGGCATCACGCTCATCGTCGTCACGCACGATGACGACCTCGCGGCGCGCTGCGACCGCCGCATCCACATCAGGGACGGCCGCATCACGACGGATGACGGGGCTCGGCCCACCGAGGGAGCTGTGGCATGAGAACTCTCGACCTGTTCGGCGCCGCCGTCTCGAACACGTGGCGTTCGAAGACCCGTACGATTCTCACCGCGCTCGCCATCTTCGTCGGCGCCTTCACGCTGACTCTCACCGGGGGCCTCGGCACCGGCATCAACCGGTACATCGACGACACCGTCTCGAGCATCGGAGCCAGCGACGTCATGACCGTGACGAAGGCTTCGGACTCTGCCAGCGGGGGGATCGGTGGCGGGAGCGGGCCCGTCGAGTACGATCCGGATGCCGTCAGTGCGGGCGTCGGGGGAGGGCCGGGCACGACCGTGACCGCCCTCACGCCGGACGACCTCGACACGCTCGCGAGTGTCGCGGGGGTGCTCCGCGTCGAGCCGACGCGCGCTCTCAGCGCCGACTACGTCCAGCACGGCGAGGGGACGAAGTACGTGGCCTCGGTGGGAAGCCTGATCCCGGGGCAGAGTCTGCAGCTCGCGGCGGGTGCGGCGCCGGACGGCGCGACCGATGCCGCGCAGGTCGTGCTGCCGGTCTCGCTCGTGGAACCCCTCGGCTTCGACTCGAACGACGCGGCGCTGGGTCAGCAGGTCACCGTCGCGATCAGTGACGCGGCCCGCACCCCGCACACCGTCACCGCCACCGTGGTCGGCGTCGCGGAAGAAACCCTGGTCGGCAGCGCGAGCCTCATTCCCAACGACGCGCTCGCCGATGAGCTCTGGGCCCTCCAGAACACCGGCGTGCCCGAAGCTCAGCAGGACCGCTTCGCCAGCGCCACCGTATGGTTCGCCGACGATGCGACGGCCGACGACATCGCCGCGCTGAAGAGCGCGCTCACGGCGGTCGGCTACACGGGTACGACGGTCACCGACCAGTTGGGCGCGTTCAAGACGGTCATCGACGCGATCGTGCTGGTGCTGAACGCGTTCGCCGCGATCGCCCTGCTCGCGGCGAGCTTCGGCATCGTCAACACCCTCTATATGTCCGTTCAGGAGCGCACCCGGGAGATCGGACTCATGAAGGCGATGGGGATGGCGTCCGGTCGCGTGTTCTCGCTGTTCAGCCTCGAAGCCGTGTTCATCGGGTTTCTCGGCAGCATGACCGGCGTGGGCCTCGCGATGCTCGCGGGGTCCGGGATCAGCAGTGCGCTGTCGGCGGGGCCGTTCGCAGACCTCGCCGGACTCACGCTGATCGCCTTCGATGCCGGTTCGGTCGTCACGATCGTGGTCGCCGTGATGGCGATCGCCTTCGTCGCCGGAACCCTGCCGGCCGCCCGCGCCGCCCGCAAGGACCCGGTGGAAGCGCTCCGTTACGAGTAGCGGGCGCACTCGATCACCGGGGGTGGGGTGTCGCGCGCCGGGGGAGCAGGGTCCGGGCGTTGGTGAGGACGACGCCGCCGATCACGATCACCCCGCCGATCAGCTGGGCGGGCGTGTAGGGGTGGCCGGCGAGGATCGTGAACGCGGCGGTGAAGACGGTGATGAGGTTGAGGAAGACCCCCGCGCCGCTGGCGGGGAGGACCGTCAGCGCGCGGTTCCACAGCAGATAAGACAGCACCGACGGGAAGATGCCGATGAACACCAGCGCCCACAGCGCCTGCGGGGTGCCCGGCAGGGTCGGCCCGCCGGTCGCGAGGCTGACCGGCGTCAGAACCACGATCACGACGGCAGCCTGGACCGCGGTCGCGGTGATCGGTGGCAGCTTCGGGGCGCGCCGGCCGATGATCGTGTAGGCGGTCCAGGCGCAGATCGCGCCGATCATGAGGGCCTCACCTACCCCGAACCCGGCGCCGAACCCGGCGCCGAAGCCGCCGCCGGCCCCGAACAGCGCCGCCAGATCGCCGCCGGACAGCACGACGAGCACGCCGACGAGGGCGGTGAGGATGCCGACGACCGCGAGCGGGGTCAGCCGCTCGCGCAGGAACACCGCGGCGGCGAGCGTGATCAGTGCGGGGTTGAACGCGTTGATGAGCGAGGCGTTGAAGGCATCGGTGAACTGCAGCGCCGCGTACAGCAGCAGGTTGTAGCCGAGCAGCCCCAGGCCGCTGAGGGCGACGAGCCAGGGCCAGGCGCGCAGCACCTGACGCCACGCCGGCCGCTCCACGACCTGGGCGATGACCAGCAGCGGCACGAGGGCGATGACCCACCGCAGCAGCACGAGGCTGATCGGGTCGATCTCTTCGACCGCGCTCGCCCCGATGATGTAGTTGCCGGCCCAGAACAGCGTCGCGCCCAGCAGCGAGACCACCGCGACGATGACCGCACGCCGCCGTCCGGCCGCGCCGCCGGGTACCGCCCCGAGAGGCGGGGATGCGGGAGGCCCGCTCATACCGGCGCGACGCGCAACCACACGAAGCGGTGCGGTGGCAGCGTGAGGCCGTCGCTCAGGTCGAGGTCGGTGTCGCCTATCGGGTCGAACGCCGTGTGCTCGAAGCCCGAGAAGGTCAGCGGATCGAGCTGAACCTCGGCATCCCCGACGTTTGCGAGGACGAGCAGGCGTGGGCGTTTCGTCTCGCTTCGCTCGCTCAGCGCGCGGGCGGGCCCGACGCGCTGGTAGCCGACGACCGACGGATACGGCGTGTGGAACGGGATCAGCTCGTTACCGGCGAACTCGGGTGCGGACTGCCGCACCGAGATGAGCTTCGTCAGCCGCCGGAACACGCGTCCCGCGGGGGTCGACAGATCGTCGCGCTCCGCGTACCGGTCGCGCGGCCGGTTGCCGCGGTGCACCCACCGGGTGTCGCCCCGGCGCACCGGATCGTCCGCGTAGGAGTAGTCGTTCAGCTGCGCGACCTCGTCGCCCAGATACAGGAGCGGGATGCCGCCCGTCGACAGCGCCAGGGCGTGCGCGAGGACCACGCGGTCTTCGCCGCCGGCATCCTGCGCCTCTATGCCCGCGAGCGACGCCGTCGTCCCGGTCACGCGCGCATCGCCCGTGACGGGGTTCTCCTGAAAGGCGACCCCGCGCGCGAACGTGTCCTCGAAGCGCCCCGTGTAGAAGCGGTTGAGGAACTGGCGGTGGTGGTAGCCGTCGATGCCGAACTCCGCGGCATCCTCGTCGGCGAACGTCCACCCGATGTCGTCGTGACTGCGCACGTAGTTCACCCACGCGGTTCCCGCGGGCAGGGCGTGGCGCCGGTCGAGCGCCTGCTGCAGCAGCCGGCCGTCGCGGGTCGCGAGCGCCTCCCACGTGAGCGCCATCTGCAGCGGGTTGTACGAGAGCTGGCACTCCTCGGGCGAGATGAAGCTCACGACCTCGTCGGGGTGCACGATCGCCTCGGACTTGAACACCATGCCGGGAGCGGCCATCGCGAGCACGGCGTTGAACGCCTGCAGCAGCAGATGCGACTCCGGCAGCGACTCGCACGCCGTACCCAGTTGCTTCCAGATGAAGGCGACGGCATCCATCCGCAGCACCTCGACGCCCTTGTTCGCGAGGAACAGCATCTCGCCGGCCATCGCGCGGAACACCGCCGGGTTCGCGTAGTTGAGGTCCCACTGGTAGTGGTAGAACGTGGACCAGATCCAGCGGCCGTCGTCGAGCTGCACGAACGAGCCGCGGTGGTCGTCGGGGAATATCTCGCGCGTCGTGCGCTCGTAGGCGTCCGGCAGCTCGCGGTCGGGGAAGATGAGGTAGAAGTCCGCGAAGTCGGGGTCGCCGGCGACCGCCTTCTGCGCCCACTCGTGCTCGTTGCTGGTGTGGTTGAAGATGAAGTCGACCACGAGCGAGATGCCCGCCAGCCGCAGCTCGGCGGCGAGCTCGGTCAACTCCGCCATCGTGCCGAGTGCCGGGTTCACGCGGCGATAGCTCGACACCGCGTAGCCGCCGTCGTTGTCGCCCTCCGGCGCGTCGAACAGGGGCATGAGGTGCAGGTACGTGAGCCCGAGCTCGCGGAAGTACGGGATCTGGTCGCGGATGCCCGCGAGGTTGCCGGCGTACCGGTCGACGTAGCAGACCCCGCCCAGCATCCGCTCCGACTGGAACCAGTCCGGATCCGCGGCGCGCTGCCCGTCGCGCACCTTCAGGTCGAGCGGGCGCGCGTTCCACGAGACGGATGCCGCGGCCACCGTCGCGGCGAGCTGTTCGCTGCCGTCGGCGCGCTCGCCGTACAGTCGCGTGAACAGGCCGTGCAGGCGCGGGAACTGCGCGTCGAAGCGCGTCAGAAACGCCTCATCGAGGCGGCCGGCCGACTCCGCGGCATCCAGGGCGGCACGGCGATCGGACTCCAGCGTCGACAGCGCGGTCATGGTGCTCCATTCTGGTCCGCACCAGCCTACGCGGGGGCTGCGTCGCTTCACGTGACGCTTCCAGCGGGAATATCACCGGAGTTTCCGCGGCAGGCGTCACCTGAACACCGGGACACACCCCGGTCAGGGTCGCCAGCCGTGCCGGAGCAGAGCTTCGCGCACGATGGCGACGTCGCGGGTCCCGTTCGCCGCGCGCGAACTGTTGGCACTCGCACCATGAGAGTGCTAATCTGAGGTTACTTGAGCCGATAGGGCTCAACTTTCAGAGCAGACAAGAACAAGGAGAGAACAATGGCCACCTATGACCCGTTCCGTGACCTCGACCGCCTCGCGTCGAGCCTGTTCGACACGCGCCGCGGCCCGCGCCGCATGCCGATGGACCTCTACCGCGACGGCGACCACTACGTCCTGAGCGCCGATCTGCCGGGCATCGACCCGGGCTCGGTCGACGTCGACGTGGACGGCCAGCTGCTGACGGTCCGGGCCGAGCGCACGCTCAGTGAGGGTGAGGGAGTCAAGTGGATCACGCGCGAGCGCGAGACGGCCAGCTTCCTGCGCCAGCTGAACCTCGGTCAGGGCATCGACACCGAGGGCATTGCCGCGACCTACAACAACGGCGTGCTGACGGTCACGATCCCCGTGAGCGAGAAGGCCAAGCCGCGCAAGGTGCAGGTCGTCGCCGACGGCGGCGCGCCGACCATCCAGGCCCGCGAGTCGAGCCAGGCGCCGCAGCCGGTCGAGCAGTAAGCGCCACCAGTAGCCGCACAGGCGTTGCGAACCGCCCCGCGTCCGCCCCGGACCGGGGCGGTTCTGCGTCATCAGGACCCGCGGAGCTTGCTCGTCAGTCCCTGCAACTGCTCGAGCTCGGCGTCACTCAGCACGGACATGCGTTCCGCGATCGAGCGGCCGTGGGCCGTGGCGAGGCGTCGGAAGGCGGCGACGCCGGCATCCGTCGCACGGACGATCGCGCCACGGCCGTCCTGCGGATCGGGGCATTTGCTGAGCAGTCCGCGGGCGACCATGCGGTCGACCAGACGCGAGACGCTCGGCTGACTGATCAGCATGTTCGCCGTGACGTCGCGCAGTCGCGCGGCGTGGTCCTCGCCGCGGGTGACCGTCAGGAGCACATCGTATTCCGCCTGTGTCAGACCGTCCTCGCAGAAGTCGCCGCTGATCTCGCGCAGCACCTCGTGCTGCGCGCGAAACAGGCTCTCCCACGCGGCGACGGCGAGGCGGCGGTCGGTCATGGATGCCACTGTAGCTTTCAGGGACGCTGCCGCGCCGTGGAGTGGCCAAAGTCGCGGATCCCGGAGGGACACCTTTGTAGCAGTGCTAAGGCTCGACCTCCGGGCCGGTGCCTTTGGGTTGGTGACGGCGGCGCGATCTATGGTGGACCCATGAGGCTCCTGCGCTGGTGGATCGCGGTGCTGTTCGCGCTCGCCGTGGTGGCCGGGACGGCGACGCCGGCCTCGGCATCCGTTCGACTGCCTGCCGGTGCGGTCGGCGAGCTGTCGTCGGCATCGCGGGCATCCGGTCCCCGCATCACGACCGGCGTCGACGACTTCACGTTCGCCTCGATGACGGCCGACTACACTCTCACGCGCGCCGACGACGGGACGAGCCGGCTCGAGGTCGTCGAGCAGCTCGTGGCGGTCTTTCCCGACAGCGACCAGAATCGCGGCATCCGGCGAATGGTGCCCGACACCTACAACGGGCAGCCGTTGCGCGCGCGGCTCGTCTCGATCACCGACGAGAACGGTGTGCCTCGGCCGTCCGAGGTCGAGGACGTCGACGACGCGTTCTCCGTCGTCTCGCGTGCCGACGGGTACCTGCACGGGCCGCAGACCTACGTCATCACCTACACGCTCGAGAATGTGACGTGGGACTTCCCCGACACCGGCCTCGAGTTCTACTGGGACGTCAACGGCGTCGGCTGGGCGCAACCGTTCGGCACGGTCACGGCGCGGTTGCATCTCGCGCCGGAGCTTGCGGCGCAGCTATCCGGCCGCATGTCGTGCTACCAGGGGTATCAGGGCGCGACCGATTCGTGCGGGTCGATCACGCAGGCTCAGGATGCCGATGGCACCACCGTCGTCACGGCCGAAGCCACCGGCATCCAGCCGTACCAGACGCTGACGATGGCTGTCGGCTTCGCGCCGGACACGTTCGCGCCGTTCGATTCCGGATACCTCGCGTCGCCGCTGGGATGGCTGCAGGGCGTCGCGGGGCTCGGCGCGCTCGGTGCGGGCGTGCTCGGGGTACGGGCGCGGCGGCGACAGCTCGCGGACGAGCCGGGGCGGCCGACGATCATCGCGGAGTACGAGCCGCCGCGGGTGGTCGACGCGCTGGAGAGCGCCGTGCTGCTGGGGCAGACGGCGAAGGCGATTCCGGCGGAGGTGCTCGAGCAGGCCGTCGTGGGTTCGATTCGCATCATCGAGGGCGAGAAGCGCTGGTGGAGAAAGGCGAAGCTGGTCGCGGAGCTCGTGGATCCGTCGAAGGCGGACGGCGACGGACGGATGCTGCTGGCCGGGCTGTTCCCGGTCGGGCGGCCGGGTGAGCAGTACGAGTTCGGCTCGCAGGACACCCGGTTGTCGAAGGTGGCGCAGAACATACTGAGCGCTGCGGGCACAGAGCTGAAGACGCGGGGGCTGCGGCGCATGGTGCCGCCCTGGACGCGTGGGCTGCCGATCGCGGTGGCTTTCGTGGCGGTGCTCGTGGCGGTGTTCGTCGGGTTCGCGGCGATCGACGGAGGGGTGAACCCCGTGGTGCCGCTGATCGTGATGGGTATCGCGGCCGTCGTGCTGATCGTGGTGATCAAGATCGGTGCGCGAAAGCCTCTGACCGCGCTCGGGGCTGAGACGCGGGATCATCTGCTCGGGCTCAAGGAGTTCATCGCGTGGGCGGAGGCCGACCGCATCCGCATGCTGCAGTCCCCGGCCGGCGCGGAGCGGGTGCCCATCGACGTCAATGACCCGCGACAGAAGCTCGCGCTGTACGAGAAGCTGCTGCCCTACGCTGTCGTGTTCGGTCAGGAGAAGGAGTGGTCGAAGCAATTGACCGTGCTCTACACCGAGGTGGGCGCGACGGGACCGTACTGGTATCACGGCACGGGGGCGTTCGACGCGTCGTCGTTCTCGGCGGGCATCGGATCGCTGTCGTCCGCGGCGTCCTCCTCTTCATCGTCGTCGGGCGGATCGAGCGGTGGCGGCTCTGCCGGCGGTGGCGGCGGAGGAGGCGGTGGCGGCGGCGTCTGACCCGCCGTCGCTGCCCGGCCTGTCGAGTGCGCGTGCCGGACCCGGTCATCGAGCGCTCGTCCAACCCCGGTGGTCGAGTGCGCCGCCGTCGCCGGCGTGTATCGAGCTGTCCACGCGCTGCGCGGGGCGCGGGATCCGAGAACGAGCCAGAGGCCATTCGGACGAGACCATCGCGATCGTGTCACAACACCTGACGCCGGTCGCTCCGGCCGCGACAGTTCGCGGGGTCGCACATGGTCGCAATCCCGACTCCATACCGACCACATGCGACCCCCTCGCCGGCAGTGGGGTCAGTTCGCCTCGAGGATGCTCCGCATCACCTCGGCTGTGATCTCGCCGCGCTCGCCGTCGACCACCTCGTGCAGCGTGAACGGCAGGCCGAGCTCGCCGAGGTAGGCCGCGACCTTCTCCAGTCGCGGCACGACGTCGATGTGGTCGTTGCCGAACAGCGCGGCCGTGTAGACGGGTTCGCGGCGACGGATGCTGTCGCGCAGCTCGACCGTGGAGCGTCCCGTGATGCGGTAGAGCGCCTGCAGCACCGCGCTCGGCAGGTCGGGCGCCCCGTCGAGAGTGATCGAGATGGCGTAGTCGGGCACCCACCCATTCTCCCTCGGGCGGCGCCACGCCCTCTCCCGAGCGGCGCCACGCCCGTTCAGAAGGGCGCTTGATTGTCCGCGAGCGTGCGCGCGGGGTGGTCGAGGTAGACGCGGTCGAGAGGACTCGTCCACTCCAAAGTGCCATCCGCGAGCTGCGCTACCCGCCACGCGGAATGGTGTTTGAGCGTGTGATGTCTTCGACAGAAGTGACCGAGGTTCCACACCGCGGTGGGTCCGTCGTGCGCGTGTGCGACCGTATGGTCGAGATCGCAGCGGTCGGTGGGTTGTCGGCATCCCGGAAAGCGGCAGTGCTCGTCGCGAGCCTTCAGCATCCGCCGCTGCGCTTCGGTCGGCCTGTACCGGTCGACGGCGAGGACCGTGCCGCTGATCGGATGCGTGAGCAGCCGGTCCCATCCCGGTGCGTCCGCGGCGATCCGGCGGGCGGTTTCGGCGTCGATCGGGCCGTAGCCGGCGAGATCGGCCGGCTGCTCGCTGTGGCCGAGCAGTGACATCATCGGGATCGTGACCTGCACGCGCGCGCGGAGGGCGGCGACGCCTGCCGCGACGGCGGTCGTGGACTCTCCCGTCAGGAACAGGTCGAGCGCGACGTCGGCGCGAACCTCGTCGAGGCCGCGGGTGTCGTCGACCGGGGAGGTTTCGAGGCCCGCGAGTTGGTCGTCGCCCGCCGGGTGCTGCTCGGCATCGACGATCGAGGTCGCCAACTGAGTCACGCGGTCGTAGGCACCGTAGACGAGGTGCGCCGGGCCGAGCAGGCCGAGCTCCGCCATCCCGTCATCGCGTTCGTGTACCCACAGTCGACGTTGGCGGCGTGCCTCGCGGTGTCGCTCGGCGAGCGTGCGCGGGTGGAACTGCTCGGCGAGGCGGCGCGCGATCGGACGGAGCCGGCCCGCCGTCTCGGTCTCGGCGCGGGGGATGACCGCGGCCTCATATTCGGCGCGGGCGTCGGGGTCGTCGATGCAGAGGCCGGCATCGACGATGACGGACGCGTGCGAACGGCTGAACCGGCCCTCGCGCAGGGTCGTAAGGGTTGCGGGGAATTGCTCGACGAGCACGGCGGCATCGTTCATGCGGGCCTGGACGGCGCGATCGGACTGGTTGGTCGCCGCGCCGATCTCCGCAGCGATGGAGCGGAGCGGGATGTCGCGTGGGCTGCTGGGCCGGAAGCTGGGGCCATCCATCCGCTCGAGCGCGAGGGACTGAGCGTCGCGGAGCAGCTCGGCCTCTTCGGCTTGCAGCGCGGCGATCTGCCGACGCCGCTCGGCGATGCCGTCGACGACGACGGTGAGGCGCGCGTGGTAGTCCGCGGCGTCGGTTTCGTCGATGGCTTTCATACCTTCGATTCTGCCGAGGGGGTCCGACATTAGGAGATGGATGCCCTGGTCAGAGAATGAATCTGTGGATAAGTCAGCTGAGGGAGTGCCTGTGGAGAGAGCGATGAAGGGAAGGGAATGCCGGTAGCCCTCGCTGCGGGGCATTGACCCGGTGCGGTGCAAGAGTAAGGGCCGGTCGGAGAGGCTTCCGACCGGCCCTTGTCCCTTGCACCAAGAGTGTCCTGCAATCACATGTCGGTAGCTGCCACAGCAAAACAACTACCGTGCGAGCACTCTATAACGGAAAGGTAACGGCCCACAACCCCTCGCCGTTATCAATTCGTGATTCTCATGTCGATTGTCGAGTCTCACTCGATCCGAAAAAATCTCACGGTTCCGGAAATCGTCTCACTCGACCTGCGAAAATCTCACTCGATCCGGAAATCGCGAGCGTGTCTCCGGGGCGCGCGGCGGCGCAGGAGGAGCTTGCCGTGCAAGTCGGAGGTTCTCGCTCCGGGGTTTCCGTGGGCGACCGGCCTCCTGAAGGAGAGGCTGCCGTGAGCCTGACCGCGGACTGGCTGGATGCCATCGACGGGACGAACGCGCTGGCGGCGACGATCGATTTTTCCAGACACGGCTCTGCCGAGCAGATTGATCCTCTCGAAGCGAGGAGTGTGGCGTTCGAGGAGGCCGGCCCGGTTCGAGAGTTCGTCTCCTGGCCGGGTAAGCGGAACTTCGAGGGAAGGCTGTGGCTGTCCTCGACGAGCCAGCATGTGCCGTTCGAGTCGTTCTGGGAGCGGGCCTTCCTGGCGACGCTGGATCGCACGGGCGACGCGGTCACGGTGTCGAGTCAGCCGATGTGGATTCGCTGGCGATCCCCGAAGCGTTCTCACGTACCGGACTACTTCGTTCGACGAGGCGACGGAAGCGGACTCCTCGTCGATGTGCGACCCAAGGAACTGATCGGCGCCGAAGACGCGGCCAAGTTCGAACTCACGAGACGGCTCGCGGCCGCGCTGGGCTGGTCATACCTGGTCTTTGACGCGCTGCCGGGCGCTACCCAGGACAACCTGCGGTTCCTCCTGCGGTTCCGTGACCCCGCGTGGCTCGAGGGAGTCGATGTCGCTTCGCTGGCGCTGACGGGTTCGATGACGTTGGGCAGGCTCGCCGCGATCCTCGACGATGTTGCACGATCCGGGCTCGGGGCGGCGTACGCGCTGGTGTGGTCGGGCGCGGCGAAGGCAAACCTCGAACGTCCCTTGTCGATGTCGACGATCGTGGACTTCGGAGCTGGATCATGAAGGTTCATCCCGGCGACCTCATTCAGTGGCGAGGGGCGACCCATCACGTTGTGCTCGTCCGCCCCTCGTACCTGACGCTGCGGCCGTCTGACGGTGGCGAGGACGTGGAGGTGCTGGCCGCGGATCTGCCACTTGAGGCAGAGGCCGTCGCCCCATCCGCCCGGTCTCTGGCGGAACTGCGCCACCTGGACGACATCGACGACGCCGATCGCAGGGTCATCGATGTCTGGCTCGATGAGCTGAGGCGGGCAGACGATCTGGTTGCCGAGGGAATGAAGCGGATGCACGCGTACGAACAGGTCGCGGGCAACGTCAACCGGCGGCTGGGGACGGACTACGGGACGAGCAAAGTCATCCGCCAGCGTCACTCGCTCGAGCAATTCGGCGTCACCGGCCTCCTCGACCGTCGCCGATTCGGACTCCCCGACACACAAGGCCGCTCCTACGACTCCCGCCTGATCGAGGCGATCATGACGGTGAAGGCCGATCAGACGCGGAAGTCGACGGGGACGAAGACGCGCGTGTTCTGGCTGGTGCGCCGGGAGCTCGACGAACGTCACGGCGAGGGGGTCGTGCCGATGCCGAGTCGGGCCACGATGTACCGGCTGCTCGACGAACTCGACGGTGGAAAGCACACCTTCGGCACCGCCCGAACCCGCCGCACGACGGCGAATCAACCCGACTACATGCACGGGAACCGGTCCGGTGTCCGCCCCGGCGAGCAGGTTCTCATCGACACGACCCCGATGGAGATCCTCGTCGAATGCGACGGGGAGCCGGTGCGGCCCGATCTGACGTTGCTGCTGTGCGAGGCGTCACGGTCGGTGCTCGCCGGGATCGTGACGGTGGGCACGCGAAGCATCGACCTGGTCGTCGTGCTCGCCCGCGCCCTCGTCCCGTATGCGTTCCGCCCTGACGGGGTTCGCGCGAACCGCAGGATGGTGGCCGAAGCGTGGACGGGTGGGGATGAACTCCTCGCTGAACGGTTCGAGGGCATGCGGGACGCGCAGCCGTACATCTTTCCCGAGACGATCACGACCGACCGGGGTTCGTCGTATGTGTCTCGCCATTTCGCGGATGCGTGTCGAACTTTGGGGATCTCGCTCACCGTCGCTGCGGAGTACACGCCGACGCACAAGGCGAAGGTGGAGCGGATGTTCCGCACGGTGAAGGACCAGTTCACCCAGTACGCGATCGGGTTCCTCGGGCAGAGCCCGGATATGCGTGGCGATGAGGCCATCGCCACCGAGCAGCTCCTGACGCTTGAGCAGCTGCAGGAGCTGTTCGAGGACTGGGTCGCGGTGACGTGGCAGAACCAGCCACACAGCGCTCTGCGAGATCCCCGGAACCCGCGGTTGAAGCTGAGCCCGAACCAGATGGTCGCCGCCTACCGGGAAGTCGTCCCTGAGCTGGAAGTTCCGCTCACTGCCGACAACTATGTGGCGTTGCTGCCGACGGAGTGGCGGGTGATCAACCACTACGGCGTCGACATCGACCTGCGTGTCTACGACTCCGAACGGCTCAGCGGGCTGCGGAAGAAGAAGTCCTCACATCGCAGTCACCAGGGCAAGTGGCCGTTCCGCGTCGACCCGTACAACCCGATGACGGTGTGGCTCGAGCTCGGTGACGAGTTCGTGCCGCTGAGCTGGCGGTCACCGTACAGCGGGGCGCCGATGGCCGACGAGGTGTGGCGCGTCGCCCGCGCGCAGGCCGCCGCCCGCGGCGATGCCGAACCCACCGGCAACGACCTCAGCGAGGTCATCCGCCGGTTCATGAACACCGGCAACAAGCCGCAAAGCAAACGCGAACGGCAACGGAGCGTCGCGACACGCGCCGACCCGCTCGCGATCACGAACCAGGTCCCTGCCGGGGCGCTCGAACCCGCCAAGACCGAGGGATCACCGAGCGCGGACGCCGACGGGCGCGAGCCGGAGACGGTGGAGGCACGGCCCGGCTGGCCGGTGGCGGCGCCGTTCGGGTACACCCGAGCGCCGAACGAGGAGTGACGTGATGTTCGACGACCTGCTCGCAGACTTCGACTTCGACGCGCCGTCGACCGATTTCGACTACGCGACCAAGGAAGGATGGCGGCAGTTCGTCGAGTTCGTCGCCCAGCGTCCGCTGCCGCTCACGATGCCCGAGTACGAGGCGCTGGCCCCGTCGGAGCGCGCGTTGCACAACATCGCCCGGGAACGTTACATGACCATCGGTGCGCGGGTTGCGACACCGTCGCTGCGGCACGTGGCCACAGCGATCCGCAACGCGATGACCGACAACCGCTCGCCGGATGCCAGCAAATCCGGCGTGATCATCTCCGGGCGGCCGGGGGCGGGAAAGACCACGGCGGTTCAGGAGTTCGGTCGCCTGTTCGAACGAGTCCGCCGTCAGCGCGCAGGTGCCGGCGCACGAAACCTCATCCCCGTCGCCTATGTGCCGGTGCCCACCCATGCGACGGCGAAGACCATGATCACCAAGCTCGCCGACTTCTACGCGATCCCTCATTCTCGCAACGTCAACTACGAGATCCTTCTCGGCCGGGTCAGCCACGTCATGCGCGAATGCGCTACCGAACTGGTCATCGTCGACGACATCCACCGGCTCGACCTGCACTACCGCGGCAACGAGCAAGTCGCCGACGCGCTCAAAGAACTCTCCGAACGATGCCCGGGCACGATGGTCTACGCCGGTGTCGACGTCGCACGCAACGGCCTGTTCTGGGGATCGCGCGGTGAGCAGATCATGGCCCGCTTCGAACTGGTCAAGTTCGAGGAGTACGACACGACCAACACCGAGGGAGCCGCCGTCTGGGGCCGCATCCTCGTCGACCTCGAGAACTCGCTGTGCCTGATCTCGCAACCCCCAGAGGCCATCCTGACCGTCGCAGCAGAGCTCCGCGACCTCTCCCGCGGCTCGATCGGACGAGTCGCGAAAGCCGTGCGCCGCGGTGCACGGCACGCCATCGAACAGCACACCGAACGCCTCGACCTCGACGCCGTCCTCGCATATCTCGCGAGGCTCCGCGAGGCCGAGGGGTGGATCGAAGACGAAGAGAGCCGGCCCTCCACCCGCCCGAAGCGAGGGCGCCCCTCGAAGACCCGGGCATGAAGGCGTTGCCGGTGACCGTCGAACCCTTCGCGGGAGAGACGGTGCGCAGCCTCTACCGGCGCCTCGCAGAACGAAACGCCATCCCGTCCGGGGAGCTGTGGACCGCGATCCGTCACGCACAGCTGAAGCTTCCGTTGAAGACGACACCCGAGGCCGCACCGCACCTGGTCGAACAGCTCGCAGGCCTCCCGCCCGGCCACCTCGACGGCCGACCCCAAGACCGGCTGTTCGTCCGCTGCGCCCACGCGGCATGGCAGTACAACCCCTGCCCGATATGCGCGCCGCTCCCCGCACCGGCGACGATGTGCCGACGCTGCACCCGAGGCCAGACCGTCGAGGTCCGCACCCGCTCCGGCGCAGTCTGCGCCCGCCACCACCGGTGGCACTACGCCAGCGCCGACGACGACCTCACCGGACAGAACGCGCACCTTCACGCAGAACGATTCCTCACCGGAACCCTCTGGCAACGCGGCCTAGCACTCAACACAGGCGAACTGGAACTCGCCACAGAACTCCTCGGGTTCCGGCACACCGCGGGCCCTCAGCACGCCCAACCGGGCATCCTCGACGGGCGGTTTCGCGAGTACTACCCCAAGGCCGTGCAGGTGACCGCACTGCTGACCGAGCCGTGGGCGGAGCGGTTCCTCACGAACATCCGACTCGGACGGCTCCCGGTCGCCGTTCTCGTCGCAGCTGTGGTGACAGCCGTCGACACGCATTCACGACACCAACTTGCGACCCTCCGGGAGTCCTTCCGCGCCTACGACCGCGAAACGCTCATCACCCTGGACCGGACCGTGCGACTACGGCACGGCCGATCCCCCGGGCTGGACGAGTTCGGGACCAAGATCCTCGCCATCGCCTCCCGCGTCCGCGGCACGTTCTTGCGACACGCCGACGCCCGCAGGCCACCCACACATCACGAGCACGCAGAAAGCTCCCGAGCCTCGTGACAACCGCTCTGCGCACCCTGCCCATCCGCGTTGAACCCCTCGAAGGTGAGACCACGGACGGATACATCAGCCGGCTCGCGTCCACCCACCTACTCGAGGACGCAGACATCCACCGACTCGTCCTCGCTCGCATCGAACGGAGGACGTGGCCAGTCGTGGACTCCCGTGTCACCGGCGTCCTGGAAACGATCGCCGATCTGCCAGACGGAGCGCTGCGCCTCGACTTCGACCACGACGGCATGTGGGTCCGATGCGGTCACAAGAAGTGGGGGCCCCAGAAGTGCCAGAAGTGTCGGCGCTTCGCCGAGCCCCGCACTGCCTGCAGAACCTGCGCGCACGGAATGGAGACCACCACCATCGCCCGCGGCGGGGCGCTATGCCTCACCCACCACCAGTTCACCTTCCGCGGCGTGCGGGCCGACGTGACCGACTTGCCGGGGTACGAGCGGGCAGAACAGTCGCTACGCGCCCGCCTCTGGCCGCGCGGTGTCGCCCTCCACACCGGAGAGCTCAACCTCGCCGCCGCACTCGTCAGGGCCAGGAGTGCCGGCACCGGCGAGCCGAACCTGATCGCGCAACGGATGGAGCACCTGAACGTGGACGCGCCGTGCACCTACGAGCAGACGCTGCTGTGCGCGTACCCCGAAGCCATCCGAGTAGCGCACGTGCTGACCACACCCCGCCGCGTCACCCCACTGCTCGATATCACCACCTCCGTCCTGACCCAGACCGATCGTCTGTCGAAGGCGGTCGCGGAAGCGATCGGCGCACCCGTGAACGATGAACTCCACGCGTTCACGGCCTGTGTCGTTGGGCATGCGCACCGGGCGATGGTCTACATGTACGGGCTGCGCACCAGACGCCAAGCGAAATATCAGCTCTGCCCGCTCAACCGTGCCCTGATCGTCGCCGCCCACCGGCAACGCGCCTGCCTCCTCCGCCACGCCAACCCCCGAGCACTCCCCAACATCTGCGGCGAGCCGACAGACGCGGCCACCCGAACCCACGTGGTCCGCAACTGGCCGAACCTGATCGACGAACTCGCGGTGCCCTGACGAAACAACGACGCCCGGTCAGAGAACGTCATCGGCTTCCGAACCTCAGCGTGAACTCTCCGCGGCGCCGGGAGGTTCGAGGGCGTCGAGGAGCTCGCTGAGCACGATGAACAGCTCGTTGTAGCCCTGCTCGTAGAACAGAGCGTCCATCCCGGGTCGTTCGCTGTTGTCGAGGGCGGTGATGACCTGCCGTGCTTCACGGATCGCGGACTCCAGCCACGTCTCAGCGTCGGGAAGGCCACGGATACACTCGTCGATGATCGTGAAAGGGATCGGAGCGTAACCGTGCGCGTCGACGCCGACGTGAAACTGGTACTCGTGCGGCCCATGATCGCGGGCATGGGTGTGCCCGTGCAGCAGCGGCATCCCGTCGTCCCAGCGGGGTCGGTGCGCGGTGTGCCGATCGGTCTCTTGCGAGTCTCCGGCATACGGGTAGTGGGAGGCGAGCAAGCGGTAACCGTGGCGGGTGCCTCGGATCACTTCGGGAAGGATCGTCCAGCCCGCCGCCTCGTACAGTGGCAGGAACCGTTCGATTGCACGCTTCGACTGCGTCGCCGTCGAGAGGCGGTCGTGGTTGCCCGGTACCAGAAACCGCTGCCCGTTCAGCCGGGCCGTGAGCGCGAGCGACTCCTGGATCGGGCCGAGCGCCAGATCCCCGAGATGCAGCACGACATCGCCCGGCCCGACCACGGCATTCCACCTGGCGACAAGCTCCGCGTCCATCTCCTCGACCGTGCCGAACGGACGCCCCGCGAGCTCGCTGATCCGGGCATGCCCGAAGTGCGTGTCCGACGTGACGTAGTCGACCTGGTCGAAGTCAAACCATGGGTACTCGATCATCGTCTCCTCCAGTCTCTGCTGCCCGTGGGCGCCGCTCCGCAACGGGCAGGAAGCTCTCATCGGCGAAACTCGATCCGAACGAGGGCGACAGGCTCAGGCGGAGGCGAGGCTAGCGTTGTGGGGGCTGCCATCGATGTGGAGCGTCTCCTTACATGTTCAAGGATCGTCCATGCGCTCGGGGCAGGGTCTGGCTACAGTCGGGTCAGGCGCGTGTCGCAGGAGAGCCGATCGACGTGACTGTCGCGGTGGGCAGTGCGGCGAGGTCACTGCCTTTGAGGACGAGTTTTGATTCTCTTCGTCCCGAACCGATCACGACGAGCGGCGTGGCAGCAACCTGCTCGTCGACCAGGAGCGACCATCCGCCGGGAGCTCCGATGGGGGTGATCGCACCAAACTCCATCTCGGTCAGCTCGACGGCCCGATCGCGCGGAAGGAACGACGCACTGCGGACGTCGAGGAGCTTCTTCACCGTGGTGTTCACGTCGATGCGGTGTGTGGCGAGGGCGACGCAAGCGGCCACCCGTTCCACACCAGCCCTCCGGCCGCTGACGATGACGCAGTTGGCGAGGACCTCCGGCGGCAAGGAGTAGGCACCGGCGATGGCACCTGTGTCCGAGAAGGCGGGATCGATCAGGACGACCCCGACCCGGTCGAGGAGGTCGTACTGTTCCAAGGCGGCGAACGCGGCCGGCGCGATGAGTTCGGGACGTTTACGCGCTGCGACGGTGTGAAGGTCGCCAAGACTGTATGTGCCCATCGGCGTTGCTTTCTTTGTTGAGGGCGGTGCCTGGGGCGTGAGGCGCGCCTTCGAGTACGCGGGGGCATCCGTGGACGCCAGATTTCGGCACTCTGACTCGCCTCGCGCTCCAGGAGTAGTCGTCTCGTCGCCGCCAATGTCACGAGCGCTGTCGAATCTAGCGAAGTCTAGGGATGTCTAGCTTTTCCCTAGACGTCGCTAGATTCGTCTCCGCATCGTCGCGCGACCGAGCGTTCAGTTGGGCAGCGGGCTGTTGATCAACTGCTGACGTTGCTCGCGGGCCGCAGTCAGGGTGCCGCCGGCGGCGAGTTGCATGAGCGCTGTCTCGACGTTGATGGTGTCGGTCGCGCTGCGTGTGGCTGCTCCTGCGTGTTCGTGGCGGTGGGCGTTCCAGGTGGCGTCGGCGATACTCTCCGCGATTCGCGCGCGGACAGTATGGGCGAGCTCTGTGGCCGCGCGGTGGACTCGGGTGCTGAGGTCCGCGTCCGCCCAGTCGTCCGGGGTCGCGGTGATAGAGGTTGGCAGAGTCAGCGCGCGCATGAAGCCGAATAGCGGGCGCAGCTGGTCTTCGACCACAAGAGCGTGTCGTGGACTGCCGGCGGTTGCGGCGAGCAGGACGGGTCTCGCGATGAGGAGGTCGTTGTCGAGGAGATCGATGAACGACTTGAAGAGCCCGCTGACGCCGGCCTTGTAGATCGGCGTGGCCGCGATGACGGCGTCCGCTGACGCGAGGCGTGCAATCGCGACGGTGAGCCGGTCACTGTGCGGGCCACCGATGGTCGCGGTCGCAATTTCTGTGGCGAGCGGGGCGAGGTCGATGAAGGACGCGGTCGCGGCGAGGCCGAGCGCCTCGAGGTTTTCGATGCTGCGCTGGACGAGCCGGTCGGCCAGCAGACGTGTGCTGGAGGGGTCGCTGACACCTGCCGAGATCACCGCGATCTCAGCGGTGTGGGGGAGCGTCGTATTCATCGGGTCTCTTCCGTCGTGTCGTTGTGCGCTGCAGTGGGAATGTGTGCGACGAGTTCGTCGCAGAGGCTGCGCAGCTGGTCGAGCTTCTCGTGGTCCAGCATCATCAGCGCGGCGACATCGCGGGCGTGCTGGGCGCCGAGGCGGCGTTGCACCGATCGGCCTTCGTCGGTGAGACGCAGGCGTGCCGCGCGGCGGTCCTGCGCGTCATCGGTTCGCGCCACCAGCCCGCGTTGTTCCAGCCGGCCGACCAGTCGAGACAGGCCCGGCTGGGTGAGCAGCTCGTCCGCTTGAAGGTCGGTAAAGCGTGCGCCACCTGGCCAACGAGTGAGCTCGTACAGGACCCCATACTCGCGGGCGCTGACCTCGTTCCAGGTGCCTTCGCGCAGCAGCTCGCGGGCGATGCTGGCCTGTGCCCGGAACAGGCTCTCCCACGCGCGCACCGCATCGACTGCCACACTCCCGGCCCGAATTGCGGCCATCATGCCACTGCCGGGTAGTTGGCACGGAACGTCGCATCGCTGTCCTGGTAGGGAGAAGTGCCCGTGACGTTGTCACCACGGTTCGGGTTCGGGCGGGGCTGTCGCGGTTCGGCGTCGCCGTACTTCGCACGCACCAGGCTCGCATGTGTAGGTGCGTCGGCCGCGCCCGACGAGCGCCTCACCGCCATTTCCTTGCGCAGCACCGGTACGACTTCGGTGCCGAGCAACTCGACCTGTTCGAGCACCGTTTCTACCGGGAGCCCGAAGGCGTCGACGTTCCACAGCTGCCGCTGGTAGTCGCCGAACCCCTCCTGGAAGGTGAGGGTCTTGTCGATGACCTCCTGCACGCTGCCCACGCTCGAGGGCGTCTGCGCGATGTAGTCATCGAGGTTGTACGCCTGCCCGTAGATCTCGTTGCCCTCGAAGTAGGGCCGGTAGACGTCGCGGGCGGCTTGCGATGTGCGTCCGATGAAGGCGTGTCCGCCGAGTCCGACGATCGCCTGCTCGCGGGTGCCGTGTCCGTAGTGCTCGAACCGCTGACGGTAGAAGTCGATCAGCGGCTTGAAGTGGAAGTTGGGGGCGAGGATGTGGTTGGCGAAATATCCGTTGCCGTAGAACGCGGCCTGCTCTGCGATCTCGGGCGTGCGGATGGAGCCGTGCCATACGAATGGTGCAACGTCGTCGAGCGGACGCGGGGTAGACGTGAATCCTTGCAGCGGACTGCGGAACGTGCCCTCCCAGTCGACGACATCGTCGCGCCACAGCCGATGCAGCAGGTTGTAGTTCTCCAGCGCGAGTGGCAGGCCCTGGCGGATGTCCTTGCCGAACCACGGGTACACCGGCACCGTGTTTCCGCGGCCGAGCATCAGGTCCATGCGCCCCTTGGCAACGTGCTGGAGCATCGCGTAGTCCTCCGCGACCTTGACCGGATCGTTCGTCGTCACCAGGGTTACCGCCGTGCTGAGGAGGATGTTCTTCGTCGTGGTCGCGATCCCGGCCAGCAAGGTCGTGGGTGACGACGAGAAGAACGGGGGGTTGTGATGCTCGCCGATCGCGTACACATCTAGCCCGACTTCGTCCGCACGCTGAGCGATGCGAATCGTCGCTTCGATGCGCTCCGCTTCGCTCGGCGTCTGACCGGTTACCGGATTGCGGGTGATGTCGCTCACCGAGAAGATTCCGAACTGCATCCCAGAGGTGTTGTTCTCGCTCATGTCGGGTCCAACAAAACATGACTGCGCATATATTCCACTCTCCCTAGAACTCCTGCGCGGAGAGTCATGTCAGTGGCCTGCCGACGTCGCGTCGATTGCGAGGATGGCGTGATGGATGCGGTAGCAGCGATGATCCCAGTCGCGTTGGGCGTGATCATGTTCGGACTCGGCATGTCGCTGACTGCCGCGGACTTCGCCCGGGTCGTGCGGCATCCGCGGGTCGCACTGATCGCGTTGACGTGCCAGGTGATCCTGCTGCCGTTGGTGTGTTGGGGGATCGTCGTCGTGCTGGGGTTGCCTCCGGTGTTCGCGGTGGGGATGCTGCTGCTCGCGGCGTCGCCGGGCGGGGCGGCGGCGAGCTTGTGGAGTCACCTGTTCGGAGGCGATGTCGCGCTGAACATCAGCCTCACCGCGGTGAGCTCGGTGCTGTCGGTGGTGACGCTCCCGTTGATCACCAACCTCGCGCTGACGGTGTTCTACCCGGGCGACGCAATCGGGCTGCAGTGGGCGAAGGTCGTCGAGTTCTTCGTCATCGTGCTCGGACCGGTCGCCTTGGGGATGCTGGTGCGTCGCCTGCTGCCAAGACTGGCTGCGCGCGTGAACCGCGCCGTAAAGCTCGCATCCGTCCTCGTGTTGATCGGGATCAACCTCGCCGTCATCATCCCAGGCTGGTCGACACTCGTTGCGTCCCTCGGCACCCTCGCCGCCGCCGTGAGCCTGTTCAGTGCAACCAGCTTCACGATCGGCTACTTCGCACCGCGACTGCTGCGGGTCTTGCCTCGGCAGGCGGTTGCGACATCGTTCGAGATCGGGATACACAACGCCGGTGTCGCGATCTTCGTGGGCACTGTGGCGCTGGGCGACCCCGCCTTCGCGTTGCCCGGCGCGCTCTACGGGATTCTGATGAACCTCTTCGCCCTGGGCTTCGGTTTCAGCGTCGCTCGCCGGGTCGTGCATCGGAACTCTGTCACCGAGGGACATGCCTACGGTGCGCAGAACCCGGTGAGCGGGTCCGGCGCACCGTAGGGGTGGGGCTTCAGGCGAGTTCGACGAAGTTGCGTGCTGGCAGGGGCCCGCCGGGGAACTCATGGAGCCTGCCACCTTCAGCGAGTCCGCCGAGGTCGATGGCGACGAACCCGGTGGGCTCGATCAAGTCCAGGACGGCCGACTTCGCGGTCGGATCGTCGCCCGACATGAACAGCAGCCGGCGCCCGCCAAGTGGTCGTGGGTCAGCATACGAGACCGGGCTGAGATGGTTGAACGCCTTCACGACACGGGCTCCGGGCGCGTGTGATCCGACGACCTCGCTGGATGTGCGACCGCCCAGCTCGGCTTTGCGGAACGTCGGCGCCTCGAGCGGGTTAGTGGTGTCGACGAGGATCTTTCCCGACCAGTCCGACACCGCGCCCAGCGCCGCCGCCACGTGCGACCACGGCACCGACACGAACACGACATCTGCTTCTGCCGCTTGCTTCGTGGTGCCGGCCGTGACCGTCGCACCCAGCTGCGCGGCCTTCGCCTGCAGCGAAGCGGGACCGCGACTGTTGCTGACCACGACCGTCTGACCGGTCGCGGCCAGCAGCGCGGCGACCGCCCCGCCGATCGCGCCCGTGCCGATGAACCCGACGCTCATGCCGGCGTCGAGGCCGGTGCCGACGTCGTGGTCGTCGCGCCGTACCCCTGCTTGTCGAGCCAGTCGAGCACGACCTCGGCGACTTCCCGCCAGCCGTGATCGATGGTCAGGGAGTGGCCCTTGCCTTCGAACACGTGCAGGTCGGTGACTGCCGCCGACCCCTCGTACAGGCCGTAAGTGGCGCGCACGGAGACTTCGGGCACGGTGTGGTCGGCGGACCCGGCGATGACCAGCAGCGGGCCGCGATCTTCGTTGTCGGTGTCGACCTTCGCAGGCGAGTTCGGCGAGAAGTTCGCGAATCCGGCTTCGAACAGCGGCTTGCCCGGCGAGGGGATGTTCCACGCCGCCCAGAGCGCGTCCGACTCCTCCTCGGTGAGCGCGTTGCCGAAACCGTACCGGAACTGCTTCTCGTTGAGCGCCTTCGCACGCTCCTTGTTTGCCGGGTTGCCGAGGACGGGGAACGCGGACCTCAGCTGCGCGAATGGCAGCGGCTTCACGCCCTTGATCGGGGCGGGGTCGATTGCGACGGCACCGGCGATGCAGTCACGGCCGAGCAGCTTCTCGGCCAACAGCCCGCCGAACGAGTGGCCGACAACCACGGGCCTCGTCTCGCGCTGCTTCAGCTCGGCAGTGAAGTGGTCGACGAGCTCGTCGATGCCATACCCCGCCTGCGCGTCGGGATTCGCACGGGTCTCGGCGATGGTGTCGGCCTCTCCGGGCCAGGCCGGAGCGATGGCGTTGTAGCCACGCTCGGCGAACAGGTCGATCCACGGCTTCCAGGACTCCTTGGAGATCCACAGGCCATGCAAGAAGACGACGTCAGTCATCTCAGGCTCCTTCGATGTGGGGTGCGGATGAACCCCGACGGCCTGCCGGGGCTCCGATCGCGACGCTAGACCCGCCGATGCAGGTCATGCTTGACCGAGAGCGAACCGACCGGAGCGGCTTGACCGACAGCGAACAGGCGGGAGTGGGACTTGACCGAGCGCGCACCGGGGTCCCGGGTCCGGGGTACCTTGGTGCGCTACGCGGAAGACATCGCTCGCGCCCCGGCCCTACCCTGGTGACACGGCATGACCGTCCCGGGAAGGGGGTTCGCGGATGCCTGACGTGCTCATGGAGGTGCCGCCGGGGCTTGTGCAGGTGGAACTGCGCCTGACCTCTGACCTGCCGCCTCGCCTCGCGCCACGGCATGAGACGTTCGGGGATGTGTTCCTCGCCGTCGTACCGGAAGGCCCGGCATTCCGCGCCGAACGCTCGTGGAGGCACATCGCCCGCGACCCGCAGGAAACCCTGTCCCTCGCATTCGTTGACGGCGGCCAGATGCGGCTCCGGCAGGGGGACCGCGAGATCTTCCTGCAGGCCGGCGACCTGGTGCTGCTGGACACCACCCGCCCGTACCAGATCGTGTCGCGGGACATGTTCGCCACCCGCAACTTCCAGTTCCCAAAAGCCATGCTGGGACTCGCGGAGACCGACGTCTCACACCTGACCGGCACGCAACTGCGACAAGGACACGCGCTCAGCGCATTCCTCGTGCCCTACCTCGGTCGACTGGCGCAGCCGAATGTGAACCTGCACCCCGTAACCCGAGATCGGCTTGTGCACGACGTCACCGACATCCTCGCCACCCTGATCGGCGACACGATGCGGGACATGCCGCTCGAGGACGCAGCGCGCCGCACATTCGTGCTCCGAGTCAAGGCGTTCATCGACACGCATCTCGACGATCCCGGCCTGACCCCCGAGAGGATCGCTCTGGCACATGGGATCTCGGTGCGGTACCTGCACAAACTGTTCCAGGGTGAAGGTGTCACCGTCGGGCGGTGGATCCTGCATGCGCGCCTGGAACGCTGCCGGTACGTCCTCGCGAATGCCGACTATCCCGACGTCACCATCTCCGACGTCTGCCATACCTGGGGATTCGTGAGCCCCGCCCACTTCTCTCGAGCGTTCACTGCTGCGTACGGGATGAGCCCGAAGCAGTGGCAGATTCAAGCCCGCGCACGGAGGCGCAGATGACCATAGAACGCGACGACACCACGCGCGCCATCCCCGTCGGAATCGCGAACCCTCACGGCATCTCCCTCGAACCGGAAGCGCAGGCGTTCGTCGAGGCCGGCGAGTTCATCCCGTACCTGTACACGGTCACCCCCGACCAGAAACGGCGAATGCTCGACGAGCTCCAAGCCCGCCCCACACCGCGCCCAGCCGCTGATGAGGACTGGTACGTCGTGAACGCGCACAGCGGCGAGCACCCGCCGGTGCCGGTACGCGTGGTCCGTCCGACGCGGCACCGCGGCTCCGCGCCCGCACCGGTCGTGCTGTGGGTGCATGGCGGCGGTTGGGTGATGGGGAACGCCGCAAGCCACGACCGCCTGGTGCGGGAGGTCGCGGACGCCTCCGGAGCGACGATCGTGTTCCCCGAGTACGGACTGTCACCCGAGCACGCGTACCCCACCGCGATCGACCAATGCGCGACCGTCGCCCGCTGGATCGTCGACGAAGGGCACACCCACGGACTGGACGCGAGCCGCATCGCGGTCGTCGGCGACCAGATGGGCGGCACCATCGCCGCGGCCCTCACCCTCCGCGCCGCCGCCGGCTCCCTGGCAGTGCAGTTCGCCTTCCAAGCGTTCATGTATCCGGCTACGGACGCAGCGTGCGACACCGCGAGCTTCACCGAGTTCGCCACCGGCTACTCGCTACGCGCTGAGGGGTATCGGGACTTCTGGAGGCTGTACTGCCCCAACCCGGCCCGACGCTTCGACCACGAAGCCTCGCCCGCCCGGGCGCCGGCCGCGTTGCTCGCGCAGACGCCGCCCGCGCTCATCATCACAGCCGAGGCCGACTGCCTGCGCGACGAAGGTGAAGCCTACGCTGCCGCTCTCCGCGACGCCGGGGTGCCCGCCCTGGCCGTACGCTACTCCGGGGTCACCAACAGCTTCATGATGCTCGACACCCTCCGCGGCACTATGGCCGCCGAGGCCGCGATCGGCCAGCTCGGCGCCACCTTGCGCGCCGCCTTCGGTGACCGTTGACACGACCGCCCGCGTGTAGACCCGCCTATGATCACTGAGGGTCGCCTTACCCGACGGTCCCAGGAGGAGAGATGACCACGAGGCTTCTGCTGACGTGCGCGGCGATCGGCGTCGCCGGTGGTCTGCTGAACATCGGCAATGCTTACCTCTTCAACGCGCTCGTCGTGGTCGCACCGATGCTGCTGGGCCTTGCCGCCGGGATCTACTTCCTGCCCGGCGTCATTGCGCTGGCTGCCCTGCGCCGCGGTGGAGTGGGGCTGCTGACGTCGGTGCTCGCTGGTCTCGTACAGGCGCCGTTCGTCCCGACCGGGATCGTCAGCGTCTCGGTGTTCGTGATCATCGGCATCCTGATGGAGCTTCCCTTCCTGGTCGCCGGGTACCGATACTGGCGGCCGTGGCTGTTCTACGTGATGGCGCTGTGGGCTGCGGCGTTCTACAGCGTCTACTGGTTCTTCGCGTACGACCTCGCCTCGGCGACGCTCGCGCTGCAGCTCGGCCTGCCGCTGATCCTCACTGCCGTCCTGCTGCTGACCACGTTCCTCGCCCGGTTGCTCGCGGCCCGGCTGACCGCCATCGGGGTGTTCCGCGGAGTCCAGCTCGCCGAGGATCGTCGCCGTCGCGGTGCGCGAATCGCGACGGAACCGGATGCCGCAGCCGGCGCGGAATCGACCACCTGATGGCACGCGACCACAGCCGGCCCGTGAAACCGGCCGTGCAGAAGATGCTGCGCGGCCACGTCATCGACGGCAGGCAGATCACCCCGAACATGTGGCGACTCACGATCGGTGGCGGAGAGCTCGATGAGCTCCACCCGATGGGCTTCGACCAGTGGTTCCGGTTCTTCTTCCCACGTGACGGGCAGGGCGAGTTCCGGCTGCCCGGCCGGGGTGATCTGCTCGGCTACGCACAGTTCCTCGCCACGCCCCGCAGCATCCGCCCGCACATGCGCAGCTATACCGTCCGCGAGTTACGCCGCCCGCCGACGGGGACGCAGATCGACATCGACATCGTGCTACACGACGGCGGCATCGGGTCCAGTTGGGCGCAGGCCGCCCAACCCGGAACCCAGATCGCGCTGCTGGATGAGGGCATCGGGTTCGCTCCGCCCGCCGACGCCGACAGATTCTTGCTGGTCGGTGACGAGACGGCGCTGCCCGCGATCGCCGGCATCTGCGCATCCCTTCCCGACGCCGCACGCGGGGTCGCGGTGATCGAGGTCCCCGACCTCGCCGACCGGCAGGAGTTCACCGCTCCCCCGGGCATCGACATCCGATGGCTCCCTCGCGCGCCCGGGCAGCGACCCGGCGTAACCGCACTGCATCACGTACACGATGACGCCGAGTTCGCGCCGGCCGGGGTCTACGCCTACACCGCCGGGGAGTCTGCCCTCGCCACCGGCACTCGTCGATACCTCACCGCCACCCGCGGCATCCCTAAGGACCAGGTCGCGTTCTGTGGGTACTGGCGCCTCCCCACACGCGCTGTGGGCTGAGCAACTGACGCCGCTCAGCCCACAGCGCGCGACTCAGGCCGCGCGCAGCAGCGTCGAGGGGGCCTCACTGACCGCGCTCACCGAAGCGATGGGCATCAACCGGCGCAGCATCCACGCTGCGTTCGGCCAGCCAGCTCTTCCGAAAGGCCGTCGACCACTACCTCGCAGGCCCGGACGGATTCATGGCGGGGCGGCATGATCCTTCCCGAGATCCGTGCCAACGTGCTTCAGTGGAAAGGTGGTACCCGCATCGTATTCATGACAGGTGTCGTGAGAAAGATCGTCCGTCTTGCATGACGACTTGAGTGAGAAAACCCCAGGTCAGCTACTCGGCGACCTGACAACTCTCATGAGATCCGACATCAGACACATAGGTATCAGGTAACGGTGATTCCGTGGTCATGTTGAGGCGGGAGCGCGGGTGCTCACTCGTTCCACTCTTCGCCGACCAGCTCACTGCCGCACAGGCGCGGTCTCGGTCTCCTGGCTCGTCGCCCATGCGGCCAGCAGCGGGCAGCTCAGCCATGAGGTGGGTTGCATCGCATCCGCGCGCGAGATGTCGGTCCTACCCGAGAAGATGGATCGATGGATTCGGCACCCGTGTTGCACGCGTGGGTGGACGAGTCTATGCATGCCGCGAGCAGCGCTCTCGCTGAAGGCATCTACCTCCTTGCGGCCACTGTCGCGGATCCGGGTGCGTGCGATCCTGCCCGCGAAGTGCTGCGCCGGCTTCGCCCAGGTCGGGCTCCTCGACTGCACTGGCGCGACAACGACGCCCGCAGTCGTCGCCGCATTGCGACCCGACTTGGCTCAGGCTAGTGCCCCGCGGCGGCGCGGGTTTTGATGGCTTCGATGGCGGTGGCGGCGTGGGGTTCGAGGGGGACGGCGACGGCGATGTCGTGGCCGTCGATGGTGATGATCCCGT
>NZ_JBASZT010000164.1:0-2222 GCF_049661145.1 Microbacterium sp.
GTCGAGCCCCGCGGCGGCGAGCGCATCGCGGAACCCGGCGTAGCGGTCTGCGGCGTCGGGCGAGCCCGCGGTCTCACCGACGAAACGCAATCGCCGGTGACCGTGGACGTCGATGAGATGCGCGACCAGTTCGGCGACGGCGGCCCGCCCGTCGATGACGACAGCGGCGATGCCATCCAGTGCGCCGGCGACGAGCACGACGCGGCCCGTGCGCGCCAGCGCGGCCAGTTCGCTCTCGGGCAGGGTGCCCCCGGCGACGATGAGCCCGTCGGTGCGCTCCGCGAGCTGGCGAACGGATGCCGCGGCATCCGGCCGCAGGTGTGTGCCGAGCACGTTGATCGCGACGCCGCGCTCGACGGCGACCGACTCGGCCCCCTCGATGAGCGCCGCGAAGTAGGGGCCGCCGAGGCCGGGGAGCACGATGCCGAGGGTGTCGGTCCGGCGATATGACAGCGCGCGACCGAGCGAGGACGGGCGGTAGCCGAGACGGTCGATCGCTTCTTGCACGCGACGCTTGGTGGTCGCCGTGACCTTCGGATCGTCGTGCGTGACGCGCGACACGGTGGCCACCGAGACGCTCGCCTCGCGGGCGATGTCCCGGATGGTCGGCTTGCTCGCTGCCACGGCTCCGTGTCCCTTCTGCGTCCTTGCGGTGGATGTAACCGGATACATCAGGTACAGTAGCGCACTGTAACCGGATACATCAAGGGGTTGCGCTTTCCCGACCGACGATGACGCGAACGGAGACGACGACGATGGAGCTCGACGACCTCGTCCTGACCCGAAAGTCCCGCCACCTGAGGCAGATTTTCGCGCCCCCACGGCGCGGCAGCGCCACTGAAAAGCTGTACCGAGCGGAGCTCGCTCCGGATTCCGGAGGTGCCGGCGCGCGGGGCGGGGCGACGTTGCGACTCGCGCCGTTCGGCTGCGCGGTCGTCGACCTGCGCCCGCCGTGCCCCGCGCATTCGATCCGGTGATTTCGATCCCGTGACCTCGTTCCTGTGACCTCGTTCCTGGCCCGCCGACGAAAGGAATCTCGTGACCGTGGACCAGACCATCCCCTCCCCGGACGGCTTCCTGTGGGGAGCTGCTACGGCTGCGCACCAGATCGAGGGGGGCAACGTCAACACCTCGCACTGGGTGTTCGAGCACGCCGCCGACACCACCGTCGACGAGCCTTCCGGCGACGCGTGCGACTCGTACCACCGCTATCCCGAAGACATCGGGCTGCTGGCGGCATCCGGGCTGAACACCTACCGCTTCTCGATCGAATGGGCTCGCATCGAGCCCGCGCGTGATGAGGTCTCACGCGCGCAACTCGACCATTACCGGCGCATGATCGACACGTGCCGGGATGCCGGGATCACCCCCGTCGTGACGCTGCACCACTTCACGATGCCGCGCTGGCAGTCCGCCGAGGGCGGCTGGTACGCGCCGGATGCCGTCGACCGCTTCCGCCGCTTCACCGAGATCGCCACCGGCATCCTGGACGACGTCGATTGGGTCGTGACGATCAACGAGCCCAACATGATGGTCAATCAGGACGAGGCGAGGATCGACACCGAGGTCGGCGTCAACTTCCCGGGGCCCTCGCCGCACGCGTCGCGGATCATCGCCGATGCCCACCACGCGTCGGTCGAGGTGCTTCGGGGACTCGGGCACGTCAAAGCGGGGTGGTCGGTCGCGAACCAGGTGTACCAGGCGCTGCCCGGCTATGAGAAGGAACGCGACGAGTGGGGCTACTGGCGCGAGGACTTCTTCCTCGAGCAGGCCCGCGACGACGACTTCATCGGCGTGCAGTCCTACCTGCGCACGATCATCGGCCCCGACGGGCCGGCGCCCTTCCCCGACGACGTCGAACGCACTCTGACGGGGTGGGAGTACTACCCCGAGGCGCTCGGTCACGCCCTGCGACACACGTGGGAGGTCACCGGCGGCGTGGCCATGATGGTGACCGAGAACGGCATGGCGACCGCTGACGACACCCGCCGCATCGACTACACGACCGGCGCTCTGCAGGGTGTGTCCGCGGCGCTGCGCGACGGGCTCGACGTGCGCGGATACCTGCACTGGTCCCTGCTGGACAACTACGAGTGGGGTTCGTTCCGCCCGACCTTCGGGCTCGTCGCCGTCGACCGGCAGACGTTCGCCCGCACGCCGAAGCCGAGCCTCGCGTGGCTCGGCGACCTCGCTCGTCGCGGCGCGCTCCCCGCCCCGCGCTG
>NZ_JBASZT010000165.1:0-6314 GCF_049661145.1 Microbacterium sp.
GGGCAGCGCGGTGCCGAGGCGCGTGGCGGGCACGACGCCCAGGATGTCGTCGACGTGCACACGGTCGGCGAGCGCGGCGACGACGACGATGCCGTGGCCCTCGGTCGCAGGCAGCAGCGTCGCGGCCTCGGCGACGGTCGCATCGGCGGGCAGCACCTGCGGCGTGTCCCACGGCACCGGCTGCTCCTTGACCCAGCGTATGGCGGCGTCGATCTCCTGCAGCGGCATGTCCTGCGGCAGCACCCCGAGACCGCCGCGACGCGCGAGTGCCGCGGCGAGGCGCGGACCTGTCACGGAGTTCATGTTCGCGGCGACGATCGGGATGGTCGCCGCGGTGCCGTCCTGCGGGGAGAGGTCGACGTCGAGCCGGCTCGTGATGCCAGAGCGCCGCGGCACCAGGAACACGTCGGAGTAGGTGAGATCGACCGTGGGCTGGGCGCCGGAGAACTGCATGATGCCACGGTACCGAGAGAAAACCTGGGATACCCTTGGTGGACGTGTGCGTGAGGGCGACTGCGTGCCCCGCACGGACTGAACTTCATCGACGAAAGCAGGCGCAACCGTGTCCAGTCAGCTGACCGGCGTGGGAACTTCCAGCGACGGCGAATTCGGGGCCAACGAGTGGCTCGTTGCCGAGATGTACGACCAGTTCGCGAAGGATCGCAACGCGGTCGACGCGGCGTGGTGGCCGGTCCTGGAGGCGTACGAGAAGACGAACAGATCGCCGTCGGATGCCGAGGGATCCGCCGCGCGTGCGACCGACCGTCCCGCCGCAAGCGCAACACCCGCTCCCGCACCGTCGGCACCCGCCCCCGCGACACCGTCCGTCACGACCGCACCTCCGGCTCCCGCGGCATCGGCCGCGGCGACGGCCGAACCGCGACCCCTGACCGCACCCATCCCGGTCGTCAGCGGCGTTCAGCCGATCGCGCGCACCACCACACGGCCGGCGTCACCTCAGCCGGTGCCCGCCCAGGCGCCCAAGGGCCTGCCCGCACACGTGACCGAGGCCCGCGACGACGTCGTGACGCCGCTGCGCGGCATGCCGAAGACCCTCGCCGCCAACATGGACGAGTCGCTGACCGTCCCGACGGCCACGAGCGTGCGCACCGTCCCCGCCAAGCTCATGATCGACAACCGGATCGTGATCAACAACCACATGTCGCGCACCCGCGGCGGCAAGGTGAGCTTCACGCACCTCATCGGCTGGGCGCTGATCCAGGCGCTGAAGGTGTTCCCGAGCCAGAACGTCTCGTACGCCGAGATCGACGGCAAGCCGTCGGTGGTCGCACCGGCTCACATCGGCCTGGGCATCGCGATCGATCTGCCCAAGCCCGACGGCACGCGCGCCCTCTTGGTGCCCTCGATCAAACAGGCCGAGTCGCTGACTTTCGGCGAGTACCTCGCCGCGTACGAGGACCTCGTCAAGCGAGCCCGCGCGAACAAGCTGACCGCGGCCGACTTCCAGGGCACGACGATCTCGCTGACCAACCCCGGTGGCATCGGCACCGTGCACTCCGTGCCCCGCCTCATGAAGGGCCAGGGCTGCATCGTCGGTGCGGGGGCCCTCGAGTACCCGGCCGAGTTCCAAGGCTCGAGCGAGAAGACTCTCGTCGAGCTCGGCATCGGCAAGACGATCACGCTCACGAGCACGTACGACCACCGCGTCATCCAGGGTGCCGGTTCCGGTGAGTTCCTGAAGGTGGTGCACGAGCAGCTCACGGGACAGCGCGGTTTCTACGAGGACATCTTCGCAGCGCTTCGCATCCCCTATGCCCCGATCCACTGGGCGGGCGACATCAATGTCGACATCGCCGAACGCGTCGACAAGACGGCGCGCGTGCAGGAGCTCATCAACTCGTTCCGCGTGCGCGGGCATCTCATGGCCGACACCGACCCGCTGGAATACGTGCAGCGCACGCATCCCGATCTCGAGATCGAGAGCCACGGCCTGACGTTCTGGGACCTCGACCGCGAGTTCGTCACCGGCGGCTTCGGCGGCAAACGCACGATGAAACTCCGCGACATCCTCGGCGTGCTCCGTGACTCGTACTGCCGCACGCTCGGCGTCGAGTACATGCACATCCAGGACCCCGACCAGCGGAAGTGGTTCCAGGACAACGTCGAGGTCAAATACCAGAAACCCAGCCACGACGAGCAGTTGCGCATTCTCGACAAGCTCAACCAGGCAGAGGCGTTCGAGACGTTCCTGCAGACCAAGTACGTCGGGCAGAAGCGCTTCAGCCTCGAGGGCGGCGAGTCGCTCATCCCGCTCCTCGACGAGATCCTGCAGGGCGCGGGAGGTGCCGGTCTGGAAGGCGCCGCGATCGGCATGGCCCACCGCGGCCGCCTCAACGTGCTGACCAACATCGCCGGCAAGACCTACAGTCAGATCTTCCGCGAGTTCGAAGGCTCCGTCGCGATCGGGTCCAAGTCCGGATCGGGCGACGTCAAGTATCACCTCGGCACCGAGGGCACGTTCGTGACGGATGCCGGGACGCAGTTGCCCGTCTACCTCGCGGCCAACCCGTCGCACCTGGAGACCGTCGACGGCGTCCTGGAGGGCGTCGTCCGCGCCAAGCAGGACCGGATGCCGATCGGCTCATTCACCTGGCTCCCGATCCTCGTGCACGGCGATGCGGCCTTCGCCGGCCAGGGCGTCGTCGTCGAGACGCTGCAGATGTCGCAGCTGCGCGGCTACCGCACCGGCGGCACGGTGCACGTCGTCGTCAACAACCAGCTCGGGTTCACGACGCTGCCTCTCGACGGGCGCAGCTCGGTCTACGCGACCGACGTCGCCAAGACCATCCAGGCGCCGATCTTCCACGTCAACGGCGACGACCCCGAGGCCGTCGTCCGGGTCGCCGACCTCGCCGTCGCCTATCGGCAGGCGTTCAAGCGCGACGTGGTGATCGACCTCGTCTGCTACCGTCGCCGCGGACACAACGAGGGCGATGACCCGTCGATGACGCAACCGCTCATGACGAATCTCATCGAGGCCAAGCGCTCCGTCCGTCGGCTGTACACCGAGGCGCTCGTCGGACGTGGCGACATCACCGAGGAAGAGTACGACAAGGCGAAGCAGGACTTCCAGAACCGCCTGGAGATCGCCTTCGCCGAGACCCACGCTGCCGAAACCGGCACGAACGCTGTCGTCACGGCATCCGCCGCCGCTCCCGTCGAACCCGCCGTCGGCGAACCCGAGACGACCGGCGTCGCCGTGGAGGTCGTACATCAGATCGGCGATGCCTTCGTCAACAAGCCCGACGGCTTCACGGTGCACAACAAGCTGCAGCAGCTGCTGGACAAGCGCTTGCAGATGAGCCGCAACGGCCAGATCGACTGGGGCTTCGGCGAGCTGCTCGCGTTCGGTTCGGTCCTCATGGAGGGCACGAACGTGCGGTTGGCCGGGCAGGACGCCCGCCGCGGCACTTTCGTGCAGCGTCATTCCGTACTGCACGACCGCATCAACGGCCAGGAGTGGCTGCCGCTGGCGAACCTCTCGGAGAGTCAGGGCCGCTTCTACGCCTATGACTCGCTGCTGAGCGAGTACGCTGCGATGGCGTTCGAGTACGGCTATTCGGTCGAGCGCCCCGACACCCTCACGCTGTGGGAGGCGCAGTTCGGCGACTTCGCCAACGGCGCCCAGTCGGTCATCGACGAGTACATCTCGGCCGCCGACCAGAAGTGGGGGCAGCAGTCGGGCCTCGTGCTGCTGCTCCCGCACGGCTACGAGGGTCAGGGACCGGATCACTCGTCGGCACGCATCGAGCGGTATCTGCAGATGTGCGCGCAGGACAACATGACCGTCGCGCGACCGTCGACCCCGGCATCCTACTTCCACCTGCTGCGCCGACAGGCCTACGCACGTCCGCGTCGTCCGCTCATCGTCTTCACGCCGAAGGCGATGCTGCGACTGCGCGGAGCGACGAGCCCCGTGGCGGCGTTCACGACGGGTCGTTTCGAGCCCGTGATCGACGACGAGCGCGGCATCGATGCCGCCGCCGTCACGCGTGTGCTGCTGCACTCGGGAAAGATCCACTGGGACCTGAAGGCCGAACTCGACAAGAAGCCGAACCCGCACGTCGCCCTCGTGCGCCTGGAGCAGTTGTACCCCGCACCGATCGACGAGGTGAACGCGGTCGTCGAACGCTATCCGAACGCGGAGCTGGTGTGGGTGCAGGACGAGCCCGAGAACCAGGGCGCGTGGCCGTTCATCGCGCTCGAGGTCGTGAAGCACCTGCGCGGGCGGACCATCCGCCGCGTGTCGCGTGCCGCAGCGGCCTCGACGGCGACCGGCTCGCCGAAGGTGCACTCCCGCGAGCAGGCGGCGATCCTGGAGAGCGCCCTCACGACCTGAGTGAGGACGCCGGCGCGCTCAGATCGCTGCGGCGTGGCCGTGCGAGGCCTGCTCGGCGCGCAGCCACGCGAGCACCTGGTCGCGCAGTTCCTCGGGCGCCGTTTCTTTGCAGGCGCGTGCGACGACAGCGGTCAGGGTCGTCGCAACGAGCGCCTCGTCACGGCACGCGGGACAGTTCTCCAGATGCTCGCGGATGTCGGAGTGCTCCGTCTTGCAGACCTCGTGCCGGAGGTATTCCTCCAGATCCTTGCGCGCCTTGTCGCAGCCGCAGTCGCTCATTTCTTGCTCCTCGATGATGCGGGGGCCGGCACCTCGATGCCACGCTCTCGCGCGTAGTCGGCCAGCAGGTCACGAAGCATGCGTCTGCCGCGATGCAGTCGGCTCATGACCGTGCCGATGGGGGTCTTCATGATGTCCGCGATCTCCTGGTAGGCGAATCCCTCGACGTCCGCGAGGTAGACCGCGAGGCGGAAATCCTCTGGGATCGACTGCAGCGCGTCCTTCACGACGGATGCCGGCATGTGGTCGATCGCCTCGGCCTCGGCGGAGCGGCTGCTGCTGGCGGTGGTGGATTCAGCTCCGCCCAGCTGCCAGTCCTCGAGGTCGTCGATCGTTCCTTGGTAGGGCTCGCGCTGCTTCTTGCGGTACGTGTTGATATAGGTGTTCGTCAGGATCCGGTACAGCCACGCCTTGAGGTTCGTGCCCTGCGTGAACGACGACCACGATGCGAACGCTTTGACGAACGTCTCCTGCACGAGGTCGGCGGCGTCGGCGGGGTTGCGCGTCATGCGCATCGCCGCGGCGTACAGCGGATCCATGAAGGGCAGCGCCTGCTGCTCGAACTGCGCGCGCGGATCCTTCGGTGTCTGCGGCTGCGGGGCCGCCTGCTCTTCCATCGGCGCCCAGTCTACGTGCGACCAGACATGCGCCAGGGGCGAGAGAACCGGTCGCATCGGTGTGAGGGTCGCTGTCAACGGTCGCCTCTTCTTTCTGCCGCGTCGGACGGGTTCGTTAGGGTAGAACCCGATGACAGCGACCGGGTATTCCCTTGCGCCGCCCGCGAACTCCCCGTGGCCGGCGCCGTTCGCCGAGCACGGGGTGCAGGCCGCCGTGAACGTGCCGGGGTCGAAGTCGCTCACGAACCGCAAGCTCGTCCTCGCGGCCCTCGCCGACGGGCCCAGCGTACTGTCTGCGCCGCTGCACTCCGACGACTCGGCACGCATGATCGAGGCGCTGCGTGCCTTGGGAGTCGAGATCGAGGAGGTCGCGGGCACCGGCCGGTTCGGGCCCGACCTGCACGTCGTGCCCCCGGCATCCTTCCCGGGCGACACGGTCGTGGACTGCGGTCAGGCGGGCACCGTCATGCGCTTCATCGCACCGCTGGCGGGGCTCGCGCACGGCGACGTCACGATCACGGCGCACCCCAGCGCCCTGCATCGCCCGATGGGAGAGATGATCAAGGCGCTGCGCGAGATCGGCGCCGACATCGACGACGGTGGCACGTGGTCGCTGCCGTTCACGGTGCGCGGCCGCGGTCACGTCCGTGGCGGCGAGGTGACGATCGACGCGAGCGCGTCGAGTCAGTTCGTTTCGGGCCTGCTGCTGGCCGCCCCCCGGTTCGACGTGGGACTCCACCTCATCCATTCCGGCGAGCGCCTGCCGTCGCTGCCGCACATCGACATGACGATCGAGACGCTCGCCCGCCGCGGCATCCAGATCGAGCGCCCCGCCCCGAACGAATGGCTGGTCCCGGCGGGAGTGCCGCGAGGACGGGATGCCGTCATCGAGCCCGATCTGTCCAATGCCGCCCCCTTTCTCGCCGCGGCGCTGCTGACGCAGGGATCCGTGACGGTCCCCGGCTGGCCGGCCAGCTCGACACAGCCCGGCGCGCTGCTGCCCGAGATCTTCTCGCTGCTCGGCGCGAAAGTGTCGCGGCGCGGCGGCGCCCTCACCG
>NZ_JBASZT010000166.1:0-3544 GCF_049661145.1 Microbacterium sp.
CGACACCGGGGCCGAGGGCGACGACGATGCCCGCGGCATCCATCCCCCGCACCCGCTGCCGCGGCGCGCGCAGGCCGAACGCGGTCCGCACGATCAACGGTTCGCCGCGCATGACCCGCACATCCCCGTTGTTGAGCGCTGTCGCTCGCAGGCGCATAAGCACCTCGCCGCGACCGGGTTGCGGCACCGGGAGCTCGATCAGGGCAGCGGCGTCGGCATCGCCATAGCTGCCTTGGGCCCACGCCGGCATCGTGAGGGTGCTCGCCGCATCGATCGCGCTCATGTCAGTCCTCCGGGTAGCCGAACAGGTCGTCGAGGCCGACGCCGAAGGCGCGGGCGAGTTGGAAGGCGAGTTCGAGCGAGGGTGAGTACCTGCCCTGCTCGATCGCGATGAGGGTCTGGCGCGTGACGCCGACGCGACGGGCGAGCTCCGCCTGGGTGATGCCTTCCCGTTCGCGCACGGCGCGGATCGCGTTCGTGACGCGCGTGGGCTTGACCATCAGACGAGGCCCCGACGGTAGGCGATGACGCTCGCGATGCCCCCGACGATCGACGACAGCGCGAAGCCGAGGAACATCGTGTTCGCGATCCAGAACCAGTCCGCCTCGACGGCGCACAGCACGATCACGCCGAGACCGGCGATGACCGTGAAAGCCTGACCGACGCGACTGCTCATGACGCCGATGCTGCGGTCGCGCTCATCGCTGCGGCCGACACCGTCGCGATCGCGGATCCCCGCGACGATCCCCCACAGGATGCTGAGAGCGATGGATGCCGCGATGCTCAGCCCGATCGTCCAGAGCATGAGGGGCACCCAGTCGACCTCGGCGACGGGGCGCTGCGACAGTTGCGCCAGCACGAGGGCGATGTAGACCGGGACGCCCACGAAGGACACGACCAGTCCCACCCAGATGTTGCGTTCTTCATAGACCATGGCGCGCTCCCGGAGTAAAGAATATTTGACACGTCTGACTCTAGGACGACTCTCGTGAGCGTGTCAAGTGTTCTTTACATGCCGCGCCAGTGCCTCACGGCACCGTTCGCGGCGCGGAATCGCTGGTGCCGCGGCATCCGAAGATGGCGCCGCTGACAGCGGTCTGCAGCACGAGCCCCCGCGTCGCGTGCTCAGTTCAACTGAAGCATGCGCGATGGGGAGGTGCGGCCGCCGACCTCGACCTGCTGGCCGAGGTAGCGCACGTGCGTGTAGAGCCGGGAGCCCGCCCCCTGCAGGATGTCGAGGTCGTGGCCGAGCTCGGCGCTCAATCGCACGGCGGCCGATCCCGTGGCCTCGTCTTCTCGCACGCCGAGTTCGGGAGCGAACATCCGCGCGCGCACTGTGCGGTCCTCCCGTGAGATCCACGCCCAGACGTAGTGCAGACCGACCGAGTACGCGTCGGGATCGATGGCCTCGACATCCGCCGGCGAGTCGAGCCGCTGCAGCGAGAACTCCGGTGCCCATTGCGGCAGCGCGGTGATGTAGACGAGGTCGCCGTCCTGGCGGACGCGCGCGCTGCCGGCCGGGAGGGAGATCGTCCGGATGTCATCGCCGCTGGCGAGCAGCCAGGCCGCCAGCCCCACGGTCGGGTGCCCCGCGAACGGCAGCTCCTGCACCGGGGTGAAGATGCGGGCGTGTGCCGATCCGTCGGCGATCCGGTCGATGAAGATCGTCTCGCTGAACCCGGCGTCTCGGGCGATCTCCTGCTCGCGCTTGCGCGTCTGCGGCGACGACCACAGGATGCCGAGCGGGTTGCCGTGGCGGCCCTGCTCATCGACGAAGACATCCACTACTTCGATCAGGTCGGCCATGCTCCGATTCTCGCAGGCGCGGCCTCGCGTTCGCGAGGCCCGTGCAACGCGGGCGCTCAGCCGCCGAGGCCGGGTAGCGGCGGTTCGGGGTCGTCGGCGACGCGGAGGAACCGGATGAACACCGACAGCCACCCGAAGATGAGCGCGAACACGATGATCTCGAACGCCGTCAGGCCGAAGTAGCCGACCGCGAACAGCACGATCGAGGCGACGAGCGCGCCGAGGAAGGCCCATGCCGCCAGGAAGTAGGCCCTCGGCATCCTGCGCATGATCCACCGTCCGCCGATGAGCAGCACCAGGAACATCAGCGCCATGCCGGATGCCGACAGGTTGTGCAGCCAGAGGTTCACGTCGACCGGGAAGATGCCGACGCACGCGAGCATGACGCCCATGACCGCGAGCGCCGTCGTCACGATCGCGACGCCGCGCTCCGATTCGCCGAGCGCGCGTAAGTCGTGCCGGACGAAGAGCGTGAAGGTCGTCACGAGCAGTCCGCCCGCGATCAGGGTGCCGTTGAAGAGGAAGCTCGACAGGTCGCCGAACGTGCCGAGCTGGCTGAAGTGCAGTTGCCACCATTGCGGGTCCGAGGTCGTGAGCATCGCGGCGAGGGAGCCGATCGCGATGAAGGTGACCAGGAGTGAGGTCACGCGCTGGGTCGTCATGCGCGATGCCGACAGATAGCTCAACCACCCCGCCAGCCCGACCACGACCGCCATGAGGACCGTCGTCCAGAACGCGTTGAGTTCGGCGCCGATGAAGGCCCTCGCCAGGACGGCGAACAGCGCCAGCGTGCCGATCGCGGTGAGCGCGACGTGCGCGATCACGACCGACACCGTCGAGACGATGTACCGCCAGCTCGCGATCTCGCGCCGCCATGCTTCACCGTCCGTGGTCCGGGCGCGCCAGAATGCGAGCGCGGAGGAGATCGCGGCGGCGACGGATGCCGCCAGTGCCGCCCATACCGCGAAGCTCCACCCGCCCCACAGCGCCGCACCCTCCCCGCCGAGCCCCAGGATCAGGCCAACGCCTGCACCGCCGACTCCGGCGATGGTCGAGGCCAGCAGCGCTTCGGCCTCGGCGCGCAGCGACGGCTCGTCCGTGGGGTGATCCGCAGTCGAGGTGCCGGTGGTGGTCATGGCGCCAGTGTAGGCGTCGCGCGGGCGGGCACCGGCGCGCTCCCAGGCCGTGCGGGTAAGATAGCCTGGTCGGCTCTGGACACCGCGCGCGTGCGCGGATGCTGGTGAGTTCCAGTTTGTGAGTCCTGTTGTGAGTCAGGGGCCGATGGTGAGCGTCGATCGACGCGCATGAACCATCACTATGAATGGCCCCCGGCCGACGAATGTCCGGGTAGCTCCGTTGCGTCTGTGCGCGCGGAGCGCTGTTCTCGTGCGAGAAACCCAGAAGGACAACCCATGCCCAAGAACAAGAAGCCGGCCGTCGGCCGCGCCCAGGACTTCGAGCCCCGCTACGGCAAGAAGACCTCCTACCAGGACGCCAAACGCCGCCCCGGACAGCCTTTCAGGGGCGCTCCCGCGCCGCGGGGGCGGGAGGACCTGCCCGGGGAGGCGAGATTATCGCATCAGTCCTCCGCCGGCAAGCCCGGAAGCAAGAGCCCCAGCCACCGCGGCTACCGCCCGGCGGAGGAGGGCGCGCCCGCCAAGAAGCGCTGGTCCGCCGAAGAGCGCGCCGGCCGCGACGATGCCCGCGGCATCCGATCGCAGGCGCACGGCCCGCGCCG
>NZ_JBASZT010000167.1:0-7670 GCF_049661145.1 Microbacterium sp.
CGTCGGCGAACCCGACCCCAACCCCGAGGAGGTGACCGAACCCGACCTCCGAGCACTCACCGCATAACCATCAGAACCGAAGGATCACACCATCACCGATACACCACGCCCCAGGACTTGACCCAGAGAACACACCTGAAGGGACGACAGGCAGTTCTCTTCGCGCGCATCTCACCTTCCCCGGCGGTCAGACTAGCTCGTCAACTCTAGCGGGGGTTGCGCCGCAAACCCGACGAGTCGTGGGCGGGCTCCGCTCCGCCAGTGACGTGCCCGGAGGTCGCTTTTCACCGCGAACCGGCGTCTCCTCGACATCCGACGACTCAGCCCTGGCCCTACCCGAAGCCACGAGGCCTTCACCGCGATCAACGACCCGGCAACTGCCGACACCGGCACCCGCATCACCGGACTCAGATTCGCCGGACCGCGTCAATAGCCGAAGCGATCTTCGACGTTCGGCATGCCTCCGGTGGATTCCCGTGCCGCAACGCGATTGGCAGCCGGTGGACCGATCGCCGAGGTTCACCCGGGTTCGAGCCTGTTGGGGACCGGTGGGCACGTTTTCGTTCGTGGGCAAACCGTGGGCACGAGCCCCCTCCAGGGCAAAGCAGAAGCCCTGCGATCCCAGTGTTTCCAAGGGTTCGCGGGGGTTGTCTACTGGCGGTGACGGTGGGATTTGAACCCACGGTAGGGGTTTGCCCTACACGACTTTTCGAGAGTCGCACCTTCGGCCGCTCGGACACGTCACCATCGTCCAGTTTACGACACACTGACGGATGCCGCGAACCGACCGCCGACCGCGCCCGCAGGTTCGTGAGGAGATGACGGATGCTGAGGAGCAAACGCCGGCATCCCCTCCTCAGAATCCCGCTTTCTCCTCAGTAACCTCCACCCCGCGCCGTAGCGTGGAACCATGACCGGCCGGATGACGCCGCAGCAGCGCCTCGTGCTCGCGATCTCGATCCTGGGCTCGTTCGTCGCGTTCCTCGACTCCACGATCGTGAATGTCGCCCTGCCCGCGATCGCGCGGGACCTCGGCGGCGGACTGTCCACGCAGCAGTGGACCGTCGACGGCTACCTCATCACGCTCGGGGCGCTGATCCTCGTCGCCGGCGCCGTCAGCGACGCCTATGGCCGGGTCCTCGTGCTGCGCATCGGACTCATCGGCTTCGGCATAGCCTCGCTCGGCGTCGCCCTGGCCCCCGACCCACTCGTGCTCGTCATCGCCCGCGCCGTGCAGGGTGCCGCAGGCGCGTTCCTCGTGCCGAGCTCGCTCGCGCTCATCACGGCCACGATGCGCGATCCGCTGCGCTCGCGCGCGATCGGCATCTGGACGGCGGCCACGACCGGCGCCATGATCGTCGGCCCGCTCGTCGGCGGTCTCATCGTCGACCACCTGTCGTGGCGCTGGGCGTTCGTCGTCAACGTGCTCCCCATCGCCGCCGCGCTGTGGCTCCTCACCCGCCTCGACCACGAAGGCCACCGCGGCCACCTCGACCACGAAGATCGCGAAGACCGCCGCAACCGCCACAATCACCGCACCGACCACGCCCCCGGCGCCCGCATCGACACCGTCGGCGCGGTCATGTGCACACTGGGTCTCGGAGCCGCGGTCTTCGCGCTCATCGAGCAGTCGAACGCCGGGTGGGCGGCGCCGGAAATCTGGATGCCGGGGCTCGCCGGCATCCTCCTGCTACTCGGCTTCGTGTGGCGGCAGCGCCGCGTCACGAACCCGATCCTGCCCCTTGATCTGTTCCGCAGCCGCAACTTCGCCGCCGGCAACCTCGCGACCCTGTTCGTCTACGCCGCCCTCTCCCTGAACGGCTTCGTCCTCGCGGTCTACCTGCAGCAGGGCGCCGGCCTGAGCGCGACCCTCGCGGGCCTTGCCAGTCTGCCGACGACCCTGCTCATGATCGCGCTGAGCTCCCGCACCGGAGCACTCGCGGGCCGCCTCGGGCCGCGTCTGTTCATGGCCGCGGGCCCGCTCGTCATGGCGATCGGGGCCCTGCTGCTGCTCCTGGTCGCCGTCGACTTCGACTACTGGTGGCAGGTGCTCCCCGCGATGGTCGTCTTCGGAATCGGCCTCGCTCTCACCGTCTCACCGCTGACGGCCGCGATCCTCGGCGCGGCGGACGAGAGCCGATCGGGCATCGCGTCGGCCGTCAACAACGCCGTCGCGCGTGTCGCCGGGCTCATCCCCATCGCCGCGCTCGCGACGATCACCGGCGGAACGCTCGATCTCGTCGGCTTCCATCGCGCCGCCGTCGCGACCGCCGGGCTGCGGTCGGCGGGGTAGTGTCGCTCCTCGGCATCCGCAATCCGTCCCGGCACACGGCCGACAAGTGAACCGCACCCTCACAACGCAAGAAGCAGGATGCCGCCGGTCACGAGGGCCGACGCGGCCAGGCGTCGTGCGGGATGCGTCTCCCGCAGCACGAACGCGCCGAACAGACTCACGAGCACGACGCTGACCTCGCGCACCGGGGCGACCAGCGCGACGGGCGCGATCGTGATGGCCGTCAGCACGAGGATGTACGACAGCGGCGAGAGCACCCCGAACGCCAGCAGCCGCCGCCAGTCGCGCCGCCAGACCGGCAGCAGCGCGGTCCACACGCGTCCCCGCAGCATCAGCACCGTGAGAATCGGCACCTCCAATGCAGTGCACCCCACCATGTACGCGACCGGCGATGCGTCCCACGCACGCAGCGCGTGCGTGTCCCACACCGTGTAGGCGGCGATCGCGACCCCGGTGAGCAAGCCGAAGACGACCGCGCGGTCCGGGCCGCGGCGGGTGCGAAGAACGGATGCCGAGCCCGGCGGCATCCGGTCGACGAACCCGATCGCCACGACGCCCGCGATCACCGCGGCCACCCCCACCCCGGCCGCGACGGTCAGCGTCTCGCCGAGGAGGGTCACCGCCACGATGACGGTCAGCAGCGGTCCGGTGCCGCGCGCGGTCGCATACACGGTCGACAGGTCGCCGACCGCATATCCGCGCTGCAGCACCAGCATGTACGCGACGTGGAGCACCGCCGAGACCGCGACACCGAGCCAGAACCCGCGGGCGTCGGCGGCGCCCATGCCCCCGGTCAGCGGGATCGCGAACGACCACAGCACGGTGCTCGCAACGGCGCCCCACCACAGGAACGGCAGTCCGCTGCCGCTGCGACCGTGCGCGATGACGTTCCACGACGCGTGCGCGACGGCGGCGGACAGGACGAGCAGCAGAGCGAGAGGAGACATGGCGAGACCCTTCGGCCCGGCGCGGGCGCGACGGGCGGGGTCCTCCGGGCTTTTGTCCTGTCAGATGACGCCGGCCTCCCTCGGGGAGCCCGGCGTGGCGCCGCTCGGTCCAGTCGAGCATCGCTCCGGAACCCTAGGCGCTATCGCCGTCAGCCTACCGCGGCGATCGCGCACGCCGCACCCGGGGCGGCGTTTCCCGCTGTTCACCGAAACACCACCTGCTGGTTCCCCGCCCGTAGGGCAGTGCGTCACCCGCGGTGCCTACGTTCGGCCACGTCCCTTCCATTTCCGCCGGGCATCGCTGTGCCCGTCCGCAGAAAGGCCCCCTCACATGCGTTCGAAACTCCGCAGCCTCGCCGCCATCGGCGCGGGTCTGACCCTCATCGCCGCCCTCGCCGGCTGCTCCTCCTCCCCCGACACCGCCGATCCCGCCTCGAGCGACGACGCGTCCAGCTCCGACACGGGCACGTTCGCGTCGGGCGATGAGAGCACCCTGGTGTTCGCAACGCTCCCCGACCACGAGGGCGCCGAGCAGGACGCCCAGCCCATCGCCGACTGGATCGCCGAGATCACCGGCAAGGAGGTCAAGTTCTTCGAGGCCACCGACTACACGGCCGTCGTGCAGGGCCTGGCCGCCGGCCAGATCGACATCGCCCAGATCTCCGCCTTCACGTACTACCAGGCGCAGGCCGCCGGAGCCGATATCGAGCCCATCGGCGCACAGATCACGAAGGAAGGCGCCGACCCCGGCTACTACTCCGTGGCTCTGAAGAACCCGGCATCCTCCGCGACGTCACTCGCCGACTTCGCGGACCAGCCGGTCTGCTTCGTCAACCCGACCTCGACGTCGGGGCGCGCGATCCCCGTCAGCCAGCTGCTGGAAGCGGGCATGACGGTCTCCGAGGCGAACACCGTCTACGGCGAGGAGCACGACCTCACCGCGGCCAAGATCGCCGAAGGCGTCGACTGCCAGGTCGGCTTCGCGCAGGATGTCGACGCCGACCCGCTCATCGCCAGTGGCGCCCTCGAGGAGATCGACCGTTTCCTCGTCCCGGCGGCTCCGATCGTGCTGCAGGCGGGACTGCCGCAGGACGTGAAGGACCAGCTGTTCGATGCCATCGCCGACAGCACGCAGTCCTCGCTCACCGACGCGGGCATCGAGCTCAACGAGTTCCTCACCGAGAACTGGTTCGGCTTCGGCGCCGTGGATGACGCGTACTACGACACGATCCGTACCGTCTGCGAGCAGATCGCCGACCAGGTCGAGGCCTGCCAGGCCTGACGCCTCGTCGTTCGAACGGAGCACACCGAGATGACTGACAGCGACACCCCCGTCGTAAAGATCACGGACCTGGGCAAGACCTACCCGGGCGCCGCGGTCCCTGCGCTGACGGGGGTGTCGCTGTCCGTCGGACGCGGCGAGATCCTCGTTCTGCTCGGCCTGTCCGGCTCGGGCAAGTCGACGCTGCTGCGCCACCTCAACGGGCTCGAGACGCCGACGACCGGCTCGGTCGTTTCGCTCGGAGAGGACGTCTCGGCGCTGTCCGGGCGACCGCTGCGAGAGCTCCGCGGCCGCATCGGCTTCATCTTCCAGCAGTTCGAGCTCGTGGGCCCGCTCACGGTGCTCGAGAACGTCCTGACCGGCGCGCTCTCGACCCTGCGCGGGCCGCGCGTGGGCGTGTGGACGTATCCCAAGACGCTCCGGATGCGGGCGCTCGGCCACCTCGACCGCGTCGGCTTGCTGGAGCGCGCCTACCAGCGCGCCGACACGCTCTCGGGCGGCCAGCAGCAGCGCGTCGCGATCGCCCGCGCCCTCATGCAGGAGCCCGACATCCTGCTCGCCAACGAGCCGGTCGCGTCGCTCGACCCCGAGTCGAGCGGTCAGGTCATGGGCCTCATCCGCGAGATCGCCGCCGAGCGCGGGCTCACCGTCGTGTGCAGCCTGCACCAGGTCGACCTCGCCCTCGATTGGGGCGACCGCATCGTGGGGCTGCGCGCCGGACGCGTCGTGCTCGACACCCCCACCGACGGCCTGTCCCGCGAACAGGTCATGGAGATCTACGGCCGGGTCGCCGTCTCCACCCGGGAGATCGCCGCGATGGAGGACGAGCTCGCCGAAGCGCGCGCCCAACTGCATGGCGACGAGGCCCCCGCCGCGGCGCGCGACCGCTTCGCGCAGGGCTTCGCCGACGAGGAGCCCGCCTGATGAGCGTCGTCACCGAACGGAGCGGGTCAGGGGGAGCCGGCACCTCGATCGCGCTCACCGCCGAGCGGCTGCAGGCCATCCGTCGGCCACGTCCCCGCGCGGCGACGGTCGTCTCGTACAGCGTGATCCTCGCCATCGTCGTCCTCGGCGTCTGGTCGTTCGCCGCCCTCGACTACAGCTTCAAGAGCCTCGAGACCACGGTCGGCAACCTCAGCCGATTCATCGGCATGGCGACGCCGCTGCAGTGGCCGGGCTGGAACGTCACCGGCACGCGTGGCCCCGACGGCACGACGTACACGACCGAGTGGGTGGGCTTCGAGCCGATCTGGCACGTCGTCGGCAGCATCGCGATCACCCTCGCCCTCGTCATCGCGGGCACGGCCCTGGCCGCCGTCTTGTCGATCCCGGTCGCGTACGGCGCCGCCCGCAACACGACCCCGGGGCGCGTCGCCCTCGCTGCCTCGCGCCTGATCGGCGTCATCATGCGCGCCATCCCCGACGTCGTCTTCGTCGTGTTCCTCGCCTTCCTCTGGTTCAACTCGGGGACGCTGCCGGCGATCGTCGCGATCGGGCTGCACTCGGTCGGCATGATCTCCAAGATGTTCGCCGACGCGATCGAGCAGATCGACGAGGGGCCGCGGCTGGCCGTCCGTGCCGCCGGCGGCTCGAAGGCGCAGGAGTTCTGGTCCGGCGTCGTCCCGCAGGCCCTGCCGGCGTGGATCGCGGTGGCCCTCCACCGCGCCGACATCAACCTGCGCGGCACCGTGATCCTCGGTGTCGTCGGGGTCGTCGGCCTCGGCTACGACCTCGACGAGGCGCTGCACGCGGGGCCGGCCGGGATGCGGCGGGTCATCCCCATCGTGCTCATCATCATCGCGCTGTGCATCGTGTTCGAGATCATCTCGTCGCTCGTGCGTTCTCGTCTGCTCGGCGTCCGGCCGACCGGCAAAGGCGCCGGCGACACGATCGTCCGCGCCGCCGCGAACCGGTCGGCGCGGGTGTCGGCCTCCATCGAACGGACGGATGCCGACACCGAGCGAGGTCGCCGCATCGAAGCCGCCCTGCACCGTCCGTGGAGCCGCAGCCGCGTCATGACCACGGTGTGGATCTGGCTCGCCGTCGCGATCGTCGTCGCCTCGTTCTGGTATGCGAACCCCGACCTGTCGCGCCTGCTTTCCGGGTGGCGCTTCGACCAGGTCTCCAACGAAGAGCTCGACCGCGCGGTCTGGCCACCGACCTTCGGCACCCGGGACTGGGCCACGGTCATGGCAGCCGTCGCGACGACCCTGCAGGTCGCGTTCGCCGCGACCCTCATGGGAGCGGTCATCTCCGCCGTCGTCGGGCCGCTGTCGGCACGCAACGTCGCCCCGAACGGCGGCGTCCGCAATCTCTTCCGCGGCGTCGCGCTCGTGCTGCGCGCGATCCCCGATCTCGTCGTCGCGATCATCTTCATCATCGCGACCGGCTTCGGCCCGCAGGCCGGCGCTCTCGCGCTCGGCATCGGCGGCGTGGGTCTGTTGGCGAAGCTCATCGGCGACTCGATGGAGGAGGTTCCCGCGGGGCCGGAACACGCCGTCCGAGCGGCGGGCGGTACACGCGGCCAGGTGTTCTTCTCCTCGACGCTGCCGATGTCGGTCCCGGCGCTCGTGAGTCATCTGATGTACCTGCTGGAACAGAACGTGCGCTCGGCGACACTGCTCGGCATCGTCGGCGCGGGCGGCATCGGCTTCCTGCTGCTGAACGCGCTGCAGGGGCGGCATTTCGACGAGGTGCTCGCCTACGTCTTCGTCATCATCGCGATGGTCGTCGTGGTCGAGACGGCTGCCGTTCTCATCCGACGCGCATTGAAGTAGGAGGGGTCATGTCTCACGACAGCTACGACCTCGTCGTCGTCGGCGCCGGGATCGTCGGACTCGGTCACGCGGCGGCCGCGCTCGAGCGCGGACTCAAGGTCGCGGTCGTCGAGCGCTCCACCTCGATCGGCGGCGCGACGGTACGCAACTTCGGCCACGTCGGGGTCAGCGACCACGTCGGCAAGGCCGCGGAGTACGCGCGGCGCAGCAGGGAACTGTGGCTACGGCTCGCCGAGCGCGCTGGCTTCTGGGTCGGCACCGGGGGCGGGCTCGCCGTCGCACGGCACGCGGACGAGCTCGCGGTGCTGCACGAGAGCGACGTCGGCACGCCGCTCGATGCGGCGGAGGTATGGCGCCTGGCTCCCGTCGTC
>NZ_JBASZT010000168.1:0-11113 GCF_049661145.1 Microbacterium sp.
GCCCCGCACCCGCAAACAACTCGGCCGAGTCGCGGGCGAACACGTCGGAGTTGCGGCGCCCGTCGTAGCCGATCACGACGGCAGGAGTCACGCCCGGGGAGGCCTTCTCGCGCAGGTAGGCGGCAAGACCCGCGGCAGCCTGCGACACGACCACGCGGTTCATGCGGTTGCTGCCGGCGCCCAGGCGTCCCCGCAGGCCGGCCGTGCCGAACTGCAGTCGGGTGCTGAAGCGCTCGGCGATGTCGGCGTGCGCCTCGGCATCGCCCGCCTCGGAGCGCATGATGAGCATCGACAGTTCCTCGCGCGTCACCGGATCGGGGTCCTGCGCGAGCCACGCCCGCGCGGCGCCGCGCACGCTCACAACCGCCCGATCACGCGGGCCAGCAGCGCCGAGATCACCGGCTCCGCCGCCTGGCCCGCCTCGATGACCTCCTGGTGGCTGAGCGGAGTCGTCTGGATGCCGGCGGCCAGGTTCGTGATGAGCGAGAACCCGAGGATCTCCATGCCGGCCTGGCGAGCCGCGATCGCCTCGAGTGCCGTCGACATGCCGACGATGTGCCCGCCGATGATCCTCGCCATCTGCACCTCGGCGGGGGTCTCGTACTGCGGCCCGCGGAACTGGCAGTAGACGCCTTCATCGAGGCTCGGTTCGATGCTGCGGGCGATGCCGCGCAGACGGGCCGAGTACAGGTCGGTGAGGTCGATGAACGTCGCGCCCTCCAGAGGGGAGTCGCCGGTGAGATTGATGTGGTCGCTGATGAGAACGGGCGTCCCCGGCGTCCAGGTCGGCTTGATGCCGCCGGCGCCGTTCGTGAGCACCATCGTGGTCGCCCCCGTCGCCGCGGCGGAGCGGACGCTGTGGACCACGCGGCGCACGCCATGCCCCTCGTAGTAGTGGGTGCGGGCACCGATCACCAGTACGCGCTTGCCGGTGGGCGTGAGGATGCTGCGCAGCGACCCGACGTGACCGGCGAGCGCCGGTGCGCTGAAGCCGGTGACCTCGGTCGCGGGGATCGTCGCCGTCGTCTCGCCGATCAGGTCGGCGGCCTTGCCCCAGCCGGAGCCGAGCGTGAGGGCGATGTCGTGGCTCGGGACCCCGGTCAGTCGCGCGATGTCGGCCGCGGCCCGGGCGGCGATCTCGAACGAGTCGGCAGCGGGGTCGTCGAGCGGGTTGCGATGCGTGTCGGGCATGGCTCCCACTCTAGGAACCCGACGCTGATTCGGACAGCGCCGATTCGATCAGCGCCCTGCGCCGGGGGAGAATGGAACAATGTCGTCGAGCTTCGTGAACTCACAGTCGGTCGCGGTCCTCGGCGGGGGGCCCGGCGGCTACGAAGCCGCCCTCGCCGCGGCGCAGCTCGGCGCCGACGTCACCCTCGTCGAGCGCGCCGGCGTCGGGGGAGCGGCCGTCATCACCGACGTCGTGCCGTCGAAGAGCCTCATCGCGACGGCGGATGCCGCGGTCGCGATCGCCGAGGCATCCGACCTCGGGGTCCAACTGTTCGCGCACGGGGAGTCGGGGCGTCCGCTCAAACCCGAGATCGCGATCAATCTCGCCGCCGTCAACAAGCGACTGCTGTCGCTGGCCCGGCACCAGTCCGACGACATGCGCGCGCAGCTGGTGGATGCCGGGGTGCGCCTCATCTCGGGGCATGGTCGCCTCGACGACCACCACTCCCTCGTCGTGGCCACCGGCCCCGGCGGGACGGACTTCGACCGCGTCGAGGCCGACACCCTCGTCGTCGCGGTCGGCGCGTCGCCGCGGGAACTGCCGTCCGCGATGCCCGACGGCGAGCGCATCCTGACCTGGACACAGCTGTACGACATGAAGGCGCTGCCCGAGCACCTCATCGTCGTCGGCTCTGGCGTGACCGGTGCCGAGTTCGCGTCGGCATACATGAATCTGGGCGCGAAGGTGACGCTCATCTCCAGCCGTGATCACGTTCTCCCCGGTGAGGACCGGGACGCCGCGGCCGTCCTCGAGAAGGTCTTCCGCCGCGGCGGGATGACGGTGCTGTCGAAGTCCCGGGCCGAGCGCGTCGAACGCGTCGGCGACGGCGTCGTCGTCTCGCTCGCCGACGGGCGCACGATCGAGGGCAGTCACTGCCTCATGGCGGTCGGCTCCATCCCGAACACCGCGGGCATCGGGCTCGCCGAGGTGGGCGTGCAGCGCACCGAGTCCGGCCACATCAGGGTCAACCGCGTGGCACGCACCTCGGTGCCGAACATCTATGCGGCGGGGGACTGCACGACCTTCGTGCCCCTGGCATCCGTCGCCTCGATGCAGGGGCGCACGGCGATCTTCCACGCTCTCGGTGACACCGTCATCCCGCTGGAGCGGCGCCGCATCACGGCGAACATCTTCACGGCGCCCGAGATCGCGACGGTCGGCCGCCAGGAGCGCGACGTCGAGACCGGGGCCATCAACGGCTACGTGCACAAGCTGCCGCTCGTGGCGAACGCGCGCGCGAAGATGATGGGGATCAGGGACGGCTTCGTCAAGATCATCGCCCGGGAGGGCAGTGGCACCGTCATCGGGGGCGTCATCGTCGCGCCGCGCGCGTCGGAGCTCATCTACCCGATCGCGATCGCCGTCGAGCGGCGGCTGACCGTCGACCAGGTCTCTCGCGTGTTCGCCGTGTTCCCGTCGCTGACGGGCTCGATCACCGATGCGACCCGTGCGATGCATCAGGTGAACCGCGACGACGACTTCTTCGGCTAACTCGAAGGCCCCGCGACATGAGCCAGACCTTCTCGCCCCGCGGCGCGGCAGCGCTTCTGAGAGCTGAGTAGCCGCGATGCCCCGCCGTATTGCGGACCGGCCGATCCCCGGCAGGCTTCGACCCGATCGACGCGCCCTCTTCGAGGCCGCACTGGACGACGCGCGGCGCGGCGTTCCCCGCGTCGTGTGCCTCGTCGGGGCGGCCGGCACCGGCAAGACGACCCATCTGCGCGAGGTCGTCGCCGAGGCCGCCGATGCCACAGTGCTCCGGGCAGCGGGTGTCGAAGCGACCTATCGGCCTCCGTTCGGTGTGCTGGAAGAGCTCGGCGTGCGACGCACGGTCACCGATGACGGCCAGCCGCAGAGCCGCGCCGTCGCCGCCCAGGCGTTGCGGCGGCTGATCGATGACGAGAGCGGTGACGGGCCCGTCGTGATCGCCGTCGACGATGCGCAGTGGGCGGATGCCGAGTCGCTCGCGGCCCTGCGCCTCGTCGTCGAGGGTCTCTCGCACGACCGTCTCCTCGTGGTCATGGCCACCCGTCCCCCGGGACCCGACGACCCCTCCTCATGGCACCGGTTCCTGGCCGAACCGGCCGTCTCGATCGTCGAACTCGACGGCATCGAACTCGACGAGGCGATCGCTCTGGCGGGCGAGGTGCGCGACGAGCGCGTGCCGGAAGAGTTGGTCGAGCGTCTGTGGCGCCACACCGGGCGCAACCCGATGTACCTGCGTTCCCTGCTTGCGGAGTACTCCCCGGAGGAGCTCGCCGCGCGATCCGTGCTGCCCGCACCGGTCGAGTTCGCTCGCGAACTGAACGCGCGCCTGAGGGTGATGGACCCCGATGCGGCGACGCTCCTGCGCGCCGTCGCCGTGATCGGCTCGTCGTGGGTCGACCGCCTCGACGCGGCGGCCGTCGCAGAGGTCGACGACGCGGCATCCGCCGTGGGACTTCTGCTCGACAGCGGGCTGCTGATCGCTCGCGCGCAGGTCGGGCTCGCTGATGTGCGGATCGTGCACGCGCTCGTCCGTGCCGCGATCTACGATTCCACTCCGGCGGACGAGCGTCGGCGGCGGCACTTGCTGGCCGCGAAGCTGCTCGGCTCGCCGATGCAGCGGTTGGAGCACGAGGTGGCTGCCGCGGGGACGCGGGACGAGGCGCTCGCCGCGCGCCTCGAGCATGCCGCGACGGGTGCCTCCGCCGAGCGAGACCATCATCGCGAGGCGCAGTTGCTGCAGTGGGCTTCGCAGTTGTCGCCCGATGCCGCCGAGCGCGAGCGGCGTTGGCTGCGGGCGCAGATCGCGCGCGTGCACACGCGGGACACGGCGTCGGTGCGCGCCCATCTGAGCCAGATCGGCTGGTCGGGCGAGCCGGCGCTGCGCACCCTCGTCATGGCGTGGCTGCTCGTCGTGGAGAACCGCATCGCCGATGCGCGCCGAGTGATCGAGGCGCTCCCTGTCCCCCTGCTCGAAGGCGCCGACCACCAGACCCGCATGGGCCTGCTGGTGATCAAGGCGTGGACGATGCTGACGTCGGGATACCCCATCGACGACATCCGGGCCGTGATCGCGTCGATTCCGCCCGAGGCCCACACCGATCCCGTACTGGGCGGGCTCTACCAGCGCACCGCCGGCCAGATCGCGTCGCGCGACTTCGACTTCGCCCGCCTCCGGAGTGACTTCGATTCCGTGCCGGGCGACCCGCGACTGACGCCCATGAAGGACACCGGCCGGCTCGGCTGGCGCGGTTCCGTCTATGCCCTGCGGGGACTCTCGGCCGAGGGCCGTCGTGACCTCGCGGAGGTGGTCTCGCGCGTGCGCGGCGGCCGCATCGACGAGACGGTCGGCGTGAGCCACGCGCTGTACGCCTTCGCGCTGTGGCAGGGCGGCGAGTTCGAGCGGGCGGGCATCGAGCTGCAGGTATCGGCGAGTCTCGCCGTCGACCGGATGAGCCCATTGGCGCAGGCGGTTCTCCCGCTCGTCCCGACCGTGCACGGGGAGTTCGCGCGGGCGGACGACCTGCTCGCGCAGACGGCGTCGCTGCTGCTCGACCTGCCGTGGCACATCGCGGTGTCGGTGCTCACGCAGGCGGAGATCGTCCGTCTGCACGCCGGTGACGACGAAGCGGCGCGCAGGGGATACCTCGCACGACTGCGCGCGCGTTTCGGGGATGACGTGACCGACGCCGACAACGGCGATGGCGCCTTCTGGCACCTGCACGTGATGCTCGCGCGCGTCTGGGCGGGTGAGCTCGACGGCATCGCGCCGCATCTGTCGGCCAGCGACACCGAAATGGTCGTGCCGGACTGGAGGTACTGGACCCGGCCGTGGGTGACGGGGCTCGCGAGCGAGCGCGCGGGCAACGACGATGACGCACTCCGGTCGCTGACGGATGCCGTGGCGATCCAGAGCTCCGAGCTGCCGCTGTACCGGGCGCACCTCTACGCCGATCTGGCGCGGATCGCGGCACGGGTGGGACAGGTCGAGACCAGCGAGGGCGCCGCGCGGCAGGCCCGCGAGATCTACGCCCGACTCGGCGCCACCGCCTACCTCGCGCGAGTGGCAACGAGCGACGCGAACGGCATGCCCGCCGACCCGCTGGCGACCCTCAGCGATCGCGAACGCGAGGTCGCCGCGCTCGTGCTCGCAGGTTTCAGCTACCGGCAGGTGGCGGAGGAGCTCTACGTGACCCGTAGCACCGTCGCCTTCCACCTCGGCAACATCTACGCCAAGACCGGCGTCGAATCCCGTCATCAGCTCACGCGCCTGGTCCGTGACGCCACGCTGACCTGAAAGCCTGACCTGCCCCAGACTTCGTCGCCCGACGGCGCGGCAGCGCCCTTGAGAAGCTGATGCGGGAGTCTCGTGACATGACCCAGATTTCCTTAGCCCACGGCGCGGCAGCGCCCCTGAAGAGCTGACCTGAAGGTCTCGCCACCTGAGGCAGGCTCTCTTGCCCCACGGCGCTCGGCCCGGCGCGCTCGAACCTGTGCAGAACGGACAGTCGCCCCCGCGCCACCGCCGCGTAGCGTCGTTGGCGCCGGAGCTACCGGCCCGGCCGTCACGAAGAGAACTCAGATCATGATGACGTCTCGCTCCCACATCCGCCCCCGCGTCGCGGCGATGGCCTTCGTCGCGGTCCTGACGGTGCCCTTCGCCCTCGCCGGCTGTGCATCGACGCCGACACCGACGCACACGCCGACGCCGACGCCGACGCCCAACACCAAGACGCAGACCGCTCCCGCTCCCGCTCCCTCATCCGAGACGCCGCAGCCCCAACCGGAACCGACCGCGGCGACGTTCACGTGCGACGAACTGGTGCCGGTGTCCCTTCTGAACAGCACGTTCGGCGGCTCCTTCACGGCGCAGACACCGCCCGCTGCCACCGACGGCTCCGCGGTGGCACAGATCATCGCGGCCGGCGGTACGGCATGCGCCTGGTCGAACGATTCCGGCCAGCAGGTGGCGCTTGCGGCCGGTCAGTTCGAGGCGGACGTGATCCAGGCGGGTGAGTCCGCAGCTGCACGCGCCGGCGAGCAGACCGACGCGTTCGGCAGCGACCTGACGGCCTACGCGTCCGGCCAGGGCGGCACGACGATCGACGTCTTCAGCGAGATCGGGGCGTGGGTCCACACCGAGTCGGTGCTGTTCACGTCGCCCGCGGTCGCGGGTCCGATCGTGACGAGCGTGATGCAGGAGCTGCCGTCATGAGCCGCTCCGAGTTCGCTGTCCACCCGTTCTCCGCCGATCCTGACTTCGACTACGAGATCCGTTGCGCGATCGGCAACGCCGCCGGCGGTGCGGGTGACATCGGCGAGGTCCTCGCCGCCGTCTCCCACGTCCGCAAAGCCGACCACGAGGGCTGGTACGCGGCGTGGCGGGAGCTCGCCGACCGCACGCTCGCGATCGCGACGACCTCGGCCGCCGGTGGCCACCGGGTCAGCGCCGCAGCCGCCTACCTCCGTGCCAGTGCCTACTACGCCGTCGCCGTCAACGCCGTCAGCGCGCTCGCCGATTCGGACCTGCTCGCGCCGAACTTCGCGAGGCAGGAGGAGGCCTGGCGGGGCTTCGTCGCGCACACCGCGGTCGACGTCGACGAGATCGAGATCCCGTACGACGAGGGTCGGATGCCGGGATGGTATTTCCGGGCCCCGTCGCCGAGCGGCGCGGTGCTCGTCGTCGTCAACGGCAGCGACGGCTCGCGTGCGTCCCTATGGGCGTCGTGCGTGTCGGCGGGACTGGAGCGCGGTTACGACGTGCTCGTCTTCGACGGACCCGGCCAGCAGTCGCAGCTGTTCGAACGCAACGTGCCGTTCCGGCCCGACTGGGAGAACGTGCTGACGCCCGTCTTCGAGACCGTCGCCGCGCGGGAGGGGGTGGATGCCGCGCGCATCGTCGTGATCGGCATCAGCCAGGGCAGCTATTGGACCGAGCGCGCACTCGCCTTCGAACACCGGTACGCCGCAGCGGTCGCCAATCCCGGCCTCGTGGACGTGTCCACGTCGTGGACCAGCCAGGTGCCCGCGAGCATGCTGCGACTGCTGGACGCCGGCGAGAACGAGAAGTTCGACCGCGAGGTGGCACTCGGGATGCGGTTCTCGCCGACCACGGCGCACACCTGGCGCTTCCGTGCCCGGCCATACGGTACGAACGGTTATGCCGAGACGATCGAGGCGGTGCGTCGGTACACCGTCGCCGATGTCGCTGGACAGATCACGACGCCGCTGCTGATCCTCTCGCCCGAGGCGGAGCAGTTCTGGCCCGGACAGTCCGAACAGCTCGCCGCACTCGCGCCGGGGGTCTCCACGGTCGTGCGGTTCACCGCGGCCGAGGGCGCCGACGAGCACTGCCAGCCGCTCGCCCAGGTCCTCACGACGCAGCGCGTGTTCGACTGGCTCGACGACACGCTCGCCTCCTGACCCCGTCCCGGCCACCCCTCGGGGGCGGTGGCCGGGACGGTCCCCCCACCGGAAGCCGGAACGCCCGGTGTGCTCGCATGCCCGAGAGCCCGACGTGCCGTGACGCCTCTTGTCGCTCGCTGGTAGGCGCCGCGCGCGGGCGCGCGCCCGACGTGCACGGATGCCGCGGCGGACCGCGTCAGCTTTTCAGGGGCGCTGCCGCGCCGTGGGGCGAGAAAGTCCGGCTCATGTCGCGAGACTTTCGCGTTAGGAGATCGTCAGCAGCTGATGCCCGGCCGACACCGTCGTGCCGGGGTGAGCGTCGATCGCGCCGATGACGCCGTCCTTGTGCGCCTGGATCGGCTGCTCCATCTTCATCGCCTCGAGCACGACGACGAGGTCGCCCTTGACGACCTGCTGACCCTCGTCCACCGCGACCTTGACGATCGTCGCCTGCATCGGCGCCTTCACGGCATCGCCGGCGGCTCCCGGCGATACGCTCGGTGCGTGGGTGCGCCGCGACGGCGGCACCGCGACGGGCCGACCGATCCGGGCGGGCGCGACGGCGATGCGGTCGGGCAGGCTCACTTCGAGCCGCTTGCCCGACACCTCCACGACGACGGTGTGACGCGGCTCGGCCTCGGCGGGCGACTCGTACTCGCCGTCCCACGGCGGGATGTCGTTCTCGAACTCGGTCTCGATCCAGCGCGTGAACACCCCGAACCGTCCGTCCTCGGCGGTGAAGGCGGGGTCGCGCACGACCTTGCGATGGAACGGCAGCACCGTCGGGAGCCCGGCGACCTGGAACTCGTCGAGGGCCCGTCGCGCGCGCTCCAGCGCCTCTTCACGGTCGCGGCCGGTGACGATGAGCTTGCCGAGCAGCGAGTCGAACGCGCCCGAGACGCTGTCTCCGGCCGTCACCCCCGAGTCCAGGCGGATGCCGGGACCACCGAACGTCTTGAACTGGTGGATCCGTCCGGGCTGGGGGAGAAACCCTCGGCCGGGGTCCTCGCCGTTGATCCGGAACTCGATCGAGTGCCCGACCGGCACCGGGTCGGCATCCTGCAGCAGCCCTCCCTCGGCGATGCGGAACTGCTCGCGGACCAGGTCGATCCCGGTGACCTCCTCGGATACCGGGTGCTCCACCTGCAGGCGGGTGTTCACCTCGAGGAACGAGATCGTCCCGTCGGCGCCGATGAGGAACTCGCACGTGCCGGCGCCGACGTAGCCGACCTCGCGCAGGATCGCTTTCGAGGCGTCGTAGAGGATGCGGTTCTGCTCCTCGGTGAGAAACGGCGCTGGCGCCTCTTCGACGAGCTTCTGGTGGCGCCGCTGCAACGAGCAGTCGCGTGTGGAGACCACGATGACGGTGCCCGCGGCATCCGCCAGGCACTGCGTTTCGACGTGACGCGGTTTGTCGAGGTATTTCTCCACGAAGCACTCGCCGCGACCGAACGCCGCGATCGCCTCGCGGGTCGCCGACTCGAACGACTCGGCGACCTCGTCGAGCTCGCGGGCGACCTTGAGGCCGCGGCCGCCGCCGCCGAAGGCCGCCTTGATCGCGATCGGCAGCCCGTACTCACGCGCGAACGCGACGACCTCGTCGGCTCCGCTGACCGGACCGGGGGTGCCGGGCGCGAGCGGGGCGCCGACCTTTTCGGCGACGTGCCGGGCGGTGACCTTGTCGCCGAGCGCCTCGATCGCCTCGGGCGACGGGCCGATCCAGACCAGTCCGGCGGCGATCACGGCGCGCGCGAACTCGGCGTTCTCGGCGAGGAAACCGTAGCCGGGATGCACGGCGTCCGCACCGGAACGGCGCGCGACCGACAGGATCTTCTCGATCGACAGGTACGTGTCTGCGCTCGTCGAGCCCTCGAGAGAGTACGCCTCGTCGGCGAGCTTCACGTGCATCGCGTCGCGGTCCTGCTCGGCGTAGACGGCGACCGAACGCTTGCCGCCGTCGCGTGCCGCGCGAATGACGCGCACGGCGATCTCTCCGCGGTTCGCGACGAGCACTTTGGTGATCTGCGAACGCGCGGGCGCCGTGTCCAGGGAGGGCATGGATGCCAGCCTACCCAGCGCAAACCCTCCCGCTTTGGATCCCTCGCACAAGATCACCGAGAAATCGTGGGCGGAAACCTACCAGGAGCGGGCGCTCACGTCGGCGAGGTTCCGGCGCGGTTCCACAGATCCGTCCAGCGGATGCCGAGGCGCCCGCACAGGCGTCGCACGGTCGACAGCGACATCCCGACGACGGTCGAGGGGTCGCCCTCGACGCGTTCGATGAAGGCGCCGCCGAGGCTGTCGACCGTGAAGGCGCCCGCCACGTGCAGCGGCTCGCCCGAGGCGACGTATGCCGCGATCTCGGCATCCGTGATGTCGGAGGCGAAGGTGACGGAGGCCGACGCCACCGCCGCCTCTTCCCGCGGCGGTGCGTCGGGCGCGATGCGGATGACGCTGTGTCCGGAGTGAAGGATGCCGGTGCTCCCGCGCATCCGCTCCCACCGAGAGGTCGCGACCTCGGGGAGGTGCGGCTTGCCGAGCACTCGCCCATCGATCTCGAACATCGAGTCGCCGCCGATGACGATGCCGTCGAAGGAGGGGTCATCCGCCGCGAGGGATGCCGCGACATCCGCCGCCTTGCGACGCGCGAGCAGCAGGACGTGTTCCTCCGGCGGGAGCGTGCGGCTCTCGGCGGCCTCGATCGCGGCGATCACGGCGTCCTCGTCGACGGCGGGGGCGTGCAGCAGCGGCTCGATCCCGGCCTGCCGCATCAGCATGAGGCGGGCGGGAGAGGTCGAGGCCAGGCACACGCGCATGCCGACCAGCGTACGGCCGGGTCGCGCGCACTCGCTGTGTCGCACCCGCCCCGCCACCGGGGGTGGTGATCTCGGAGGACGGTAATCGACTTGCCGTGATTTGTCGTTTGAGGGAGGCGGTTCCGACAGAACGCGGCACGTCGCCGGGTTTGTCCGCCGGAACCCGCGGTGTGGGAGAGTCGAGGGGTGCAACCCGGCGACCTCCTCGACCTCGACGTGACCGGGGTCGCCCACGGCGGCGTGTTCGTCGCCCGCCACGAGGGTCGGGTCGTCTTCATCTCCGATGCGATCCCGGGCGAGCGCGTGCGCGTGCGCCTCACCGACACGGCGAAGGCGTCCTTCTGGCGCGGTGATGTCGTCGAGGTGCTCGATGCCTCGCCCCACCGCCGCCCGCACGTCTGGGCGGCCGCCGACGTCACCGTCGATCCGAGCGTCCGCCCCGGCGGCGCCGACTTCGGCCACATCGCGCTCGACCACCAGCGCAAGCTGAAACTGCGCGTGCTGCTCGAAGCCCTCGAGCGCTTCGGCGGCATGGCGCAGCCGGCCGCGACGATCGAGGGCGCGTTGCCGCTGCTCGCCGCCGCTGACCACCTCGAGCGAGAGCCGGCCGACGACCTGCCCCAGCTGGGTCGCGAAGAGGGATCCGCCCACGGAGCGCATGAGGCGGCCCGCGCCC
>NZ_JBASZT010000169.1:0-1509 GCF_049661145.1 Microbacterium sp.
CACCCGCACGTCGCCGCCGGCGTTCAGTCCCACGGCCGTGACGCCTGGCATCGTCAGCAGCGGGACCAGCCACCGCTGCGCGGCGACGTCGGCGGCCCACCCCTTGACGTATCCCGTCGGGTCGAACCAGCCGTCCCGCCACGCGGAGAACCTGCCGGCGGTGGCGGCCTCGACCGCGCGGCAGGCATCGGCGACCGCCGACACCCGGGGATCGAGATCCTCCAGGCGCGCGGCGCCGGTGCGCAGCCGGTGGATGTCCGATGAGGTGCGGAACGGCGAGAACACGGCCTCGAGCTCGGACAGGTGCGCGAAGCACGAGGCGATCGCCGACTCGACCTGTGGCGGGTCGGAGGGTGTGCCGATGACGTGCGCGCTGAACACCGTGCCCATGAGCTCGGCGGTGCGGGCCAGGCGTGCGACGGCGGGGCTCATGATGCGGCGTCGATCGCGCTCTGCAGGGACGCGGCGTACCCCTTCGAGGTGTACGTCGCGCCGGAGACCATGTCGATCTGCGCGGACTGCGCGCTGAGGGTCTCGGAGACCAGCTGCGGGATCGCCCGGGACGAGATCTGCGCGTCCCGGTTGTTGCCGGAGGGGTACACCGGCACCGTCACCGCCGTGATCTGCCCGCCGCTGACGGTGATCTGCACCTGGACGTCGCCGTACCGCGTCTGCACCGCGTCGCCGTCGAACACGCCGTCGGCCAGTCCGGTGCCACCGGTCGCGGCGGACTCGGTCGCCGAGGGCGTCGGGGTGGTCGTGGTCGACGGCGACGCCGTCGCGGTCGACGGCGACGCCGCGGCCGACGAGTCCGCCGCGCCGGCATCCACGACGGCGACCGACGCCGACTCGCCCAGCGACGTCCGGTAGCTCAGGAGCAGCACCAGCCCGCTGACGGTCGTCAGCAGGGCGAAGATGATCTTCTTCATCGGGTCTCCGATCTCAGATGGTGAAGGATTCGTCGTGGATGCGGTCGGCGGGAACGCCCGCGCGGCGCAGGTCGGCACGCAGACTGTCCATCCACGGTCCCGGCCCGCAGAGGAACACGTCGCGCTCGGCGATGTCGGGGGCGACGAAGCGCAGCAGCTCGGCGCCCGGCCATCCGCTGTGCGACGCGGGCATCCAGCCGCCGCCGGGGGCGCGCCGTCCGTCGAGGGCGTAGTGGATCAGGCCCCGCTCCCTGACGAGCCGGCGGATCGCATCGGAGCGCATCCGCTCGTGCTCGTCGTGGTCGCGGGTGAGGAGGATCGCCTCGCCGGGGGCGAACGATTCCCCCTCCAGCAGCGCCGTCAGCGGAGCGACGCCCGCACCCGCGCCGATCATGAGCATGCCCGGACGGGTGCGCTTCGCTCCGGTGAGGGTGCCGTAGGGGCCCTCGAACGCGACCCGCGTGCCCGGGCGCAGCGCGGCGATCCGCTCCGTGCCGTCACCGACGACGCGCACCGCGATGGTGTACTCGTCGCGCTGCGACGAGGAGGGGGATGAGGGCGCGACGGCGGACGACGGCGC
>NZ_JBASZT010000170.1:0-5901 GCF_049661145.1 Microbacterium sp.
CCCCAGCCGACGACGCCCGCTCCTGAGCCGACGACGCCGGCTCCGCAGCCGACGACGCCTGCTCCCCAGCCGACGACGCCCGCTCCTGAGCCGACGACACCGGCGCCCGAGCCGACGACGCCCACTCCCGAGCCGTCACAAGGGCTCGGACAGACGTTGAACTCGGATTCGACCTCGACACCGACGACGACTCCGGTCCCCTGATCGCGTCGGACGAGTAAGCCGTAGCGCGCCGACGACTCGCCAGCCCCGCACCCCACATCGGGGTGCGGGGCTGGCTGTTTGATGGTCGCGCCTGCTCGAGGTGTTCCTCACGGCTGATCGCGCCCTGATGGACGTGCCGCGGCGCGGCCTGGGCGTGGCGTGACGCGTGGCGTGACGCGCGGCGTGGCGCGCGCGGCGTGCGGAGACTCACCCGAGATGCGGACGGATGCCGGGGTGCGTCCGCTTCCCTCGTGAATCCCCGCGGCCCGCGTGCGGCGACGGTCGGCATGAAGCGCTGGACCGGGGACTGTTCGTCCGGCGCACGGCGAGGGCGCACACCGCCGGGCACGACAAAGACCCCGCCTCCGCCCGGCCGCTGCACGCGGGTCGGAGGAGGCGGGGTCTTTGTCGCTATGGCGTCGCTATGGCGTCGTTACGAGGAGCGCTTGCGACGCACCAGGAGGGTCGCACCACCGGCGATCGCGAGCCCGGCGACCGCGGTGGCCGGAAGCAGCCATGCGGAGTCACCACCGGTTGCCGGCAGGCCACCGCCGCCACCGCCGCCCGGGGGAACCGGGGTGGGGGTGACCGTCGGCGTGGAAGTCGGCGTCGGTGTGGGGGTCGGCGTCGGTGTGGGGGTCGGCGTCGGAGTGGGGGTCGGCTTGTTGTCACAGCCGAGGACGGTCACTCGCGGGTCCTTGTAGGTGATGACACCCGAGGTCCAGATGGGATCGGAGACGTCGGGGCCGGTCGAGGCGCCGACGATCGCACCCGTGTTGGGAAGGTCCTCGCAGTCGCAACCCGTCAGAGTGGTGCTGTAGCTGATGGTCTCCCCGGGCGCGACCGGTGTCGGCCCGAGAATCTCGTTGCCACCGTAGGGCATCTTCACGACAGCCCAGCCATACACCGGGTCGGCGGAGGGGTTGTCGGCCGTCACGGAGATCGTGACCTGACCGTCGACGCGGTAGTCGAGGACCGCGCTCAGGTCGGGGCCGGCCGCCGGTGCCGCCGACGCGACGAGGCCTCCGGTGCCGATTGCTACCCCGGTTACCAGCGCAACCGTTGCTGCTCCGACGAGCAGTCGGGATCGAGTTTTCATGTGACACTCCCAGTTTGGCCTGGTCGACGGACAACAGCATGCCCCGGTCCCGACGACACATCAGGATTCAAAGGATACTCACGAACTTGCCGCGTACCAAAACTCGACCTCTGCCCCTCGCCGGGACTATAGCGAGAATGCCCGATCGCCGCTCGAAACATCGGGCGAATGGCGTTTCCCACGGGGCTGCCGTCAGCACAGCGACATCCGCCCGGGTAACGTGCCTGAGCGTGGTGGTGGCGTGAACGGGGTGATCCAGGGTTTTGCGATCGTCGGTGCGATCGTGGCGACCGGCTATGTGCTGGGGCGCACCGAGGCCCTCGGTCCGCAGGGTGCGGGAGTGCTGGCACGGCTGTCGTTTCTGATCGGTCTTCCGTCGCTGATGTTCTCGACGCTCGCGCAGGGGGACCCTGACGACGTGTTCAGCACGCCGGCGCTGGTGTCGTTCCTCAGCACGATCGCGGTGATCTCCGTGTTCCTGGCGATCGCCGCCGTGCGGCGCCGGCCTTTCGCGACGGGCCTGCTCGGCGCGTTGAGCGCCGGCTACGTCAACTCGACGAACCTCGGCGTGCCGCTGTCGCACTACGTGCTGGGCAGCGCCGCCTTCGTCACCCCGATCATGCTCTACCAGCTCGCGCTCATCACGCCGGTCGTGCTCATCACCCTCGACATCCGCCGCAGTCGCGGCACGAGTGGATCCTGGAAGCGACGGCTCGTCATGCCGTTGCGGAACCCGGTGACGATCTCGGCGGTGCTCGGCGTGCTGGTCGCCGCGAGCGGAACCGAGGTGCCGCAGCTGATCATCGAGCCCGTCGTGCTCGTGGCGAACATGACGGTGCCCGTGATGCTGCTCGCTTTCGGGATGTCACTCATCGGACTTCGCGCCGAGCCCGTCCCGCGCGAGTCCCGGTGGGATGTCGCCATCGCCATCGTGTTGAAGGTGCTCGTTCAACCGGCGATCGCCATCGGCCTGGCCACCTGGGTCTTCGGCCTCGACGCGACGACGGTGTTCGCCGTCGCCGTCTGCGCCGCCCTGCCGACCGCCCAGAACGTGTTCATCTACGCCGCGCGGTACGGCGAAGCGGAGGCGGTGGTCCGCAACGTGCTGTTGTGGACGACGATCGCGTCGGCGCCGGTGATCCTGCTGATGTCGCAGCTGTTCGTGTGAGCACGTCTGCGACGGGGAACGAAGGGCGACGGCGCCGCGGCACGGGCACGCTTGCTAGACTCTCGGAAACCCGCCTATCGAGGAGATCTCCCATGGCAAACCTCCAAGGATGGCATCTGATCATCCTCCTCGTCATCATCCTGCTGCTCTTCGGCGCCGCGAAGCTTCCGGCGCTCGCGAAGAGCATGGGTCAGTCGGCGCGCGCCTTCAAGGGCGAGATCAGGGCGATGAAGGACGAGGATGGCGTGGCGGATGCCGCGTCAGGGACGCCGACGGTCACGACCGGCATCACGTCCACCCTCGCGGGCTCCGGCAGTACGGAATCCGCACGCCCGACCGCCTGACGGTGAGCGCGTCCCCCGTTCCCGCTCCGGGGAAGGAGCGGTCCGCGTCCCGCGCCCGGCGCACGCTCGACCCGCTCGACACCGCGTCGAGGGGAGTCTGAGGCCATGTTCTTCGGATTGGATGCCGAGAAGCTCTTTCTCATCGCCATCGTCGCGGTGATGGTGGTCGGACCCGAGAAGCTTCCTGTTCTCGCGCAGTCCGTCGCCCGCTTCATCGCGCGCGCCCGCAGTTGGGCCGATGGCGCCAAGGCGCGGGTGAAGGAGGAGATGGGGGACGAGTTCGACGACGTCGAATGGCGCAAGCTCGACCCGCGCCAGTACGACCCGCGACGCATCATCCGGGAGGCCCTGCTCGAGGACGCGACTCCGCCGGCGTCCGGCTCACCCACAGCGCTGCCCGCTGCGCGCACCGAACCCGCCGCCCACACCGCGTCACCCGAACCGAGCGCACCCGAGCCCGGCGCACCTCAGCCCGCCGCCGCCGACCCCAACCTGCCGTCGATCACACCCGACGAGCCCGCTGAGCCTGCCGCACCCGCCGCCTGAGGCCCGCGTGAAGGAGCGTCAGGGCCGCCCCATGCCGTAGTAGGTCCACCCGGCCGCGCGCCACGCGGCGGGATCGAGCCCGTTGCGGCCGTCGACGATGACGCGCCCGGTGGTGAGGGTCGACGCGTGCTCCGGGGGGAGCTGGCGGCGATACTCGTCCCACTCGGTGACGAGGATGACGGCATCCGCGTCGCGCAGCGCCTCGTCGCGGTCTTCGACGTAGGCGAGCTGCGGGTGGACGCGGCGGGCGTTCTCGATCGCGGCCGGGTCGGTCACGGTGACCTTGGCGCCGAGCCCGTGCAGGCGCACGGCGACGTCGAGGGCGGGAGAGTCGCGGATGTCGTCGCTGTGCGGCTTGAACGCCGCCCCGAGGACCGTCACGTTCCTCTCGTACACCGAGCCGCCGAGGCCGTCGACGACGAGCTGGACGGCGCGGTCGCGCCGGCGCAGGTTGATCTCGTCGATCTCGCGCAGGAACGCGACCGACTCGCCGCGGCCGAGTTCTTCGGCGCGGGCGGAGAAGGCGCGGATGTCCTTGGGCAGGCAGCCGCCGCCGAACCCGATGCCGGCACCGAGGAACCGGCGGCCGATACGGGCGTCGTGGCCGATCGCGTCGGCGAGCTGGGTGACATCGGCGCCGGTGACCTCGGCGATCTCGGCCATCGCGTTGATGAAGCTGATCTTGGTCGCGAGGAACGCGTTGGCGGAGACCTTGACGAGCTCGGCGGTCGCGTAGTCGGTGACGATGAACGGCGTGCCCTTCGCGACGGAGGGGTGGTACACCTCGCGAAGGGTCTCGGTGGCGCGCTCGCCCTCGGGACCGGCGGGGACGCCCGCGACGAGGCGGTCGGGGTCGATCGTGTCCTGCACCGCGTATCCCTCGCGGAGGAACTCCGGGTTCCAGACGAGGGTCGCACCGGTGGGGACGATCCTCTCGGCGAGCCCCGCGGCGGTGCCGACCGGGACGGTCGACTTGCCCGCGACGATGTCACCTTCGGCCAGATGGGGGATCAGGGAGTTGACGGCCGTGTTCACGTAGGTCAGGTCGGCGGCGTGACCGTCCTTCTGCTGCGGGGTACCGACCCCGATGAAGTGGACTTTCGAGCCCTTGGCCGCGGCGGGATCGGTGGTGAAGCGCAGACGGCCGGACGCGATCGTTTCGGTGAGGATCTCCTGCAGGCCCGGTTCGAAGAACGGTGCCTCACCGCGCGAGAGCGAGTCGATCTTGCGCTGGTCGACGTCGATGCCCACCACCTCGTGGCCGATCGAGGCCATCGCCGCCGCGTGGACCGCGCCGAGGTAACCGCATCCGATGACAGACAACTTCATGGAGACCACTTTCTCAAAGGGGGTTCGGGATCGCGTGACACGCGTGGCGCGGTGCAGCGGAATGCTGCGGGACGGCCAGGTGGGCGATCGTCGGGGCCAGCGGCAACGCCGGCCCCTCTAGTGTTCCATGAGCGGAGGGCGAGGTCGGTCGCGCGCGCGGCCCCGCCATTCGATGAGCTCCGCGAGGAGAAGCCCCGCGCACGCCCCCGTCGTGTTGGCGACGATGTCGAGCAGGCTCGCGGTGCGTGCGCCGAGCAGGACCCCCTGCGTCGATTCGATCAGCATCGCCGCGATGATGGCGATCGGCAGCACGAGGTAGCGTCGCCGCGGCAGCAAGAGTGCGACGAGCAGCCCGAACGGCACGAACAGCAGGATGTTCGCGCTGAACTCGATGCGGTGGTAGGTCAGCATCGGCAGGATGCGCGTGATCAGGCGCAGCAGCGGCCCCGCCCCGGAGTCGACGGGCACCGGCCAGAAAGCGATGGCCGTAAGAAGCACCAGATACCCGATCAGCCACGCCTGAGGGCGGCGCACGAGCCCACGATACCGCGACGCCGACCGCCGCGACGGCGGTTGCGCGGCCTGCGGGGCATGGCGGCGAGCGGATGCCGCCTGCGCGGCCGCCACCTGCGGCGGGAGGGGACTGACGGCCTGTCCGGGCACGGTCCACCCCGCTGGTAAGTCGATACGCTGATGTGCGCCCACTGAGCCTCCCCGTGCGGCAGAAGGCGGCCCCCGCTCGCCCTCGTCGAAGGTCCCAGTGTAGACCGAGCCCGCGAGCCCGCCTACTCGCGAGACCCCCTACTCGCGAAACCCGCAGGGCGATCGTTCAGGATGACTCTCAATAGACTTGGCCGGTGTCCGATCCCACCCGACGATCGGGGCGCGCCGCGATAGCGGACGCCCCGCGCGCGAAGCGCAAGCGCCCGCTGCTGAGGAGTTTTCGGTTCTGGGTCCCCGTCGGCATCCTGATCGTTGTCGTCGGCATCGGCATCGCCGGATGGCTCGTCGCCGACCGGCTCAAGGATGAGGCGTTCGCGGCGCGTGACGACCTGCGGCAGGCGATTCCGCTGGCGACGACCGTGAAGGACCAGATCCTCACGGGGGACACCGCCGGGGCGCAGGCGACCGCGGCGCGCCTGTCGGAACTCACGGCCGACGCCCGCGCGCACACCGACGGCGACCTGTGGCGCTTCGCCGAGGGCGTACCC
>NZ_JBASZT010000171.1:0-2234 GCF_049661145.1 Microbacterium sp.
CCCGGTGTGGGAGTGAGGCGCCGGCTAGGGAGCGGCGCGGAAGCCGGCCTCCTCGAACCGCTCCTGCGCGTCGGGCCCGAGGATGAACTCAACGAACTGCGCCGCCAGCTCCGGCTCCGGCGCGCCAGTGAGCGCGACGATCGGGTACTTGTTGATGGCCTCGTCCGCCTCGGCGAATGGCACCCCGGTCACCGCGTCGCCGGCCGTGAGCACATCCGTCGCGTAGACCAGCCCGGCATCCGCCTCGCCCGACGTGACCTTGCCGAGCACGTCGGTGACGGCGTTCTCCTCACTGACCGGGCTGAGCTGGATGCCGGTGGCCTTCTCGATCTTGTCGGTCGCCGCTCCGCACGGCACCTCGACGGCGCAGACGACGAGCTTCAGGTCGGGGTTCGCGAGGTCGGCGAACGAGGTGATGTCGGACGGATTCCCCGGCAGCGTGGCGATCTCGAGCACGTTGGACACGAATACCTGCGGGTCCTGGGCGAGCTCCGCATCGACGACGGTCTGCATCGTCGACTCGTTCGCCGCGGCGAACACGTCAGCCGGCGCGCCCTCGGTCAGCTGCGAGGCAAGACCGGACGAGCCGTCGAAGACGAGGCTGACCGTCACACCCGGGTGGTCCTGCTCGAACTCGGCCGCGAGGGTCGTGAAGGTCTCGGTCAGCGACGCGGCGGCGAACACCGTGAGGGTGCGGGGCTCGGGAGCAGGCGTGCTGGCCTGCGATTCCGTCCCCGGATCGGGCTCGGTGCCGGAGCACCCCGACAGGCCGATCGCCGCCGCGGCGGCGAGGGCGAGGGCGGGCAGGAGCAGGCGGCGGGGCGGGATGGTGCGCATGGGGATCATCCTTCTTTCGGGGTTTCGACGATGACGGTCGTGGCCTTGACGACGGCGACCGCGACGTCGCCGAGGGCCAGGCCCAGTTCGCGCACCGCTTCGGTGCTCATGAGGGAGACGACCCGGAAGGGTCCGCACTGCAGCTCGACCTGAGACATCACGAGGTCGCTCGTGATCGCGGTGACGAGGCCCACGAAGCGGTTGCGCGCCGATCGGCCGACTCGCGACGGGTCGGCCGCCTGCGTCGAGTTCTCGCGGGCCAGGAGGGCGAGCTCCAGACCGTCGACGACCGTGCGCCCGGCGTCGTCCTTCGCGGCCGCCAACCGTCCGGCGTCGATCCACCGCCGGACGGTGTCGTCGCTCACGCCGAGGTACAGCGCGGCATCTCTGATCCGCAATTGCGTCATTCTGGCAGGATACAGCCGCAAATGCGGCTGTCTTGCTCCTGGGCTTGGTATCGCCCGTCTCCAAAGCAGGCTGGATCGCACCTTTCCGCCCCGCACGGGGCCGACAGTGCCACTTCAGCCTGCTCTTACGACATCGACCGACGCCGCCGGCCCGCTGCGTCATGGGGCTGCTGGGCCGGTTGCGCCGCTATTCCCGGTACCGTGGAAGCTCGTTCTGATCGTGGGAGGTCTCGTGAGCATCATCGCGCTCGGGATGCCGGGGGTACGGCACGTGCCGGACCATGCGCGGCGCCCCGAGGTGCCGACGCTCATCGACCGGTTCGGCCGGATCGCCGATGACCTGCGCGTCTCGCTCACCGACCGCTGCAACCTGCGCTGCACGTACTGCATGCCCGCCGACGGCCTGCCCTTCGCCCCCGCCGACGACCTGCTGACGGCCGACGAGATCGTGCGGCTGGTCGGCGTCGCGGTGCGGGAACTGGGCGTGCGGTCGCTGCGGTTCACCGGTGGGGAGCCGCTGCTGCGCCCCGACCTGGTCGACATCGTCGCGCGCACGGCGGCGCTGCGACCGCGGCCGGACATCGCCCTGACGACCAACGGAATCGGGCTCGAGCACCGCGCGCGGGCGCTCCGTCGCGCGGGCCTCGACCGCATCAACGTGTCACTCGACGCGCTCGACAAGGACGCGTTCCAGCGGATCGCGCGGCGGCCCCTGCTGCACCGCGTGCTGGCGGGCATCGACGCGGCGGTGGTCGCCGGCATCCGCCCGGTGAAGATCAACGCCGTGCTGGTTCCCGACGTCGACGTGGATGCCGCCGACCTCCTCGCCTGGGCGCTGGAACGCGGCCACGAACTGCGGTTCATCGAGCAGATGCCGCTCGACGCCGACCACGCGTGGCGCCGCGACCGGCTCGTGACAGCCGCCGAGATCCGGCAACGTCTCGGCGCGCGATACACCCTCGTGCCCGACGAACGTCCGCGCGACGGCGC
>NZ_JBASZT010000172.1:0-2007 GCF_049661145.1 Microbacterium sp.
CGACCGGGCCTCGCGGGGCGACCGTGGTGACCGGGGCGACCGGGGCGACCGGGGGCCGCCGGCGGCGCTGCGCACTCAGTCGACGAGGATCAGCCGGCGGATGGCGCGTTCGAGCCAGGCCCGGTACGCGGCGGCGGGCCAGCCGGCATCCACCACCAGCTGCGTGTAGCTTTCGGGCGAGATGAGGAACGAAAGCTCTTCGGCCAGTTCCTCGTCGTCGCGGGAACTCGTGCACAGACCCGTCGCGCGATACAGCGCGATCGTGGTGCGCATGTCGGAGCGGCGATTGCGCTGCAACTCCGCGAGGCGCCGCCCGACCTCGGGATCGCCCGCCGCGTCGAGCAGTCTCGGCCACAGCCCCGCGACGCGCGCGTTGGCGTCGGCGACGAAGCTCAGCTGAAACGCCAGCAGTTCCTCGCCGGGCAGCGTGGCCGCCTGCGCGCCCAACTCGCGGGCGTGCAGGGGGCCGTCCCCCTCGGCCTGCGAGAAGGCGTGGTCGAACGCGGCGAGCAGCAGCGCGGCCTTGGGGCCGTTCTGCTTCACGGTCTCCAGTGACACGCCCGCCCTCCGGGCGATCGCCGACAGCGCGGTGCCGCCGTAGCCGGATTCGCCGAACTCGGCACCCGCCGCCTCGAGGATGCGGGCGCGCGTCTGCGCGGCCTGCGCTTCGCGCAACGGAGAGACGTAACGAGACATTTGACTTTCCTAAGAGTGTGGTGAATACTTCACAGGTGCTTTCAACATCCTACATGGAAGGTTGCCCCGTGTCTTCGCTCCTCGTCTGCAGTACTCCCGTCCACGGTCACATCACTCCGCTCCTCGCGGTGACTCGCGCGCTGACGTCCGCCGGCCACGACGTGCGCTTTCTCACCGGCGCCCGATACCAGCGCGCCGTCGAAGCGGCCGGCGCGCGGTTCGTGCCGCTGCCCGCGGAAGCCGACTACGACGACCGCGATATGGATGCCGCCTTCCCCGGCCGCGTGGGACGCACCGGCGTCGCGGGAGCGAAGTGGGATCTCCAGCACATCTTCCTCGAGCCGGCCCCGGCGCAGCTGCGTGCCATCGACGAGCAGCTGCGCCTTCAGCAGGCCGACGCCGTGCTCACGGAAGCACTGTTCTTCGGCGGGATGCTGCTGCTGTGCCGACCCTCCGGCGCACGGCCGCCGGTGCTCAGCCTCGGCATCGTGCCGCTCGGGCTGCGCAGCCGCGACACCGCTCCTTTCGCCCTCGGCATCCCCCCTCTGCCCGGTCCGCTCGGTCGGCTGCGCAACGGGATGCTGACGTGGACGACCGATCGGCTCGTCTTCGCCGACCTGCAGCGTGCGGCGGAGCGGATCGTGCGCGAGACGACGGGTGGTGAGCTGCTGACGCCCGCCATGAACTACCCGGCGCTCGCGGATGCCGTCGTGCAGTTCAGTGTCGCGGAGTTCGAGTACCCCCGCTCAGACCTCACGACACCCGTGCACTTCGTCGGCCCGGTCTCGCTCGGTGCGTCTTCGAGCGAGACGAACGACGCGACCTCCGCCCTGCCGGCGTGGTGGGATGACCTCGACGGTGCGCGCCCCGTGGTGCACGTCACGCAAGGAACCGTGGCCAACGGCGACCTCGAGGACCTCGTCATGCCGACACTGCGCGCCCTGGCCGACCGCGACGTGCTGGTCGTCGCCTCGACGGGCGGTCGCGAGATGCCGCAGGGTGGTCTTCCGTCCAACGCTCGCATCGCCCCGTATCTACCGTATGACCTGCTGTTCCCTCGCCTGGCGGCGTTCGTCACGAATGCCGGGTACGGTGGCGTGCACTTCGCGCTCGCACACGGGGTGCCCATCCTCGCGACCGGCAACACGGAAGACAAGTCCGAAGTGTCCGCGAGGGTCGCGTGGAGCGGTGCGGGGCTGCGCCTGCGCCCGCGGCGGGGGCGGCTCTCGGAGCGCGCGATCGCGGAATCCGTCGACCGTCTGCTGCGCGAGTCGTCCTTCCGCGCCCACGCCGCCCGCATCGGCACCGCCG
>NZ_JBASZT010000173.1:0-2261 GCF_049661145.1 Microbacterium sp.
GGATCGCGCGCCTCGCAGCATCCGGCAAATCGAACCGCGAGATCGCGACGGAACTCTTCCTCAGCATGAGCACCGTCGAATACCACCTCAGGAAGGTGTTCATCAAGCTCGACGTCACCTCCCGGCAACAGTTGCGCACCCTCCTGCGCGAGTGACCCGAGTCAGGCGCGGATGAAATCCAGGATGTCCTGGTCGAGCTGATCCTGGTATGCGCCGAAGATGCCATGGGGCGCGCCGGGGTAGACCTTGAGGGTGCCGTCCTTCACGAGCCGGATCGCCTTCTCGGCGGCGGCGGCGATCGGCACGATCTGGTCGTCGTCGCCGTGCGCGATCAGGATCGGCACGGCGAGCGCCTCGAGGTCGCCGTTCTGGTCGGTCTCGGAGAACGCCTTCACGCAGTCGTACGCAGCGGAGAGGTTCACGAGCATCCCCTGCCGCCAGAAGTCGTCGATCGCGCCCTGCGACACCGCCGCGCCGTCGCGGTTGAAACCGAAGAACGAGACGGCGAGGTCCTTCCAGAACTGCGACCTGTCCTTCAGGACGTGAGAGCGGATCTCGTCGAAGTTCTCGATCGGCGTGCCCTCCGGGTTCGCGTCGGAGATGAGCATGATGGGCGGTACGGCGCCGACCGTGACGACCTTGGCCACGCGCCCTTCGCCGTACTGCGCGGCGTACCGCACGACTTCGCCACCACCCGTGGAATGACCCACGACCACGAGGTCGTGCAGGTCGAGCGCCTCGACGAGCTCGGACAGGTCCTTCGCGTACGTGTCCATGTCGTTACCGGCATACGTCTTGCTCGATCGACCGTGGCCGCGCCGGTCGTGCGCGATGGCTCGGTATCCGGCATCCGCGAAGACCTTCAACTCGACCTGCCAGGCGTCGGAACTCAGCGGCCAGCCGTGGCTGAACAGCACGGGCCTGCCGGAACCCTGCTCGGTGTAATAGAGTTCGGTCCCGTCCGATGTGGTCACGTGAGGCATAGTCTCTCTCCATGTCGATGAGCCGTTCGGTTCGAACCTAGAAAGCACCGGCGCTGCCCGTCTTGCCACCGTGTGCACGACGAGCAGCCCGTGCGCGCACGAGCGCAGATCGGATGGATGCCGAGAGGACACGCGATGGACGACGGGCGCGAGCCGGGACCTCCCCCGCTGTTCGGGCACGAACGCCTGCTCGAAGAGGTCGTATCGGGTCTCGCCGCCTCGCTCGCCGGCGAGGGCACCGGGTCCGCGATCGTGGGCGGCCCGGGCGTGGGGAAGTCGGCGCTCTGGCGCGCGGCGGCAGCCCGGCTGCCCTCACCCCGCGTTCTGGAGGTCGAGGGGATTGAGCAGGAAGCGCAGTTCCCCTATTCGGCGCTCCAGCGACTCATCTCACCGCTGTCCGACGCGCTGGGCGCCATCTCGAGCACCCATGCGCGAACCCTCCGCGGCGTCCTCGGGTTCGAGACTGACAGCTCGGCCGACGGCTTCGCAGTCGGTGCAGCGGTCATGGCATTGCTGGAGGAGGCCGCTCGCGACACCGCGACGCTCGTCGTCGTCGAAAGCGCGCAGTGGGTGGATCACGAGTCCCTCTCGGCCGTCGCCTTCGCCGCGCGGCGCCTTGCACGGGACCCGGTGGCGATCATCATCGTGATGCGCTCCGACGCCGCCGCCCTCGCCGACCTCAGCGGACTGCAGCTGAGCACCGTGGATCCGCTGGATACCGACAGCGCACGCGCGCTGCTTGCCGACCGGCTCGACGGCATCAGCGACCCGGCCCTGCAGGACCTGCTCATCGAACGGGCGGACGGCAACCCGCGGGCGCTGACGACCATGGCCGACGAGCTCGCGGTGCGAACGTCTGCGGACGATCTGTTCGCGCGGCTCAGCGTCGGAGCATCGTTGCCGGTGCACGGCGAAGTGGACCGGGCGGTGCAGAATCGGATGCTGACGCTCTCCGAGTCGGCACGTCGGCTCGCGCTCGTCGTCGCGGAGGAGTCCAGCGGGCGCATCGACATCGTCCTCCGCGCGGCGCAGGCATGGATGGGCGACGACATAGCAGATCTCGACCCCGCGATCGACGAGCTCACCGCGAGCGGCCTGGTGGAGTTCGAGGGAGGCCGCCTGCGGATGCGCGATCCGCTCGCCCGGGCCTCGATCTCGGCGCTGTCCGCGCCCGAGTTCCGGCGCGCGGCGCACGTCGGCCTCGCGGTCGCGTTCGAGTCCCTCGGAATGGACCCGGCACGGGTCGCCTGGCACCTGGCCAGTTCCGTGCACGTGGCC
>NZ_JBASZT010000174.1:0-2327 GCF_049661145.1 Microbacterium sp.
GCTCCGCGGAGGAACATGCGCATGCCGCCGATCGCGACCGCCGGCTGTGGTCGGCCGTCGCCGGGCTCGACGAGCGCTGCGGGCGCCTGTTGCGCGTCATCGCGTTCGAGGAGCGCCCGGACTATGCGCACCTCGCGCGCGACCTGAACATGCCGATCGGCTCGATCGGACCGACCCGGGGGCGATGCCTCGGAAAGCTACGCGCCGCACTCGAAGCGGCGGGATGGAACGAGGACGAACGTGACCTCTGATTCGATGACCGACGAAGCCGCACTGTTCGCGGCGATCCGGCGTGCGGGGCGGGCGGTGGACCCGGTACCAGACGACCTCGCCGACAGGATGATCGCCGCCGTCGCGATGGTCGACCTCGGCCGCGAGTACGCGCTGCTGAGCCTCATCGCCAGCGACGCCACCACCGCCGTGCGCGGCGACGCCGACATGCTGACCCTGCAGTTCAGCGACGGGCGGACGAACATGCTGGTGCATGTCACCGCGGCCGACCACGACCGCTGTCGCCTCGACGGCTGGGTCGACGGCGACGTGTCGGAAGTGCGGCTCACTCAAGAGGACGGCGAACACACGGCGACCCTCGAGGGCGGCCGCTTCTTCATCGATGCCGTCGAACGAGGCATCTCGCGGTTGCGCGTGCTGCTCGCCGCCGCGCCCGAGCCCGGCGCGCCCGATGAACTGCTGACCCCCCGTTTCGAGATCTAGCGCCGGCGCCGCCGGCATCCAGCTGACCCGCCAAGGAGAGACGCATGACCCCTGAAGACTTCGACGATCCCGCCGCACCCGCCGAGCCGGAAGGATGGTCCTGGCGCGACCGTGCCCGCGGCGCGGTCATCTCAGCGACCGTGCTGGACCCGGGCACCGAGCCGCTCGACGGGATCGAGGCGTTCCAGACCGCGTACGTCCCCGACCGGCTGCTCGTCTCGGGCGGCGACGCGGGCGTCGTGGCGACCAACCTCGAGCGCGTGAGCGCTGCCGCCGCCGTGCTCGGCTGGGGCGTCGTACCCGAGCGCCTCGATGGCACCGAGCTGGACGCGGGCGAGATTCCCGAGCCGCGGCTGCCGGACGCGCCGGTCGTCGTCAGGGCGCGACTGACTGCGCCGGAACCGGAGGATGCCGCCTCTCACGCACTCCCGGATGCCTGGCGCGTGCTGCAACGGGTGCGTCGCAGCATCCTCCGCGGTCGCAACGCGATCCGTGGCAGCGATGGCCGCGTCGACGTGCCTGCTTCCCTGAAAGAGTCGGGCGTCGAGCACATCGGGCTGGATCACGTGCTCACCGTCGACGAGATCGGGGCCAACCCGTACACGAAGTCCAATCCGTACACGAAGTCCAATCCGTACACGAAGTCGAATCCCTACACGAAGTCGAATCCGGTCGGCGAGTACGGCGATTGCGGCTCCGGCGGCCGGCAGCCGGTCGCGTGGATCGGCCCGGAGCCCGTCTTCACCGATGTCGCCTCCGATCGTCGGCGCGCCGTCGTCGCCGTGCTCGACACCGGCATCGGCGAGCACGCGTGGCTGCCCGGCGTTCTCGTCGACCGCGACGTGCGCCTCGACGGTGACCCCGTCGGCCTGCACGACGCGGCGAACCCCGAGGTCTATCCCGATCTGTACGGGCCGCTCGACGGCGAGCTGGATCCGGTCGCGGGGCACGGCACGTTCATCGCCGGGATCGTGCGGCAGATCGCGCCGGATGCCGCGTTGCTCGCCATCCGGGTCGCGGACGGCCGCGGGATCGTCGAGGAGTCGAACCTGCTGCGCGTCGTCGAAGACCTCGGCATCCTCGTGCAGCGCTACCGCGACGACGTCGACGGCGGGCGCGCGATCGACGTGCTGAACCTGTCGCTGGGGTACTACCACGAGACCCCGATCGACGGGCTGTACACCCGCCACCTCTACGACCTGCTGACCGTGCTGCGCGGGCTCGGCGTCACGGTCGTCGTCTCGGCGGGCAACGACGCGACCGACCGCCCGAGCTTCCCCGCCTCGCTGTGGCCGTGGCCGGGTGCCGACAACGGGCTCGTGCCCGACGGCGCCGCCGAGCACATCTCGGTGGGTGCGCTCAACCCCGACCGGGTCACAACGGCGCTGTTCTCGAACGTCGGCCCGTGGGTGCGCACGTACGCGGTCGGCGCGTCGGTGCTGAGCACGGTGCCGGATCTCCGCGGCGGACTGCAGGCATCGGCGCGCGACGACCGGTACGCGAGGCGGCGGCTGACGATCGACCCCGACGACTTCCGCGGCGGGTTCGCGGTGTGGAGCGGCACGTCTTTCGCGGCCCCGCTCGTGGCGGGCCTCGTCGCGGCAGGGCTGGGC
>NZ_JBASZT010000175.1:0-9778 GCF_049661145.1 Microbacterium sp.
GGCTGGGTGCGCGCGCGGCGCAGCCGATCGTACGACGCCAGGGCAGTGCCCACCCCGGCCGGGTCGGGGAACTCCTCGGCGGCGAACGGACGGAGCAGGATCGCCAGCGTGGCGGCATCCTCCATCGCCTGGCCACCGCCTTGCCCGAGATCCGGCGTCATCGCGTGCGCCGCGTCGCCCAGGAGCACGCACCGGCCCCGCACGAACGTCGGGAGGGGCCCTGCCAGTTCATTGATGGGCAACCGGAAGACGGTGTCCGGAACCGTGTTCGCGAGCAACTCCGGCACAGGGGGATGCCAGTGCCCGAACAGCCGACGCACCTCGCCGAACTCGTCCGTCACCGTCTCATCGGCGGGCATCGAGGCGACCGCGAACCAGTAGACGCGGCCATCGCGAAGCGGAGCGAGGCCGAACCGCAGCCGATGCCCCCACGTCTCGCCCGCAGCCGACCGAAGGTCCACCGGCCGTTCGGTGATGCCGCGCCACGTGGAGTATCCCGCGTAGCGCAGGCCGGGGTCACCCGGCCACGACCGACGGACAGTGCTGCGGATGCCGTCCGCCGCCAGGACGACATCGAAGCTCTCGCCGACGAGATCCCCGTCGCCGCTCGTCGTCACCGTCCCCGAGGCCGCGTCGGCCCCGGTCACCTCGACGCCGAGGTGCAGCGTCCCCGGCCGCAGGGCGGCCACGAGCAGGTCGTGCAGCTCTGCGCGGTGCACGATCCGCAGGTGCGCCAGCGACGATGCGGGAAGCGTGGCCAGCCACCGGCCATCCGGACGTCGTTGACCCCCGCGCAGGATGCTCGGCTGCGTCGTCGTGATGTCCCGAAACCCCTCCCCCACCCCGAGGGCTTCGAGGGCTGCGACCCCGTTGGCGAAGACGGACAGGCCCGATCCCACCGGCCGCAGCTGGGGCGCCCGTTCGAGCACGACGACGTCGGCACCCGCTCGCTGCAGCCCGATGGCTGCGCACAGCCCGCCGATCCCCGCACCGATCACTGCAACCCGCATGACCCGCCCTCTTCTCGACATCCGCTCGCGATCTCAACATCCGTAGAGATCGCTACATCTGTAGAGACTATACAGCTGTAGAGTGGTGTGCATGCAAGATCTTTCCCCCGCCACACGTTCGCGACCGGAAGTGCTGGCCGACGCGGCGATCCACCTCATCGCGACCGAGGGCCTGCGTGCCCTCACACACCGAGCGGTGGACCGTTACGCCGAGCTCCCGCAGGGCTCGACGTCGTACTACGCGCCCACGCGCGCTGCCCTGCTCGAGCTCGTGGCGCGCCGCCTGGCGGAACGGAGCCTGGGAGACCTGCGGTGGCTGCTCGACGTGCTGGTGTCGGCATCCCCCGATATCGACCACGAGGCTCGGGTGTACCAGATCGCGACGATGCTCGCGGCGTTCGTGACGCGGCTCGTCGAACGTTCGGACGACATGCGCGCCCGCTACGCCCTGGTCGTCGACTTCATCGATCGCGAACCGCTGCGCGGCATTCTCACCTCGCGCTCGCCGCTGCTCGGCGAGACGCTCGACCTCGCCCGCTCCTCGCTGGCGCGCTTCGGCGTCGCCGCGACCGAGCGGCACGTGCAGGATCTCGTCATTCTCACCGACAGCATCGTGTTCTCGATGACGGTACGCGCAGGCAGCGACGGCATCTCGGTCGATCCTCTCGGCATCCTCACCGCGTTCTTGCGCGGGCTCCCCGCGGCCGACCTTGCGAGCGAGCCACCGTCCTCGTCGGGACGATGAAAGGCGGGCGACAGGTCCTCGGGAGACAAAGGTAACCGACACGTCGGCTTACCAAGGAGAGGAATCCATGTCGACCCACGACCTCGATGTCGGGCACATCATCCAGCTGAGAGAGGCCGGCCTCCCCCAGGCGTTCGGACGCCAGGATGCCGAGTTCCGCCCGCTGCTGAGCGGGTTCAACACCGCGATCGTCCACGATCCCGCCCTCGTGGTGGCCCCCCGGTCCGTCGAGGAGGTCATCACCGCGGTCGGCTTCGCCAACCGCCACGACCTTCCCGTTCACGTGCTCGGAAAGGGCCACGGCGCACTCGCCCCGGTCACCGCGGGGATGGCGATGGCCACCGACGACCTCGCGTTCGTCGAGGTGGACCATACCTCACGCACGGCGCGCGTGGGTGCCGGCGCCACCTGGAACGACGTGCTCGAGGCGACGGCCCCGCACGGCCTCGCCGCGCTGTGCGGATCGGCTCCACACGTCGGCGTCATCGGATACCTGATGGGCGGCGGCATCGGCCCCGTGGCACGGACGTTCGGGTTCGCCGCCGACCACGTGCGTTCCGTCAGCCTCGTCACCGCGGACGGCGGCCTGGTGCGCGCGGATCCGTACTTCAACCACGACCTCTTCTGGGCCGTGCGCGGCGGGAAGGGTGGATTCGGCGTCGTCGTGGAGGTCGTGATCGACCTCTTCCCCCTCGCGTCGCTCTATGGCGGAGGCCTCTACTTCAGCGCGGAAGACACCCCGAACGTGCTGCGGTCCTTCGCGGAATGGGCGCTCGATCTGCCGGACGAGCTCACGACGTCGCTCTCGATGCTCCGCCTTCCGCCGGCTCCCGAGCTGCCGGAGCCGTTGCGCGGCAGGTTCGTCTCCCACCTGCGGGTCGCCTACGTCGGCGACGCCGAGTCGGCCGAGGCGGCTCTTGCGCCGATGCGGGCCGCGGCGATCCCCCTCATCGACACCGTGGGCACGATGCCGTACTCACAGATCGGAGCGATCCACTCCGATCCCGTCACCCCGATGGGCGTTGCGGACGGCGGCATCCTGCTGGACTCGTTCGGGCGCGACACCGTGGAGGCGCTGCTGTCGGCAGCGGGGCCGACGGTCGAGCTTCCGCTGGCCGCCGTCGAGGTGCGTCGATTGGGCGGCGCGCTGGCACACCGGCCCGACGTGGACAACGCCGTCAGCGGCCGTGAAGCGCCGTTCGGTCTCCACGTCGTCGGCGCACCGATCCCTGCGCTCGTCCACACGGCGATGCCGGCCATCATCGCGGAGCTGTTCGCGGCGCTGCGACCGTGGGCGACGGGAACGACGCAGGTGAACTTCGTGGGCACAGCCAATGGACCGTGGGCCCTCGCGACCGCGTGGCCGGAGCCGGTGCGCGAGCGCCTTCGTGAGGTTCGTCGCCGTCACGATCCCGCTCGGCGGTTCCCTTTCGTGGGCGACTGACCCGCCGCCGAGGGGCGCCCCCTCAGCCCCGGCGGGCCTTCGGCCCCGGCGGCACCTTGTACGCCCCGGGTCGGACCCGCTCCGCCCGGGGCACGTCGATCGTCATCCGGCACACCCAGGCCTTGATCGCCGCGCCCAGCAGCCCGGTGAAGGCGATCGGCAACGGCGAGTCGTCGCGACGCGTCACTTGGATGTACCCGCGTCGGCGACCGAGGCTGAGGGAGGGACCGAGCAGACCGATCGAGACGCTGGGCGCGGGCTCGGAACGCAGGTGCGCAAGGATCGTATCGGCGGCGGCACCTCCCATGGGGAGGGCGACTCGAGCACCCATCGGCAGGTGGGCGCCGACGCTGTCGGGGAGACGCACCGCGTCGCCGGCCCCGATGACGGCAGCGTTCGAGATGCTCACCAGCGACGGATCGACCAACAGGCGATCCCGGTCGTCGACGGCCAGCCCGCTCGCTGCCGCGAGGTCGGGGACGTCGAATCCTGCCGCCCATACCGTGAGATCGAACCGACGCTCCGTTCCGTCCCGAAGACGCACCCCTCTCGACGTGACCCGCTCGACGCGGATGCCCTCGACGATCTCGATTCGCAGTCGAGCCATCGCCCGGCGGATCGACCGGCGTGCGGCAGGACGAAGTCCTGCGCCGAGGCGTCCGCCTGCCAGCAGCGTGACGTCGAGCCGAGGATGGGCCTCGGCGATCTCGGTCACGGTCTCGATGCCCATCGGACCTCCGCCGACGACGCAGACCCGCAGCGTCCGAGCGGCGGAGAGTCTTCTGCGAACTTCCTCCGCCCCGTCCACCTCACCGATCGCGACCGCGTGCTCGGAGACGCCCGGGACCGCTGTCGCAGGCATCGATCCCACCGCGTAGACGAGACCGTCATAGCCGATGGTCGTCCTCGCCCCGCCGTTGACGACCTCGACCGCTCTCCCGAGAGTATCGATCCGGACGGCCCGCCCCACCACGACGTCCACGTCGTCGTGGATCATCGACCGCAGCGGCAGCACCGCATCCGACGCTCCTGCTGCGTGCTCGTGCAGGCGGATGCGGTGCACGAAGCGGTCGCTCGGATTGACGATCGTGATCCGCACGCGCTGCTGCTCCGCGGCCGTGAGCGATGCTCTGAGACGGTTGGACGCGATCATGCCGGCGTACCCGCCGCCGACGATCACGACCGAGAATGCTGACGACGCCAATCTGCTGACCATCGGCTGCTCCCTTGCTTGTCACGTGTGTTCGAGCGTCTCGCGAGCGGCTTTCGGGGAGCTTTCGGCCGGCCGGTGCGCACGCGGGCTCAGCCTAAGCATGAAAGCCCCGCGCAAGCCCGGGCAGCCGCGCCGAAAGGCCACCGCAAGAGCCGCTTCCTACCGTGAGCGGCATGAACATCGACTCTCCGCAGCGCACGCTGCGCCCCCTGTCCACGATCGGCGCGGTCGCGCTCATCGCTTCCCTCGTGACCGGCTGCGCGCAGGGGGCAGCCGGTCATGCCCCGACCCCGGTGACCTTCGAGGACGTCCAGTCCGCCACGATCCAGATCGAGGCCGTCGGCACCTTCGTCTCGCCCGAATCCGGTGGATACGAGGCAGCCGGTCGCGGATCCGGATTCCTCATCTCCCCCGACGGCGTCGCCGTCACCAACAACCACGTCGTGGTGGGGGCGGGCACCCTCGACGTCTGGCGCGGCGGCGATACGTCGAAGACACTCAACGCGAAAGTGCTCGGGTCGTCGGAGTGCCTCGATCTGGCGGTCATCCAGCTGACGGGCGACGACTTCCCGTACTTCGACTGGCGCAAGGACGACATCAAGACGGCGATCGACGTGTACGCCGCGGGGTTTCCGCTGGGCGACCCCACGTTCACGATGACGCGCGGCATCGTCTCGAAGGCATCCACCCCCGGTGAGACGCCGTGGGCATCCCTCGACTCCGTGATCGAGCACGACGCCCGCATCCGCGGCGGCAACTCGGGCGGTCCCCTCATCGACGCCGACGGTCGCGTCCTGGGCGTCAACTACGCCGGCAACAACACGTACGACACCAACCTCGCGATCCACCGCGACGAAGTGCTCGCCGTCGTCGATCAGCTGCGAAAGGGCGACAGCGTGCTGAGCCTCGGCATCAACGCGCAGGCGATCACGGACGAAGAGGGCCAGGGGTTGGGCGTCTGGGTCAGCTCCGTGCGGTCGGGCTCGCCCGCGGATGCCGCGGGCGTCGAACCGGGCGACCTGGTCACCAAGATGCAGGGCGTGACGCTCGGACGGGACGGCACCTTGGCTGACTACTGCGACGTGCTCCGCACCCACGGTCAGGACGCGACCATCGACGTCGACGTCTACCGACCCGCAGAGGGCATCTACTACCGCGGGCAGTTCAACGGCGAGAAGCTGACGCCCGTCGAGGTCATCGGCGGGGCGGGCGGTGGCGAGAGCGCCGTCGCCGACGGCGAATACACCGTGATCTCCGACGACTCCGGAGCCATCCGGGTCGAGGTCCCCGCCGCCTGGAACCAACTCGACGGCGCCGGATACACGAACGAGAACGGCACGTGGGCCAGCGTGATCGCCACCCCCGACATGGCCGGCTTCGCCGAAGGCTGGGACACGCCCGGAGTGTGGGTCGCGGCATCCCCCGACACGCGCGTCCCTCCGGAGGAGCTGCTGAACCGCGCCGATGTGTTCCTCTCCGACAACTGCGCGCCGCAGGGTCGCGACGCGTTCGACGACGGCGCGCACGTCGGCATTTTCGGGGTCTACGAGCAGTGCGGCGGGGTCGGCGCAGCATACGTCTTCGTGGCGGCCACAGCCGTCGACGGCAGCTACACGATCACCGTCGCCGTGCAGGCGAACTCGGAGGCCGATCTCGCCGCCATCGACCGGGTGATCGGGAGCTTCGTGGCCGGCTTCTAGGCCGCCCCCGCAGGTTGCTGAGGAGAATGCAGGATGCTGAGGACCGGATGCCGGGATTTCGTCCTCAGCATCCGCCATCTCCTCGGCATCCGCCGCCTGCGGCATCCGCCGCCTCCCCGGCATCCGCCGCCTGCGCACCCGCCAGGCCCTCGACGTGCAGAGTTCGGCCGCTCCGCCCCGCGCGAGCCGACCGAACTCGGCAAGTGGACGCCGCGGGGGGTCACGGCACCGCGCGTCAAAGCATGCACGCACACGCGGGTAGCATCGGGCCATGGATGTCGCCGTACTCGGCGCGACGGGCGATGTGGGTCGCGCAGTCTGCTCGGACCTGATCGCGCGGCGCGTGCTCGGCTCGACATCACGACTTCAACTCGTGGGGCGGCAGGGCGGGCCATCGGCCCTTGCCGTGCACGGTCTGCGCGCGGACCTCATCGATGCCTACGACGAGCATGCGCCCGTCATCGACGTCGCGTCCTCCCCCGGGGACGTGGTCGCCGACATCGTCGTGTTCGCGGCGGGGGCGACGGTGCCGACCGATCGCGCGCGGGCCATCGATCGCGACTCGCTCGCTCGTCGGAATCTCGCCGTCTTCCGGGAGTATGCCGACGCGCTCCGCGCGAACGGCACCGGGCAGGAGGTCGTGATCGTCGTGTCGAACCCCGTCGAGCTGGGGGTCAGGGTCCTCGCCGACGCGCTCGGACGGCACCGCGTGATCGGGATGGGCGCGTGGCTCGACACCCTGCGGTTCCGGCGGGAGATCGCCGCCGAGCTCGGCATCCGTCGCCAGCGGGTCAGCGGGTTCGTCGCCGGCCAGCACGGCGACGGTGCCGTCGCGCTGTGGTCGACGGTGCGGCTGCGGGGACTGGACGTCGACGAACGCAAGGCCGTCGTCGACCGGCTGCGCGGCGACCGTACGCTGGACACCTTCGCGGCCGAGTTGGCCGACGCCAAGGCGCAGCTCGTCTCGCTCGGGGCGGAAGACCCGGCATCCGCGTTCTCGCTGGTCGAGACGCTGCGGCCGGGCATCCGCGGCGTCGTCCGCCCGTACCTCACGCACACCAGCGGCGCCAAGACGGCGATGGCGACGGCGGCGGCCACGGTCGATCTCGTGGACACGGTGCTCGACGGCCGCGAGATCGTCGTCGCCGGTCAGGTCCGGCTCGACGGCGAGATCTCGCTGGAGGGCGAGCCGGTGCGCGGTGCGCTGGGCGTCCCGATCGTCGTGGGCCCCGACGGCTGGTCGCGGGTGCTGCTGGACGATCTCGCACCCGACGAGGAGCGGCTCCTGGCCGCGGTGAACCGTCAGGTGCAGGCGGCCCTCGCCGACTGGGTGGACGGGGAGGCGCCGTGAGCACGATGGACGACCGCTGGGTCGCATTCCTCATCGTCGACGACCGCACCGGCGCGCTCACCGCGGCGACCGAGTGCTTCTCGACGCGCGGAGTGAGCTTCGAATCGGTGAACACGCTCGACGTTCACGAGGGCCGCGGCGTCCTCGCCTTCGTCTTCGCGGGCACCGAGCGCCTGGCGCGCGTGCTCATGCGCACGCTGCAGCGCCTCGCGTCCGTCCGCGAGGTGCGGGTGTGCAGCGCGGCAGATCCCGACGTGCGCGCGATGGCGCACGCGACGATTCCCGCGGATGCCGGCGCCATCGCCGAAACGGCGCGCGACGCGGATGCCGACGTGATCCCGGTGGGCGCTCATGCCGCCATCGTGACCGGCTCCCTTGCCGCGGTCGAGCACGTCACCGACGCGTTCCGCGACGCCGGTGCGAACGACGTCGCGCGGATCGTGCTCCCACCCGTGTGGGAGTGACCGCCCGGCCGCGGTGTGTCAGGGTGCCGTCACCGGATCGACGGTCGTGAGACCGAGCAGCCCTGCGAGACGCAGCATGTTCGCGTCGTGAGAGGCGAGCACGAGATCCCCGCCCACCGCGAGTGCACTCGCGAGGTGAATGGCGTCGAGCGTCTTGGTGTGTTCGGTGATGGCTTCGGCGGTGATGAAGATCTGCTCCGTAACGGGGATGAAACTCACGTAGTCGAGAACGGCGGCGCGCTCGTGCAGCGGTCGCCCCGCCCGCCGCAGCGTGCGCGTCAGCTCGGTCTGCAGCAGTCGTGACGAGACGATCTCCGTGCCGGGACCACCAGTCAGATCGTCGAACCACTCGGCCGCCCGGCCCTCGACGAGAACGACGTCCGCAACCACCGAAGAGTCGAGGTAGTAGCGGGTCACCTGTCTTCTTCCATCTCAAGGAGAATCGCCTCGACCTGCTCGGTCGTGTAGGGCCGCGGGCCCAAAGCCTCACGGAGATTCGCCGGTCCCCGTTTGCGCGCCGGGATGAGGGTGACGCCGGGTTCGTCCAACGGGACGAGCTTGGCGATGGGGTGACGATGGCGCGTGATGATCACCGTCTCGCCCGCTTCGGCTCGCGCGAGCGCCTCGGTGGGGTTCTGACGGAGTTCCGCGACGGAGATGGCGTTCATGCCACAAATATAGATGTGAAATCTACTTTCGTCTACGACGACGGATCCGCGACCGCGATCACAACCCCGTCCGCGATCCGGTACGGCGCGGTGGCGACGAGCGAGCCGAGCACGCGACGCAGCCGCGACACCTCCGCCCGGGCCGAGATCTCGTGGTCGCGGTCGCCGAACACAGCCGCGCTCAGCTCCGCCGCGGTGAGGCCGGCGGGGCCCGCCGTGGTGAGCAGCCGCACGATCTCGGCGTGCCGGGGTGTCAGGGTGACCGTCCACTGCTCGCCATCGCCCCAGACTTCGAGCACGTTCCCGACGAGCCTCGCCCGCACCGGTCCGCGCTGCCCCGCCGGGCGGAGCAGCCAACCGTCCGGAAGTCTCTCCGGCACGCAGATCCCCACCCCCGGGATGGCGATGAGCCGCCCGCTCGCGGGGGCGGCGACCCGGTCACGCGGCGTCGTTCCGACGTGGTGCGCCACCCAGCCGTCGTCGTCGACGATGAGCGCCGGCCCGCTGCGCATGAGGTGCTCGGCCGAGCGCCGCAACCGGTCGAGGCGCTGCTCGTGCCGGCTCCACAGGGCGACCTCGGCGAGTCTCGCACTCGAGCGCACCAGCGCTCCGATCGCCGGATGCAGGGTGCGCGCGGGACCGCTCACGTCGACCACACCGATGACTTCGCCGGTGCGGGGATCGTGGATCGGTGCCGCCGAGCAGTACCACGGATGCTGCTGCTGCTCGAAGTGCTCCGCGGCGAACAGTTCGACCGGTGCCGCCTCGGCGAGCGTCGTCCCGATCGCGTTGGTGCCGACGCGGTCTTCGGTCCAGCGCGCGCCCTCGACGAACCCCAGGCGGTCAGCGACGGCGCGGGTACGCACCGCCCCCTCGCGCCACAGCACCGCACCGTCCGCGTCGGTGACGACGACGATGTAGTTCGCCGCTTCCGCGGTCCCGGTGAGCACCGCTCGCACTTCGCCGATGACGTCGCGCAGCGGCGAGCGCTCGCGCAGCGCGGCGATGTCGGCGGTGCGCGACGGACCGCGACGGTTCTCGGCATCCGGATGCAGCCCGAGGCTGATCGCCCGCTGCCACGACCGCGCGACGAGAGGGCGCGGGTACTCGGGCGGACGTGCACCGCTCAGCACCGCATCATGGATGCGCCGCAGCGCCCGGGCGCGATCGTCCAGGTCGGCGA
>NZ_JBASZT010000176.1:0-3802 GCF_049661145.1 Microbacterium sp.
CCGTGAACCAGGCCCCGCGCGACGCCCGGCCCCGACCCCCGCCCCGCGCATCACCGCGAGCGCTGCCGCGATGTCGGCGTCGTACTCCTCCAGCGATGCGACGTACCCGGGGGCCCGGCCGGGGCGAAGGCTCCGCCCGTAGCCGTGGAGGTCCAGCGCGTAGAAGCGCGCACCGAGCCCGTTCCAGAAGCGGGCGAGCTCGATCTGGAAGAAGTAGTCCGACCAGCCGTGCACGTACAGCACGTCGACGTCTGCGAGGGGACCGAGCACACCCGCGACGACACCCGCCGGGCGCCTCACCAGCGTCGCGACGCGGGGCCCGTCGGCATCCTCGCCGAGGTCCAGCGTCCGCTGCTCGAAGCGCTCCCCGAGGATGTCGGTCACCCACGAGGCAGCCATGGCGTCAGCCTACCGACGGCCGGGCGGTGCTCACTCTCCGCGTGAGACCCGGACCATCTCGTCGCGGTCCACGACCTTGACGCGGGCGCGCTCCTGCACAGCTCCCAGGGCGATCTCGTGCGCGTCGAGGCGATGCCAGCCGTCGAGGTCGGTCCACACGACGCCGCGTTCAGCCAGCAAGGCGGGAATCGCCTCGATCGACGGGTCCTCGGGGCTCCACCACGACCCCTGGTCATTGATGACGTGGCTGATCGTCTCCATCGCGTCGGACTTCGTGTGCCCGATGAGTCCCACCGGCCCGCGCTTGATCCACCCCGTCGCGTAGACGCCCGGCACGCGCTCGTTGGAATCCTGGTGCAACACCTGACCCTCATGGTTCGGGATCACGCCGTGGCGCTTGTCGAAGGGAACCCCCGGCAGCGGCGACCCGAAGTAGCCGACGGCCCGGTACAGCTGCTGGATCGGCACCTCGCGCAATTCGCCCGTGCCGACGACCCCGCCGACGTCGTCGGGCCGCGTCCGCTCGTAGACGAGGGCTGCGACACGGCCGTCGTCGTCGGTGCGGACCTCGATGGGCTTGGCGTAGAAGTGCAGGTGCAGGCGGCGGCTTGCTTCGCCACCGGTGCCATTCACACCCGGCCGCTGCCGCCACGACTGCAGCACCCGGTCGATGACCATGACCTGTTTGTTGCTCGCGATCGCCGCGCGCGAAGCCTCGTCGTAGTCGAAGTCCTCGTCGTAGACCACCATGTCGACATCACGCAGCTCGCCGAGTTCGCGCAGCTCCAGCGGCGTGAACTTCACCTGCGCCGGGCCTCGCCGCCCGAAGACGTGGACATCGGTGATCTGCGAGGCCTCCAACCCAGCCTGAACGTTCGCGGGGATCTCGGTGACGAGCAGATCCTCAGCGTGCTTCGCGAGCACGCGCGCGACGTCGAGTGCGACGTTGCCGTTGCCGATGACGGCGACGGATGCCGCGTCCAGCGGCCATTCCCGCGGGAAGTCCGGGTGCCCGTCGTACCAGCTGACGAAGTCCGCGGCACCGTACGAGCCCACCGCGTCGATGCCCGGGATTTCGAGTTCGGCGTCGCGGATCGCGCCGGTCGCGAAGATGACGGCGTGGTAGTGGCGCTTGAGGTCGTCGAGAGTGAGGTCCTCACCGAAGCGGACATTGCCGAAGATGCGGATGTCGCCGCGGTCGAGCACGTCGCGCAGCGCCGTGATGATGCCCTTGATGCGGGGGTGGTCGGGCGCGACCCCGTAGCGGACGAGCCCGTAGGGAGCCGGCAGCTGGTCGAACAGGTCGATCGACACGTCGAACCGGCGCTCGGCCTTCAGCAGGATGTCCGCGGCGTAGATGCCGGCCGGTCCGGCGCCGACGATGGCCAGCCTGAGATTGGTCATGGTTCTTCCCTTCGGGTGCACCCCGTGCGTTGAGCGGGCTTCCGGTCGTTGAGCGAGCGAAGCGAGTCGAAACGCGGCCGCGTCAGCTCGACCGGTCGACGATCACGTGCGCGAGCTTGACGAGGGCGTCGTGTACGACTCCGGGCGGAAGGGGGTCGATCGCCGTGATCGCGGCATCCGCCCACTCGTACGCCTGGCGCCGGGTCGCCTCGGTCACGGCATGCTCGCGCAACTGTCCGATCGCCTCGTCGAGGATAGCGGGGTCTGCGCCGTCGGCGATGCGGGCCACGCCGTCGTCGATCGTCGCCTTGAGCGCGCGCGAGACCGGATCGTCGGCACGCCCGAGCAGCAGGTACGGCATGGTCGGCACGCCCGCGCGCAGGTCGGTGCCGGGGATCTTGCCGGTCTCGTCGGGATCGTCGGAGAGGTCGATGACGTCGTCGAGAAGCTGGAAGGCGATGCCGACCTTCTCGCCGTACTCCAGCGCGGGGGCGCGGTACTCGGGCGGCGCGTCGGAGAAGATGACGCCGGCCTGAGCGGATGCCGCGATCAGCGACCCCGTCTTGTCTGCGAGCACCCGCATGTAGAACTCGACCGGGTCGTCGCCGGCCGGTGCGCCGACGGTCTCGTGCATCTGACCCAGGACGAGCCGCTCGAACGTGTCGGCCTGCAGACGGATGGCCCGCTCGCCGATCTGCGCCATCAGCTGGCTCGCCCGCGAGAAGAGGATGTCCCCGGTGAGGATCGCGACACTGTTGCCCCAGACGGCGTGCGCACTGGGCACCCCGCGGCGGACATCCGCGCCGTCCATGACGTCGTCGTGGTAGAGCGAGCCGAGGTGGGTCATCTCCAGGGCCGCGGCCCCCGCGATGACGTGGTCCGTGGTTCCACTGCCCAGCTGCGCGGTCAGCAGCGACAACATGGGGCGCACCCGCTTGCCGCCGGCCTCGTAGAGATAGCGGGTCGTGGCGTCCGCGAGCTGGTCACTGACGTGCAGCTCACGCGCCAGAGTGTGCTCGACGCGGTCGAGTCCGTCCTCGACGACCGCGAGCAACGAGCGCATCCGGGGTCCGGCGAGCACGCGCTCGGTGAGGCCGAGGGTGGCCGTCAAGCGCGCGCCGGGAGCGGGGGGGCTCGGAGTCACCCTCACAGCCTACCGGGACCGGTTGCGCCCCGTCCGTGCCCAGCGGCCTCGGAGTCTCCGCACCGAGGCCGCGTCAGGAGACCGGCTTGAGGGCGCGATGCAACGCCACGATCCCAAAGGAGAGGTTGCGGTGCGCGACGGCGCTCCACCCGGCATCCCGGATCCACGATGCCAGCGTCAGCTGATCGGGCCAGTCCCTGATCGACTCGTTCAGGTAGTCGTACGCGTCTGCGTTGGAGCTCACGGTCTTCGCGACAGTCGGCAGGATGCGGTCGTTGTAGAACCCGTAGAGGGCCGCGAAGGCCGGGTTCTGCGGGTGCGAGAACTCGCAGACGACGAGCTTGCCGCCCGGCGCGGTGACCCGCAGCATCTCGGCGAGCGCCTGATTCGGGTCGTTGACGTTTCGCAGACCGAACGAGATGGTGACGGCGTCGAACTCGTCGTCGGCGAACGGGAGGTCCATGGCGTCCGCCTCGACGAAGGTCACGTTCGGCGCATCGCCGTGCCGGCGGCGGCCCTCCGCGATCATGCCGGCGGAGAAATCCCCCGCGACGATCTCGGCGCCACTGCGGGCGAGTGCGACGGAGCTCGCTCCTGTGCCTGCGGCGAGATCCAGGATGCGCTGGCCCGGCTTCGGGGCGACCGCGCGGGTCGTGGCCACGCGCCACAGTCGGTCGTTGCCGAGGCTCAGCACCGTATTGGTGCGGTCATAGCCGGCCGCGACCTCGTCGAACATCCCGCTGACACGGGCTGGATCCTTGCCGAGGTCTGCGCGGTGGGGCTGGGCTGTCACCGTACGATCCTACGGCGCGCCTTCGGCGCATGGCGTGGGCTGAAGGGGCGGCCGGGCTGGGG
>NZ_JBASZT010000177.1:0-12542 GCF_049661145.1 Microbacterium sp.
GGGTCGGGGTCGGCGTCGGCGTGGGGGTCGGCGTCGGCGTCGGCGTCGGCGTGGGGGTCGGCGTCGGGCTCGGCGTGGACGAGCCGCTCGTCGGGATGGTCGAGGCGGAGTATCCGTAGTAACGGCCCGAGACCGGGCTGAGCGGGTCACCCGTGAAACGCTTGCCGCGGTTCTTCGCCGCCGATTCCGCCTGCGCGCGAACGATCGAGATGACCTGTGCGGGCGTCTTGCCTGCGCACGCGCCGGTGTTGTAGCAGTCCAGGACGACCCCGCTGGTCACCGCGGCCGACAGGCTGGTGCCGGAAGCGACGAGTCCGTAGCGGTTGCCCTTCTTCGTCGTCGTCGGGCAGGTGCCGGGAGCGGCGATGGTGTGCGCCTGATCGGCAACGCTCACCGCGAAGTTGCTCGCCGGGGCGTAGCTGTCATCGACGGGCGCGCCCGTCTCAGTGCAGGTCTTGGAACCGCGACCGCCCGGCTGACCGTCGTAGTCGGCGAAGTTCGTCGCCGACAGCACCTCGTCATAGGAGCCCGGCGCGAAGCCGGCCATGTCCTTGCCCGAGTTCCCCGCCGCCGACACGACCGTGACGCCTTCACGCACGACCGAGCACACGGCCTGGTGGATCGTGTCACCGTTCGAGTAACCGCAGTTGCCGTCGTCGGTCTGCGCGAACTGCATGCTCATGTTGAGGACTTTGATGTTGTACTTGGCGTGATTGTTCACGACCCAGTCCAGGCCGCACATGAGCTGCGACACGCTGCCCTTGAGCTTGTTGTCGAACACACGGATCGAGTAGATCGGGGCACCGGGGGCGACACCGACGATGCCGAAGCTGTTGTTGATGGCGGCGAGCTGACCGGCGACGGCCGTGCCGTGGCCGTTCGCATCCTGCCCATCCCCGGCCCCGAAGCAGTTGACCTGCTGCGCGATGTTGAGATCGGAGTGCGTGCTGACGCCGGAATCGATGATGGCCACCGCGGGCCCTGTCCATGATCCGGCCGACAACGCGTTGACGGGGGCCTTATCGGCCTCGACCGTGCGCACCGGAGGGATGACATCCTGCGCGGCGGCAGTGACCACCTTGTCGGGGCTCACGCCGTACACCGCACCGGACGCGCGCAACGCCTCGACCTGCGAGGGGGTCAACTCGGCCGAGAATCCCTTGATCGCGCCCTCGTAGAAGGCATCCGTCTCGATCCCGAGATCAGCGATCGCCGCCTTCGCCTCATCGACGCTGCTGAAACTCACCGTGTACGTGTCGCTGCCCTCGTCGGCCGACGCGGGCGATGCTCCGAACACTCCGCCCACCAGCACCGTGATCGCGAGCGCCGCGAAGCCGGGTCGCAAGCGCCCGAATCTCTTCCTGTCCGTGCTCATGCCTTGTCTCCCATGCTTATTGCCCCTTGGTGTTGCATTTCCCAGATTTGCTGCCCGAATTGGCTTCCCATAGCCGACAGCGGCCCTACTGCTTACTCAGAGCGCTCCGGTCGCTCGCCGATGACTCGAGCCGGAACCCCTCCGACGATCGAGAACGGCGGCACATCCTTCGTGACCACGGCACCCGCGGCCACTACCGCACCCTCGCCGACCGAGACCCCGGCCAGCACCACAACGTTCGCCCCCAACCACGCGCCGTCACCGATGACGATATCCTCCTCGACCTTCGGCTGGTCCATGATCGCCACCGGTCCGAGAACTATACCGTAGTTGGATGCCGTCAACGTGACGTGAGGAGCGAACAGACACTTCGCTCCGATCACGATTCGTCCCGACGTGTTACCCGCCCAGATCACGCTGAACTCGCCGATGTGCGTGCCCGCGCCGATCGTGATGCGTTCGCCGTTGCGGAACGAGACGTTCGGGGCCATGGAGACGTTCGGGCCACGGTCGATCCGTCGGACCTCGCGCACGAACGAGTAGTTGTTGAAGTGGGTCAGGCGCAGCCAGTGGGCGAGGGTCCTCGGGTCCAGGATGGACGTGAACGCATCGGAGAGTCCCATATCCTCAGCCCCCCACCGGCTCGCTCGCGTTGAACGACTCCGCCAGCGACGACACGAGCGCGTCGACGTCGATGCTCTCACGCGCGGTGACGCAGATGACGAGATCACGCCGGTAGGAGCACGCCAAGCAGGCGATCTCGTCGGCCGGGTCTCCGGCAGGCCACCCCGTCACGGTCTCGACGGGCGCCTGACCGAAGTACCGCTGCTCTCGCCCCCACGTCACGTACGTCGAGTAGCCCACCCAGTCGTTCGCGCCAGCCACGATGGATCCGCCGGAATCGACGGCGTGCTGCACCTGGTTCCGCACGCTCGGAACGATCTGGGCGAGGCTGTCGCCGGCCGGGACGGTCACCTTCACGACGCTGATCGCGTTCCGCACTCGGGCATCCGCCGGAGTGCGGCGTGAGATCGGCACGAGGATCGACACGAACTCCGCGTCGGGGCGCTGGCGAGCTGCGGCCACGAGCGTTGCGGCGACGGTGAGATCGTTCACCGTGCCCCCCAGACGGTACGCGCGCTTGGTGGCGGCGGCCAGGTCCACGACGATGTAGCGAGAACTCCGCCCCGCCAGCACCGCATCCACGAGACCCGATCTCGCGATGCGCGCATTCTTGAGCGGACGGATGAGGCGACCGACCCACCGACGAACACGCTTTCGCAGCGGCTTGCGCCAGTAGTCCCGCCAGGCCCCTCGCACGGAGCCCTGCTGACGCCACCACTGCGCGAAGCCCACCCGCAGCACACCGAACCCCGTCCGCGGGGCGACGCCGAGCGCCTCCCGCTCGGCGGGACCGGCCAGCGGGGCCTCCGCCGACGACTGCGGACCGGCGAGCACATCCCCGATGCGAAGCCCGAACAGTGCGTCACCGATGACGTGGTGGTACCGCACGACGATGGCGACCCGACCCGAGTCCAACTCGACGAACGTGAAGTCCCACAGCGGCTTGTCCATGGCCATCGCCGCGAACGCCCGTCCCGTCAAGACCTCCACCCGGTCAGGATCGTCCGGTTCGACGGAGTCGTGAAACCTCACGTGGTGCTCGAGATCCAACGCGGTCACCGGTACCCACGCCGGCGTCGTCAGCCGCAGCGGCGTCGACACCAGTCGCTGCCGCATCGACGGGGCGAACCAACTCAGCCGGTCGACCCGCGTACGGATGAGGTCACGGTCCAAAGCCCCGTCGGCGCCGCGCAGCGAGGAAGCGTCCACGATCAGGGTCCCCGTCGCGATCATCGCCGTGAAGGCGACGGTGTTGGACACGTACTTCTCATCGAGCGTGCTGATCAGCTCCGCTCGCACCGGTGTCGCCGTCACTGCGCGGATCCGCCGTTCTCGTTCTCGGCCTCGCGCAGTGCGATCGGCGTCGGCGGATGAGCGTCCACGAAGACCGTGCCCACTCGCCGCAGCGAGGTGGCGATGAGGATGCCGCGGAGGAAGCCGCGGAGCAGGGCGACGTCCGCGTTGCGCCGGCGCGCGTCCGCGCGCTCACGAACGATGCGCGAAATCGTCCTCTTGAGCACGATCGCAGCCAGCATGACACCCTCCCGGGTGTGCATCCGCAACCACTTGTTGGTCAGCGCGCCCAGCCCCAGCCCGTACCCGCGATGCAGCTTCGTGTAGGCGGCATCCTCCCGCGTGTTCACGTGAAGAACGACGCAGCCCGGGTCGGACACGATCTGGTGCCCCACATAGAGCATCCGGCAGAAGATGTCGAGGTCTTCGGCGCCGGCCAGCTTTCGTCCGGCGCCGAGGACGGGATCGAACCCGCCGAGCCCCAGCACGTATTCACGACGGAACGCCATGATCGCCCCGTGCCCCGCGTCGATGCCGGCCGTCGTGCGGGTGAAGCGTCGAATCGGCCGCGCTTCGCGCGGCCGGCCGACGAGCGTGTGGTCGAGCATCGTTCCCGTCACGGACGCGACGGTCAGATCGTCGAAATGGTCGAGCAGGGGTTCCAGCCAGCCTTCGATCGCCTGGCAGTCGTCGTCGGTGAACACGACGATGGGACGCTGCGAGGTGCGCAGACCGACGTTGCGCGCGATCGACAGACCCCGCGTGTCGGTGCGCACGTAGTCGACGCCGACGTCGCGAGCGACCTCGCGCGTCTGAGACGTCGTGGATGCCGAGTCGACCACGAGGATCTGGACATCGGCGGGAGTGTTGGCGCGGAACGACTCCAACGCCGTGCGCAGCATCTCGGGTCTCTCGCGTGTGCAGATCACAAGCGATACATCGTCATAGCGCACGGGAGGACTCCATCAGACCCATCGTAGGACTCCGGTCGGGTAGCACCTGCATCGATCGCCTTCTCCCGCGCATCACGCGGCCGCGACCATCGACGAGTCGCCACCGGTCGACCACCCACCGCTGGGAGGCGGCGCGACGTCGCCGAGCCACTCGCGCATCTCGCGAATGAACCTCGTCGTATCGAACTCCATCGCGCGCGCCTTCGCGGCATCCGGCCGCAACGAACCCAGCCGCTCGACGGCGCCGGCGACCTCCTGCAGGTCGTCGGGGTCCACCTGGAATCCGGTTACGCCGTCGATGACCGACTCCGCCGCACCGCCCTCCCGATTCACGATCACGGGGCAGCCCGCCGCCATGGCCTCGACGGGGACGATGCCGAAGTCCTCGACCGGAGGGAAGACGAACGCGAGCGCGCGCTGGAAGAGCGCCCGCATGAGCTCATCGGAGACGAAGCCGAGGATGTGCACCGGCACGCGCGACGACTCGGCGAGCGCTGAGAGCGCGGCACGCTCGGGGCCGCTCCCGGCGACCACGACGGGAATGCCGAGGTGCTCGCCCATGCGGATGACATCCCGATGCCGCTTGTAGGGGACCAGCCGCGACGCCGCGAGCAGGAATCCCGACTCCGGCAGCGACGCGAGGATCTCGGCATCCGCCGCGTCGAGGTGGGAACTCCAGTCCCCGCCATCGATGATCTGCTGCGCTCCGACGGGAGGGTAGATCACGCGCGCATCGCGCCCCCAGACCCGCGCGATGCGCCTGCGCACGAACCGGCTGTTCGCCGCGAGGGCACCCGCGTCGGCCGCGGCCCTGCGATCGATGCGCTTGAGGATCTCCCGGGGCAGCGCGGTGAGTCGCCCGGCACCGCGCCCGTCGAGCGCCGGTTCCCACAGGTAGCGCACCGGCGTGTGCACGTAGGAGAACTTGGGCACCCCGGCCCGGCGGGTCCCGAAATCGCCGTGGTGCGCGAAGACGTAGCTGCTCGCGAGGACCCAGTCCGGCTTCTGGGCCACCTTGCTGCGCCGCCACGTCGCCGGCATGAGCGGCATGGCGAGGGCCTTGTGCCGCCGCAGCGGGGTGCGCGCGAGCCAGGACTCCGTGACGAGACCCGGAGGGAAGCGGTCGGGATCGTCGTTCCACAGGGTGAACAGCCGGGAATCGGGAAAAGCGATGCGGAACGCGTCGAGCACCTGCTCAGCGCCCCCGGAGGGCTCGATCCACTCCTGGACGATCAGTCCCCCCATTGCTGTCGCTCCTCACGATTCGGGTGCCTGCTCGATCTGCGCCTGCGCCGAAGGGAGGGTCGATCGCCGAGAGTCAATATGCGCCGTCACCTTTGAGAACAACTCGCACGGTCTTCGCGAGAATGATGAGATCAGCGGTGATCGACCAGTTCTCGACATAGTACAGGTCGAGCTGGACCGACTCCTCCCAGGAGAGGTTCGAGCGGCCGTTCACCTGCCACAGACCCGTGATCCCCGGGCGGGTGAGGAGCCGCCTGCTGACGTTGCCCTCGTACTTGTCGACCTCGGCGGGGAGCGGCGGACGCGGACCGACCAGGCTCATGTCACCGCGCACGACGTTCCAGAACTGCGGGAACTCGTCGAGGGAGAACTTCCGCAGCACGCGGCCGACGCGCGTCACCCTCGGGTCCTCCTTCATCTTGAACAGCAGACCGTTGCCCTCGTTCTGCTCCTGCAGCGCGTCGAGGCGCGCCTCGGCATCCGGGACCATCGACCGGAACTTCAGGAGGACGAACCTCGTCCCATTGGCACCGACGCGCTCCTGCCGGAAGATGACCGGGCCTTCGCTGTCGAGACGGACCGCGAGCGCGATCGCGGCGAGCAGCGGCGACAGCACGACGAGGGCCAGACCCGCGAGCGTGATATCGAAGGCGCGCTTGACGATGTGGTTGAACCCCGAGTACTGCGGCAGGTCGACGTGCACCATCGGCAGACCGCTGATCGGACGCATGTGGATGCGCGGACCGGCGACGTCGGTCAGGCGGGAGACGAGGATCAGCTCGACCTTCGAGTTCTCCAGCTCCCACCCCAGTGAGCGCACCGCGTCGTTGCCCCCGGGCAGGTTCCCCGAGACGATGACCGCTCGCGTCCGCGTGCGCTTGGAGATCGCCGCCACCTCGTCGAAGGGGATGATCGGGAGGCCGCCCATGAGACGGGCCGGACGCTTGAGATCGGGGATGCTGGCCGCGATGGCACGGTATCCGACGCGGTAGTTCCGCTTGAGCTGGGTGATCACGTGGCGGACTTCGTCCTCGGAGCCCACGACGATCGCTCCCGTCATGCAGCGACCCTGGCGACGCATCGCGTGCAGCCGGTTGCGCCACAGGACCCGACCGAGCAGGAGAAGCACGAGGCCGACGGGAAGAGCGATCGCGACGTACCCGCGCGCGACCTCGAGCCGCAGGAGGAAGGCGACGACCGCGAGGAGCCCGAACGTGCCGAGAGTCGCCTGCAGCACCCGCTGGTACTCGACCATCCCCGTGCCGGTGTTCCGGAAGGACCTGCTTCGCGTCGCGGAGAGCGCGATGAACCACGTACCGGCCAGCACGACGCTCATGGCAAGATACGCCACATCGATCTTCTCGATGCCCGGCATGATCGGGCCGAGCGCGCCCTCGCCGAATCTGACGAACTGCGCGATCGCCACCGAGATCGCGATCGCGGCGGCGTCGATCACCGCCATGCCGACCACGACATGCCTGCGCCAGCCCAGCCGACGCGGCTGTCCCTCGACATCGATCTGCACCGATGAGGTGAGACCGGTGTCCGGACGGTCCGAAAAGGCGGAATCGTCCACTCCCAGAGTCCCCGTGGATTCATTGACAGACATCAGCATGCGCCCCCAAGACTGCAATTCGCGCAACACGCACCCCGAAGGGGCGCAGTCGCACTGCTTTCAGTACAGTAGTCGCTCCGACCGACTGCTCGCCATGACCACCGGCGCAATTTACGGAGCCGTAGGCACCGCGTGATGCCCCCGAAACACCGCCGCGCGGCGAAATCCTGCCGCTACCGTGCACGGGCGAGCCCGATGATCTGCTCGTGCCTGGCCGCCCAGGAGTTGGCTGCCACGAAGGCTTCGCGCTCGGTTTCGGCGGCCCGTCCCCGCGCGAGCGCCTCGTCGGCGACGTCGGCGAAGTCGGAGACGCGGTCCACGAGCAGCACGCGATCACTCACCCCTTGCACCGGCGGCAGGTCGATCGACAGCACCGGCGCGCCGGCCGCCAGGTACTCGTAGAGCTTCAGCGGGCTCATCGCCTCGGTGAGCGGCGTACGGCGGTGGGCGACCAGGCACAGGTCGGCGTTGCGCAGAATGGCGACGATCTCGCTTCTGCCCACGCTGGCGTGGACGTGCACGTTTGCGAGATCCGCGAGCTCCCGCACATACCGGGGATCGGGCAGCGGACCGAGAAGCACCGTGTGGATGTCGGGACGGGCCTGCGCGAACGACTTCACGCCCTCGATGTCGACTCGAGTGTCGATCGTGCCGACATACACCGCGCGCGGATGCGGGATCTCGGCGAACCAGCGCGGCGGCGGCGGCGCGGCTCCGAGCCATTCGGCGGGCTCGACGCCGTTGGGGACGACCGCGTGGGCGCCCGTCGGCGCGATCCGCTCGATGATCTGCGCCGACACCGCGACCACGCAGCGCCCGGACTGCGCGATCCGCCGATACGACTCGGCGAACGCCGGCCAGTACTGGCGGCGCGCCGGTGAACTGAGCCAGTCGTCCCTCGCGAAGAAGGTCACCGGCCCCGCCCACTCCAGCGGCGCGAGCCCGGCGACGAGGGGATTGGTCGTCAGCACGACGGGGCTCTCGAGGCCGCGGCGGCGCGCGGCGCGGTGCAGCGACTCGTCGTACCCGCGGTAGTCGGCGATCGCGTGCTCGGGAGCCAATCGGTCGCGGCGGCGCAACCGCGTGGGCGAATGGAGCCATGCCCGCTCGTGTCGCGGGAAGCGCGCGTCTCGGTCCAGGTACGGCGAGGCCAGCACGCGCGGGACCCATCGATAGGGATTCGCGACCAGCAGCCGCCGCACATGCGGACTGCGCAGCAGCGTCGACATGATGCGATCCGGCGGCCGCATCATCCCCCGCCGCGAGGCATCGGCATAGGTCTCGAAGGAGAAGGTGAACACGAAATCATCGACATCCGAGTTCACCGGGAGGGCAGGTGCTTCGCCCTCTCGACTGTCGAATGAACTCACCCCGTTGCCAGTTCCCTCACCACTCGAGCCGGCGCCCCGACCGCGACGCAGTGAGGCGGGACGTCCTCTCGCACCACGGAGTTCGCACCCACGACCGAGTACTCACCGATGGTGACGCCGGGCAGCACGACGACGTTCTGACCGAGCCACGCGCCGCGACAGATGCGGACGGGACGCGGCTCCGACAGCGGCTGGTCGCGGATCGGGATGCCCGGATTCGAGAAGCCGTGCATGTGGTCGGCGATGTACACCCCGAAGGCGATCCCGACCGCCTCCTCGATCACCACGCTCTGGATCGCCGAGATCGACGCCCCCCGCATCCTCACCCGATCGTGGAGGAACATCACGGGACCCGGCTGCTCCCGCGAGGGGACCATCAGCCAAGAGCCGGCACCGATGAGCACGTTCTTGCCGATCGAGATCTTGTCGGCATTGCTGACGCGAGTGGGCAGGAGGATCCGCGAGCCGCGACCGAACTCATGAAAGCCGGATGCCGCCATCCTGCTGAACACGGAGTCTCGCGCCCGCTGCAGGGCAAGAAGCGCATCTAGCGCGTGCACGTACGAAACTCCTCTGCAATCGGCGATGACATGCGCTCCCCGATCCATACACCCACGGCCACGCTCCGATCGCTCACCCCTCGGCCGATCAGAATCGACCTATTCATAATAGCCAGTTTGCTACAGAACATGTCGCACCCACCGCTTCGAGCACAAGGAGCGGGTCACAGGATCGTTGCGTGGCACCCGCCGACCGGTTTCCCGACTCGCCCAGGCGAACGCTACCCTAGTCCCTATTCTGGAGGTCGATAGATGAGTGAACTCGCTGGGGCGGACTTTCTGCGGGCGGTGCGCCAGTCGGCGACGACGGCGCAAGACCGCGGCATCCGCTTCTACACCTCGCCGACCGCGTACGACGAGATCTCCTACGCCGAGCTCGACGCCGACGCTCGCGCGCGCGCCGTCTCACTCAAGGGCGCGGGCCTGCGAGAGGGGGACGTCGCCGTCCTGGCCTTCGAGCCGGGGCTCCCCTTCATCCGTGCGCTCATGGGATGCCTGTACGCGGGAGTCGTGGTCTGCCCGGCGCCGATCGCCGCGACGCGCAACATGGACGCCGTCCGCGATCGCCTCGAGGCGATCGCGATCGACGCGAAGGCGAAGGCGATCATCGCCGTGCCCGGGGCGCTCGAAAGCCTCGGCGTCACACCGGACCAGCCCTTCCCCCCGGTGATCCTCGTCGAGGGGCCCGCCGACGCCGATCCGGACCGGTGGACCGTGCCCGCGGTGGACGAGGACTCCCTCGCGATCCTGCAGTACACGTCCGGATCGACGGGCGTTCCCAAGGGGGTCATGGTCTCCTTCGGCAATCTCATCGCCAACCAGCTGGCGATCACGGCGGTCACCGAGTTGACGGAAGACAGCATCGGCGTCGGGTGGCTGCCGCATTACCACGACATGGGTCTCATCGGTCAGCTCATCCAGCCCATCTTCTGCGGGGCCCAGATGTACCTGACCTCGCCGTCGCAGTTCCTGCGCAGACCGGTGCTGTGGCTGCGACTGATCAGCGAGTTCCGCGTCACGCACGCCGTCGGTCCGGATTTCGCCTTCGGCCTGTGCACGCGCCTCATCACCGACGAGCAGCTGGCGGACCTCGACCTCTCTTCGCTCGAGGTCGTCATCACCGGCGCCGAGCCGGTGCGGATGACCACCCTCGAAGCCTTCGGCGAGCGCTTCGCGCCGACCGGCTTCCGGATGCAGGCGTTCGTCCCGGCCTTCGGCATGGCCGAGACGACACTGCTCGTCACCGCGCACCGCGACGCGACGCCGCCGCAGGCGATCCGCGCCAGCGCCGCGGGGGTCGAGGCCGGACGGTTCTTCCCGGCCGAGGGCACCGAGCGCGCGCTCGCCTTCGTGCCCTGCGGCCCGCCGACGCAGGACACCGAGATCGCGATCATCGACCCCACCACCTCGGAGCGGGTCGGACCCGGAGACATCGGGGAGATCTGGGTCACCGGGACGAGCGTCGCCCAGGGCTACTGGAATCGTCCGGACGAGACGGCGGCGGTCTTCCACGCCACGATCGCCGACGAGCCCGGGACCCGGTGGCTCCGCACCGGCGATCTCGGTGTGCTCGCCGACGGCGAACTGGTGATCACGGGCCGGCTCAAGGACCTCATCATCGTGCGCGGTCGCAACATCTATCCCCAGGATCTCGAGACGGCCGCCGCGGCGTTCCTGCCCCCCGGATGCCTGAGCGCCGCGTTCGAGTCGGAGTCGTCGTCGACCCAGATCGGCCTCGTGGCCGAGATCGATGCGGCGAAGATGGACCCCGACGCGGTCACGCAGCTCCTCACCGCGATCGCGCGGCAGCTCACCGACGAGTTCACGCTGCCCGGCCTGTCCGTGGCGCTGATCCGGAAGGGCTCGCTGCCACGGACGACGAGCGGGAAGGTCCAGCGCGCCCTCACCCGCCGGCTGATCGATCGGAGCGAGCTGCCCGTGATCAGTGCCCGAGGCTTCGCGGAGGTCTCCGGATGAGCGGCACCGACACCGCCGGCGACCTTCGAGCCGCCGGCGCCTTCGACGAGCTGCTCGGCGACCCGCGCGAAGCGGATTCGGTCATCAACACGGAGCGCTCCATCGATCTCGACGAACGTTCCATGTTCCCCGTGGCCGAAGTCCAGGCGATCGACACCTGGGGCCTTCAGCGACACTACGTTCCGACGGCCTACGGCGGCGAACTCCACGACTCGCTCGTGCCGATGCTGATGATCCGGAACCTGGCACGACGCGACGTGACCGCGGCCGTCGCCCACGGCAAGACCTTTCTCGGGTCGGTGTGCTCGTGGGTCGCCGGCGGCGAGATCGCTCAGCGCACCGCCGACATCGTCGTCACCGGTGACCCCGTCTCGTGGGGGCTGACCGAGAAGGGACGCGGTTCCGACCTGTCGCGGTCGGCGACGGTGGCCCGCCTCGACGACAGCGGTGTCCGACTCGACGGCGGGAAATGGCCGATCAACAACGCCACCCGGGGACGGGCGATGACGGTCCTTGCCCGGTCCTCCGAGAAGGCGGGGCCCCGTGCCCTGTCCCTCGTGCTCATCGACAAGCAGGATCTGGATCTCGCCACGATCTCCTACGAGCCGAAGGTGCGCACGCACGGCATCCGGGGCGCCGACATCAGCGGCATCCGCTTCGACGGCACCGTCGTCGATTCCGCCAACGTCGTGGGCACAGCGGGGCACGGACTGGAGATCGTCCTCAAGGCACTGCAGCTGACCCGCCCGCTCACGACGTCACTGTCGGTCGGCGCGGCCGATCACGCTCTCGAGATCGCGCTGGAGTTCGCGGCGGATCGACGCCTGTACGGCCGACGGCTGGCAGACCTCCCGGGTGCTCAGCGAGTGATCGCCCAGGCGGTCGCCGACACGCTCCTCGCGGAATCGCTGATGATCGTCGGCGGGCGCACGATCCACTCCGCACCGCAGGAGATGGCGCTGGTCAGCGCGCTCGTCAAGTTCCTGGCGCCCGACACCGTCGACATGCTGTTCCGCGACCTGACCTCGTTCCTCGGAGCCCGCTCTCAGCTTCTCGGGGTCGCCGGTGCGGGAGCCTTCCAGAAGGCCGCCCGAGACAACAGAGTCGTCGGCATCTTCGACGGCAACTCGATCGTCAACCTCAACGTCATCATCAACGAGTTCCCCAACATCGTGCGGGAGCGGCCGGCTCCCGATCCGGAATCGGTCCTCGCACCGCTTCGCGTCGACGCGCCCGTCGGGCCGTTCCCCGCCGACCAGCTGCGCCTCGTGACTCGTCACGGCTCTGCACTGCTGCGCGCCTTTCCCGCTCTCGTGGAGTCCATCGGGAGGACCGGAAACGCTGAGCTCGTCGCGGCCGCCCGATTCATCGAGGCCGAGTACACCACCCTGCTCGGCGAGATCGAGACGCTCCCGCGGGCATCGCAGCCGCACCCGGTCGCGTTCGACACCGCCGAGCGTCTGGCACTCGTGTTCGGCGCCGCCAGCGCGCTGGCCGTCTTCGCCGCGCGCGGCGAGGACGTTCCCGGCG
>NZ_JBASZT010000178.1:0-2548 GCF_049661145.1 Microbacterium sp.
GCGAGGTGCTGGGCTGTGAGGGTCTCGCCGGCGGCGACCAGGGCCGCGGGCGTGCCCTCGAACACGACCCGGCCGCCGTCGCGGCCGGCTCCCGGTCCGACGTCGATGATCCAGTCGGCATGCGCCATGACCGCCTGATGGTGCTCGATCGCAATGACGCTGTTCCCGGCATCCACGAGCCGATCCAGCAGCGCGAGCAGACCTGCGACGTCGGCGAGGTGGAGCCCCGTCGTCGGCTCGTCGAGCACGTAGATCGCGCCGGGTTTGGCCATCGAGATCGCGAGCTTCAGGCGCTGTCGCTCACCACCGGACAGCGTGTTCAGCGCCTGTCCGAGCGTGATGTAGCCGAGGCCGACGTCGATCATACGGGTCAGGGTCGTGTGCGCCGGCCCCTTCGCGAGGTATGCCGCGGCCTCATCCGCGGTCATCGCGAGCACCTCGGCGATGTTGCGGCCGTCGAGCGTGTACTCCAGCACGTCGTCGCTGAAGCCGCTGCCGTCGCACAACTCGCACCGGGTCTCGACGCTCTGCGTGAAGCCGAGGTTCGTGATGATCACGCCGAGCCCCTTGCACGCAGGGCACGCGCCCTCGGAGTTCGCGCTGAACAACGCGGGCTTGACGCCGTTCGCCTTCGCGAACGACTTGCGGATGTCGTCGAGGATCCCCGTGTAGGTCGCGGGGCTCGACCGCCGCGATCCCTTGATCGGCGCCTGGTCCACCACGACGACGCCCTCGAACGCGGGCAGCGATCCGTGGATGAGGGACGACTTGCCCGATCCCGCGACCCCCGTGACGACGGTGAGGATGCCGAGGGGCACGTCCACGTCGACGTCCTTGAGGTTGTGCAGGCTCGCGCCGCGGATCTGGAGCGCGTCGGTGCGTTCGCGGGTGCCCGGCTTGAGCTGCGCCCGGTGGTCGAAGTGCTGTCCGGTGATCGTGTCGGAGGCGCGGAGGCCCGCGACATCCCCCTCGTACATGATGCGCCCGCCCGCGCGCCCGGCGCCCGGGCCGAGGTCGACGATGTGGTCGGCGATTCGAATGACCTCGGGCTTGTGCTCGACGACGAGGACGGTGTTGCCCTTGTCGCGCAGCAGTTGCAGCAGGTCGTTCATGCGCTGGATGTCGTGCGGGTGCAGGCCCGTCGTCGGCTCGTCGAAGACGTACGTGATATCGGTGAGGCTCGACCCGAGGTGGCGGATCATCTTGGTGCGCTGCGCCTCACCGCCCGACAGCGTTCCGCTGGAGCGGTCGAGGGAGAGGTAGCCGAGGCCGATGTCGACGAAGGAGTCGAGGGTCTGGCGCAGCCCTGCCAGGAGCGGCCCCACGCTCGGGTCGTCGATCGTGGCCACCCACGCGGCGAGGTCGGTGATCTGCATCGCCGCGGCATCCGCGATGCTGATCCCTGCGATCTTGGACGATCGCGCGCCCTCGTTGAGGCGCGTGCCGTCGCATGCCGGACACGGCATGAACTTGACGGCACGGTCGACGAAGGCGCGGATGTGGGGCTGCAGACTGTCGCGATCTTTCTGCAGCATCGACTTGGTGACCTTGGGGACGAGCCCCTCGTAGGTCATGTTGATGCCGGAGACCTTCACCTTGGTCTGCTCCTTGTAGAGCAGATCGTGCAGCTCGGCCTCGGTGTAGTCGGCGATGGCCTTGCGCGGGTCGAAGAAGCCGGACTCGCTGTAACCCTTCACCATCCAGCCGTCGGGGGTGTAGCCGGGTACCTGGATGGCGCCGTCCACGAGCGAGAGCGACCGGTCGAGCAGTTCGTCGATATCGATGTCGCTGACCTGGCCGAGCCCCTCGCAGTCCGGGCACATGCCGCCGGTGATCTCGAACGAGCGGCGTTCCTTGACCTTTTGGCCGCCCTTCTGCATCGTGACGGCGCCGGCGCCCGAGACCGAGGGAACGTTGAACGAAAACGCCTGCGGCGACCCGACGTGTGGGATGCCGATGCGGCTGAACAGCAGACGGAGCATCGCGTGCACATCGGTCGCCGTGCCGACGGTGGAGCGCGCGTTGGCGCCCATCCGCTCCTGGTCGACGACGATCGCGGGGCTGACGTTCTCGAGCGCGTCGACGTCGGGACGGCTGAGCTGGCCCATGAACTGCTGCACGAAGGTCGGGTAGGTCTCGTTGATGAGCCGCTGCGACTCGTTCGCGATCGTGCCGAAAACGAGGCTCGACTTGCCCGACCCGCTCACCCCGGTGAACACCGTCAGGCGGCGCTTGGGGATGTCGACGTCGATGCCCTGCAGGTTGTTCTCGCGGGCGCCGATCACGCGGATGCGGTCGTGGGTGTCGGCGATGTGCTCCGATGACATGCGCTCAGTCTGCCCTGTTGGCGGGCGCTTGCGCTTCTCGAATCCTGCCCGGCGGCTTCTCTCCCAGCCCCCTCCTAGCCCCCTTCGCCGAGCCGCTATGTTTCGACCGAGCCGCTATGTTTCGACCGGTCGTTTCATAGCGGCTCGGTCAAGACGTAGCGGCTCGGCGTCCTGTGAGAGGGCCGCGGTCGGGCGCGGTCGGCCGCGGTCGGGCGCGGGCG
>NZ_JBASZT010000179.1:0-4987 GCF_049661145.1 Microbacterium sp.
GGGTCAGGCGGGATCGAGCCGCAGGATGCCGGGGGCCTCGCGCACCGCGAGGTCGTCGACGATCCGGAGCGTGCGGGCGAGCTCGTCCACGGCGCCGATGACGGTGCCGAAGCGCTCGCGGTCGCCGCCGACGGCGGTCGCCGTGACGAAGTGGCTGCCGGTATCCCACGTGTACGTCACGAACGGCGGCGACGGCGCGGCACCTTCCCGCGCGGGCGGCGGCGTCGGCATGAACAGCTTCTCGCCCATGCCGAGGTAGGTGCCGCGGAAGTTCTCGGTGTCGTCGTACTCCATCGGCATCATCGCTCGCGCCGTGCGCAGCTGCGGGGTCGCCGACTGCAGCTGCGCCATCACGACCATCAGCTCGGGCTCGGCCTTCCACACCCACACGAGCACGCGGCCGGCGGCCTTGCGCATGAGCGCCGGCGCGGCCTGGCTCATCGCCCACGCGGTGAAGCCGCCGCCACCCGCTCCGGGCTGCACGCCGAGCGCGGCGTTCGCGTGACCCAGCAGCATCCGGATCGCCTTCTTTCGGGCCCGGCGCCCGCCGAACCCGAACGATTCCGTCACCGGCACCCACCGCTCCGGATCGGCGACGGCCGACAGTCGAGGCATGACCCCAGGGTACGCGTTGGCGCTGGAGTCCTCATCTCTCGAGACGCTTTCGCCGAGTGCGCCGATGCGTGCCGAGAGCACCCCTTGCGTGCCGTTCCCGACCGGCCCGGTCGACATGAACCGGCGCACTCGGCGCTTCGCGCCCCTGAGCGCCTCGCAGCCCGGTTCCGACCGCTCGGCTAGACTCGTCGGCGGCGGCCACTGCGATCCCCGGACGGCTGCCGCCGCATAGATTGGCCTCGCACCCCCGTGACCGAATCCGCGACACCCGAAGACTCTCCGCGCGCGCACCACTCGAATCGGCCGCTCACGATCGTCATCGCCGCCGACACCTTCTCGCCCGATGTCAACGGTGCCGCCCGCTTCGCGGAGCGGCTCGCGGCGGGCATGGCCGGTCGCGGGCACGACGTCCACGTGCTGACCCCCAGTGTCACGCATGCGCAGCACGGCACCTTCCGTGAGACGATCGAGGGGCAGGAGATCACGGTCCACCGCCCACCGGGGTGGCGCTGGTATCCGCACGACTGGCTCCGGTTCGTGCTCCCCTGGATGGCCAAGCGCTATTCGCGCAAACTCCTCGACGAGGTGCCCGCCGACGTCGTGCACAGCCAGTCGCACATCGTGCTGGGCCGTGCCCTGACGCGGATCGCGCGGCACCGCGGCATCCCCGTGATCGCGACCAACCACGTCATGGCCGAGAACATCATCGACTTCACGACCCTGCCGCCGCTGCTCGACAAGGTGGCGATCAGGCTCGCCTGGGACGATGCGAAGCGTACCTTCGACATGTCGCGCGCCGTTACGACGCCCACCCGCAGGGCGGCCGAGTTCCTCGAGAACACGATCGACATCCACGGCGTGATCCCGATCAGCTGCGGTATCGACAAGCGCAACTACACCGCCGATCTCACACCGCGGGAGCACTCGCGCGTGCTGTTCGTCGGGCGCCTCACGACCGAGAAACACGTCGAGGTCACGCTGCAGGCCGTCGCACAGCTCGCCCCCGAGCTGCCGGACATCTCGTTCGACATCGTCGGCGGCGGTGACCAGCGTCGCAACCTCGAGCAGACGGCGCAGCGGCTCGGCATCGCCGACCGGGTGAGGTTCCACGGCCGCGTCGACGAGGACGATCTGCGCGCCGCGTACACGAAGGCCGACGTGTTCGCGATCGCGTCGATCGCCGAGCTGCAGTCCATCGCGACGATGGAGGCGATGGCCTCGGGGCTGCCGATCGTGGGGGCGGATGCCGTGGCGCTCCCGCACCTCGTCCACGACGGGATCAACGGCTACCTCTTCGAGCCCGGCAACGTGGACGACCTCGCCGACAAGCTCCGGCGGGTGCTCACGGCGACGCCGGAAGAGTACCTGCGGATGCAGCGGGCGTCGCTCGACGGCGTGAAGATCCACGACATCGAGCACACGCTCGACACCTTCGAGGCGCTGTATCGCGGCGAGCCGCTGCCCGCCCTGCCGCCGGTCTGAGGAGGCGACCCGACATGCGGCTGCTCTTCGACGCGCGCTACATCCGGACGGATTTCCACGACGGGATCAGCCGCTATTCGGCCGAGCTCGCGGCCGCCGTCGCAGCGGCGGCGCCGGCGCGGGGTGTCGAGGTGGCGTTCCTCATCCACGACGAGGCGCAGCGGGCGTTCCTGCCGCGCGGGGCCCAACGATCCGGCGCGCGCGTGCTCCGCATCCACCCGCCGACAGCGCTGCGCGAGCCGTTCACGGCGCTGCTGCTGAACCGGTACCGGCCGGATGCCGTGTTCTCGCCGATGCAGACGATCGGGTCGCTCGGCCGGCGGTTCGGTCTGATCCTGACGCTCCACGACACGATCTACTACCGGCATCGCACGCCCCCGCGGGACCTCCCCTGGTACGTGCGGCTCGGCTGGCGGCTGTTCCACCTGTCGTACGTGCCGCAGCGGCTCACGCTCAACGCCGCCGATGCCGTCGCCACGGTCAGCGAGACGAGTGCCGCGGAGTTCGCGCGCGTGCGGCTGACGAAGCGCCCCGTGGTGGTCGTCCCGAACGCGCCGCAGCGGCTCGCCGAGCTGCTGCCGCCGGGTGCGGCCGTCGCTCCCGGCACGCGGAACCTCGTGTACATGGGCTCGTTCATGCCGTACAAGAACGTCGAGACCCTCGTGCGCGCGGCCGGGATGCTGCCCGGACGCACGTTGCACCTGCTGTCGCGGGTGTCGCCGGCGCGTCGTGCGGAGCTGGCGGCCTTGATCGATCCCGCCGGCGCCGACGTCGTCTTCCACGACGGTGTGACGGATGCCGAGTACGCCGCGCTGCTGGCCGACCGGGCCGTGCTGGTCTCGGCATCCCTCGACGAAGGCTACGGCCTGCCGGTGGCCGAAGCGCTCGCGCTGGGTGTGCCCGCCGTCGTGACCGACATGCCGATCTTCCGCGAGGTCGCGGGCGACGGTGCGCGGTACGTTCCGGGCACGGATGCCGCGGCCTTCGCCGCCGCCGTCACCGCGCTGGACGATGCCGCGGTGCGGGACGCGGTCGTCGCGGCGGGGACGGCGCACATCGGGCGGTTCTCGTGGGAGCGATCCGCCGGCGTGCTCCTCGATGCCGTGGCATCGCTGCGAGCGCGCCGGCGCTGAAAAGCTGACGCGAGAGTCTCGCATCCCTGGGCAGACTTTCTCGCCCCCACGGCGCGGCAACGCCACTGAAAAGCTGACGCGAAAGTCCCGTGACATGACCCAGACCCCGACCAGGGGTCAGCGCGGCCGCCGGCGACGGCCGGGCGGCTCCTCGTTCCCGATGATGCGGTGGCGGACCGCGCCCGAGATGGCATCGACGATCATCGTGATGGCGATGATCGTGAACAGCGCGATGCCGATGCGGTCCCAATCCCGCAGCCGGAACAGCTGCGACAGCAGCGAGCCGATGCCGCCGGCGCCGACGGCGCCCAGGATCGCCCCGGCGCGGATGTTCACCTCGAACCGGTACAGCCAGAACGATGCGATCTCGGGCGCGACCTGCGGGATGACGCCCCAGCGCAGGACCTGCACCTGCCTGGCGCCGGTCGCGCGGACGGCGTCGATGGTCGCCGGGGGCACTCCTTCGATCGCCTCCGCGGTCAGTTTGCCGATCGTGCCGATCGACCCGAGTCCCAGTGCCAGGGCCCCCGCGAGGGGACCGAGCCCGAACACCGGGATCATGATGACGATCGCGAAGATGAGATCGGGCACGGCGCGAATCGCGTTGAGCACCTGACGCACGGGAAAGACGACCCATGCGGGCGACACGTTCCGCGCCGCGAGCAGCCCCACCGGCAGCGAGAGAACCGCGGCGATCGCGGTGCCGATCCAGGCCATCGCGAGCGAGGCCATCATGTACTCGATCGCCGTCAGCCAGTACTCCGAGTACGGCTGCGCGAAGGGATTGTTGAGGATGCCGCGGACCATCAGCTGCGTGTACTCCCACGCCGACGCCGGAGCCTGCGCGAGCGTCTCCCAGTCGGCATCCAGCCCCGAGACGCACAGCGCGAACACGCCGAGCGCCGCCAGTTCCCACAGCGTGCGTCCCAGCCTGCTGGGCGGAGTCGGCCGCCGGGGGGCGAACTCCACGGCGGCGGTCATCGTGTCAGCCTCTTGCGCAGCCAGCCCGAGAACTGGTCCAGGATGAAAACGAGCACGAAGATCACGATGATGATCAGCGAGATGTTCTCGTAGTTGTAGCGCGCCAGCTGCACCTGGATGAGCTGGCCGATCCCGCCGGCGCCGACGAGGCCGAGCACGAGAGACGCGCGCACGTTCAGTTCGAAGACGTACAGCACGTACGACGCGTAGCCCGGCACGATCTGTGGCACGACCGCGGCGCGCGCCCGCTGAAAGCCGGTGCCGCCGGCCGAGTCGACCGCTTCGAGGGGGCCGCGGTCGACGGCATCCACCGTTTCGGCGGTGAGCTTGGCGACGATGCCGAGCGAGAAGAAAATGAGGGCGAACGTGCCGGCGAGCGGGCCGCGGCCGATCATCACCACGAACAGCAGCGCCCACACGACATCCGGCAGCGACCTCACGACAGCGAGCACCAGCTTGGAGACGCGGTACACGACGGCGTTGCGGGTCGTCACCCGCGAGCACAGCATCGCCGCGACGAGCGCCAGCACGCTTCCGATCGCGGTGGCGACGACCGCGGTGGAGATCGTCTCCCACAGCGGTCCCAGCACGCGGGGGAAGTAGCTCCAGTTCGGCTGCGCGAACCCGGAGAGGATCTGCAGCCACCCATCGACGTCGCGGATGCGGGGGATGAGCGTGAAGTCGATCGCGACTGCGGCGACCACTGTGATGATGGCGACGACGGCGATGCCGAGCCACAGCGCGGCGGGCGGACGGGGCCGCGTCGGGCGCGGGGT
>NZ_JBASZT010000180.1:0-9723 GCF_049661145.1 Microbacterium sp.
GGGCGCGGCAGCGAGGGCGGGTGGGGCGCGGCGGGGTCAGGCCCCGAGGTCCTCGAGGTCCTCGGGGACGGCGGCGTCGGTGCCGGGGATGCCGACTTGGACGGCCTTCTTGTCGGCCATCGCCAGCAGGCGCCGGATGCGGCCCGCCACAGCATCCTTCGTCAGCGGCGGATCAGCGTGGTGGCCGAGCTCATCGAGACTGGCGTCGCGATGCGCGAGCCTCAGCTCGCCGGCCTCTCGCAGGTGCTCGGGGACGTCGTCTCCGAGAATCTCCAGGGCGCGGTCGACGCGGGCACAGGCGGCCACGGCTGCCTGTGCCGAGCGGCGCAGGTTGGCGTCATCGAAGTTGACGAGCCGGTTGACGCCGGCACGCACTTCGCGGCGCTGCCGTTGCTCCTCCCACGCCTGCGCCGTGCGCGCCGCACCCATCTCCGCGAGGGCGACGCGTATCGCTTCACCGTCGCGGACGACGACACGCGGCACACCCCGCACCTCACGCACCTTCGCCGCGATGCCCAGGCGATGGCCGGCGCCTACGAGCGCCATCGCCGCCTCACCGGTCGGGCAAGAGATCTCCAGCGCGGCCGAGCGCCCCGGATCGGACAACGCACCGGCTCCGAGGAAGGCGCCGCGCCACACCGCGGCGAGATCGTGTCGAGCACCGGTTGTGAGCTTGTTGGGAAGGCCGCGGACGGGACGCCGGCGCGCGTCGAGAAGTCCGGTCTGCCGGGCGAGGGTTTCGCCGCCGTCGATGACGCGCACCGCGAAGTGCCCGCCCACGCGGCCGCCGTCTCCTCCGGATCCCTGCACGCGATGCAACTCGGGGCGCACGCCGTAGAGCTCCATGATGTCGCGCGCCACCCGGCGTGCCAGAGGATCCGTCTCGAGCTCGGCCTCGACCGCGACCCTCCCCGCGATCGAATGCAGGCCGCCGGAGAAGCGAAGGATCGCGGTGAGCTCAGCCACCCGAGCCGTGGGACGAGGGTCGCGGATTGCGGCCAGCTCGGTCTTCACGTCTGCAGTGGGCGACACGGCGATCCTTCGGTCAGCGAGCGGGCGAACAAATGACCAGCCTACTCGCGGCCGAGGTCGCGGTGTTTCACACGGACGGCGACTCCGGGCAGCTCTGCGAACCGGTCGGCCAGCTCGATGGCGGTCACGACCGACCGGTGCTTGCCGCCCGTGCAACCGACCGCGAGCACCGAATGCCGTTTGTTCTCACGCTGGTAGCCCTCCAGCACGGGACGTAGCGCAACCGCGTAGGCGTCGATGAACTCGCGCGCGCCCGGCTGGCTCAGAACGTACTCGCGCACCGACTCGTCTTCACCCGTACGTGCCTTCAACTCCGGGATCCAGAACGGGTTCGGCAGGAATCGCATGTCGGCGACCAGATCCACGTCGGTCGGCAGACCGTACTTGAAACCGAAGCTCATCACCGTGATGGTGTGCCGGGCGGCGCCCTCTTCGCTGAAGAGATCGACGATGCGCGTGGCGAGTTGATGGACGTTCATGGCGCTCGTGTCGACGATGACGTCGGCGCCTTCGCGGATCGCAGCCACGCGATCCCGTTCCCGGTGGATGCCGTCGAGGATGGTTCCATCACCCTGCAGGGGGTGTGGCCTGCGCACCGACTCGAACCGACGCACCAGCACATCGTCGGAAGCGTCGAGGAACAGCACGCGCAGCGGGCGACCGCCCCGCAGCGCACTCGTGACCGACGGCAGCGCGCGAAACAGATCGCGGCCGCGGACATCGACGACGGCGGCGATCTTCGGGAGCGCGCCGCCGGCCATCTCGCTGAGTTCCAGCAGAGGTCCGAGCATCTGCGGCGGCAGGTTGTCGACGACGTACCAGTCGAGGTCCTCGAGCGCGTTCGCCGCCGTCGTGCGCCCTGCGCCCGACATGCCCGTGACGATGAGCACCTCGCCGGACTCCTGAACGCCTGCCACGTTCCCTCCCCAGATCGGTCGACCAGCAGCGGTCGACGCCGATGGATCCGGTCCGATCCGCTGTGCCCAGACTAGCGAGCGGCGAGACGCTGCTCGATCGCGGCCGCGAGCTTCGGGCCGATCCCGGGCAGCGCCGTGATCTCCTCGGCGGTCGCTTTGCTGAGCGCGGTGACCGACCCGAAGTGCCGCAGCAGTGCCTTGATGCGCGCCTGACCGAGTCCGGGCACCTCGCCGAGGACCGTCGTGATGTCGCGGCGGCGACGCCCCCGTTGGTGCGTGATCGCGAACCGGTGCGCCTCGTCGCGCAGTCGCTGCAGCAGATAGAGCGCTTCGGACGTGCGCGGCAGGATCACCGGATACTCCTCCCCCGGCAGCCAGATCTCCTCGAGCCGCTTCGCGATACCGCACAGGGCGATCTCGATGTGCCCGGCGTCTTCGAGGGCCCGCGCGGCCGCCGCGACCTGCGGCGCGCCGCCGTCGACCACCAACAGCTGCGGACGGTAGGCGAACCGGGGGCGCTTGCGCTCGGTCACGACGAGTTCGTCGGCATCCGTCGCCTCTCTCGTCGCGTCGGATGCCGATGGCGCATCGTCGCGGTCGACATGCGCGAGGCGGCGCGTGAGCACCTGATAGAGCGAGTCGGTGTCGTCCGTCGTCTCGGGGACCGAGAAGGAACGGTACTGGTCCTTGCGGGGCAGTCCGTCCTCGAACACGACCATCGAGGCGACGACATTCGTACCCGAAAGATGCGAGACGTCGTAGCACTCGATCCGTAGCGGTGCCTCATCGAGGCCGAGCGCGACCTGCAGATCGGTCAGCGCCTTCGTGCGCGCCGTGTAGTCCGAGGTGCGCCGGGTCTTGTGCAGCATGAGCGCCTGTGACGCGTTGAGGGTGGCCGTCTTCATGAGGTCGGCCTTGCGGCCGCGCTGGGCCACCTGGATCGAGACCCGCTTTCCCCGCCGCTCTTGCAGCCACTGCTCGAGCTCGTCGGCATCGTCCGGCAAGACCGGGACGAGAACTTGACGCGGGATCTCACCAGGCCCCGCCGAGCCGTACGTGCGCTGCAGCACCTGGTCGACGAGGTCGGCCCCGGCGATGTCGAGCTCCTTGTCGATCGTCGTCGCACGGACCCCGCGCACCCGGCCGCCCCGCACGACGAAATGCTGTACCGCCGCAGACAGTTCGTCCTCCGCGATGCCGAACAGATCGGCATCCGTGTCTTCGGCGAGCACGAGGGAACTGCGGCTGAGCACCGCGTCGATCGCCTGCAGCCGGTCGCGGTACAGCGCCGCCGACTCGTAGTCCATCGCCGCCGAGGCCTCGCGCATGCGACGCGTGAGGTCGCGGGTGAAGCGCTGGTCGCCGCCGGACATGAAGGCGACGAAGTCGTCGACGATCGCGCGGTGCTCCTCGATCGTGACCTTCATCGAGCACGGCCCGCCGCAGCGCCCGATCTGACCGGGGAAGCACGGGCGCCCCGAGCTCATCGCCTTCTTGTACGACGCATCGGAACAGGTGCGGATCGGGAAGACCTTGATCATCAGGTCGATCGTGTCGTGCACGGCCCACACCTTGGGGTAGGGACCGAAGTAGCGTGCGCCGGGGATGCGGTGGTTCCGCGTCACGATGACCCGCGGCGCCTCGTCGGCGAGGGTGATCGCCAGGTACGGATAGGACTTGTCGTCCTTGTAGCGCACGTTGAACGGCGGCGAGAACTCCTGGATCCACATGTACTCCAGCTGCAGCGACTCGACGTCGCTGGCGACGACCGTCCACTCCACCGAGGTCGCGGTCATCACCATGCGGCGCGTGCGTTCGTGCAGCGTGTGCAACGGGGCGAAATAGTTCGACAGCCGCGCACGCAGGTTCTTGGCCTTGCCGACGTAGAGCACGCGTCCTTCGGCGTCGCGGAAGCGGTACACGCCTGGCTCGGTGGGGATCTCGCCCGGCTTCGGCTTGTACGGCAGCGCTGTGGCCATCAGCCCGCCTTGCGCGCCGGTTCGCGCCCCTCGCCGCGGTCGCCGCCGTCGACGAGCGATCCGCCCGCCAGCACTTCCGCGAGGAACGTGCCGGTGAAGCTGCCTTCGACGCGCGCGACTTGCTCAGGTGTGCCCGTCGCGACGATCCGGCCGCCGCCGGAGCCGCCCTCGGGACCGAGATCGATGATCCAATCCGCCGACTTGATGACGTCGAGGTTGTGTTCGATGACGATGACGGTGTTGCCCTTGTCGACGAGACCGTTCAGCACCTGCAGCAGCCGGGAGACGTCCTCGAAGTGCAGGCCCGTCGTCGGCTCGTCGAGCACGTACACACTGCGGCCGTTGGAGCGGCGTTGCAGCTCGGTCGCGAGTTTGACGCGCTGCGCTTCGCCGCCGGAAAGCGTCGTCGCCGACTGGCCGAGACGCACATAGCCGAGGCCGACGTCGACGAGGGTCCCCAGGTAGCGGTGGATCGCCTGGATCGGCTCGAAGAACTCCGCTGCCTCGGCGATCGGCATCTCGAGCACCTCGGCGATGTTCTTGCCCTTGTAGTGCACGCTCAGCGTGTCGCGGTTGTACCGCTGGCCGTGGCACACCTCGCAGTCCACGTACACGTCGGGCAGGAAGTTCATCTCGATCTTGATCGTGCCGTCGCCGGAGCAGGCCTCGCACCGCCCGCCTTTGACGTTGAAGCTGAACCGTCCCGGCTGGTAGCCGCGGGTCTTCGCTTCGACGGTCTCGCTGAACAGCGTGCGGATGCGGTCGAAGACGCCGGTGTAGGTCGCGGGGTTGGAGCGCGGGGTGCGGCCGATGGGCGCCTGGTCGACGTGCACGACCTTGTCGAGGTTGTCGAGGCCCGTCACGCGCGTGTGCTTGCCGGCAACACGGCGGGCGCCGTTGAGCTTCGTCGCGAGGACTTCGTACAGGATGCCGTTGACCAGGGACGACTTGCCGGAACCACTGACCCCGGTCACGGCGGTGAGCACGCCGAGGGGGAACTCGGCGGTCACGTTCTGGAGATTGTTCTCGCGCGCGCCGACGACGGTCAGCATCCGCTTCTTGTCGATCTTGCGGCGCCGCTTCGGAGTCTCGATCGACCGGCGTCCGCTGAGGTAGGCACCGGTCAGCGAGCGCGGCTCTTCCAGGAGCGACGCCAGCGGCCCGGAGTGGACGACCTCGCCGCCGTCGACGCCCGCGCGCGGACCGATGTCGACGACCCAGTCCGAGGCGTGCACGGTCTCTTCGTCGTGCTCCACGACGATGAGGGTGTTGCCGAGGTCCTTGAGGCGCACGAGCGTCTCGATGAGACGCCGGTTGTCGCGCTGATGCAGGCCGATGGACGGCTCGTCGAGCACGTACAGCACTCCGGTGAGCCCCGATCCGATCTGCGTCGCGAGGCGAATGCGCTGCGCCTCGCCTCCCGAGAGCGTTCCGGCGGCGCGGCCGAGGCTGAGGTAGCTCAGGCCCACCTGGATGAGGAAGTCGAGGCGCGCCCTGATCTCCCGCAGCACGGCAGCGGCGATCTTGGCCTCGCGCTCGGTGAGCTCCAGCTGCGCGAAGTACTTCTGCGCGTCGCCGAGGCTCATGCGGGACGCACCCGCGATGGACTGCCCGTGCACGAGCACCGCGAGCACTTCGGGCTTGAGCCGGTCGCCGTGGCAGACGGGGCACGGCACCTCACGCAGGTACTCCGCCCAGCGCTGGCGCTGCGCATCGGTCTCGGCCTGCGTGTACTGGCGCTCGATGTAGGGGACGACTCCCTCGAACCCCGACGAATAGCGCATCTCGCGGCCATAGCGGTTGCGCCATTTGACGGTGACCTTGTAGTTCTCGCCGCGCAGCACAGCATCCTGAACCTCAGCGGACAGCTCGCGCCATGGCGTGTCGAGCGAGAACTCCAGGTCATCGGCGAGACCCACGAGCAGGCGCTCGTAGTACTGGTACAGGCCTTTGCCCTGGGTGGTCCACGGGATGATGACGCCCTCATTGATCGAGAGCTCGTCGTCGCCGAGCATGAGCTCCACGTCGACCGACATGCGGGTGCCAAGGCCCGAGCACGTAGGGCATGCGCCGAACGGGGCGTTGAACGAGAACGTGCGCGGCTCGATCTCCGTCAGCTGCAGCGGATGCCCGTTGGGGCACGAGAGCTTCTCACTGAAGCTCTGCCACGCAGCATCCCCCTCTTCATCGACGTAGTTGACCTGCATGATGCCGTCGGCAAGGCCAAGCGCCGTCTCGACGGAGTCGGTGATGCGCCCGAGGATATCGGGGCCTGCCACGAGCCGGTCGACGACCACGGCGATGTCGTGCTTGTAGCTCTTCTTGAGTGCCGGCGGTTCGGCGAGCTGGATGAGGTCGCCGTCGACGACGGCTCGGGCATAGCCCTTCGCCGACAGCTCCTTGAAGAGGTCGACGAACTCGCCCTTCTTCTGGGTCACGACGGGCGCGACGATCTGGTAGCGCGTGCGCTCGGGCAGCTCGATCAGCTGATCGGCGATCTGCTGCACGGTCTGACGCTGAATCTGCGCACCGCACACGGGACAGTGCGGTACACCGACGCGCGCCCACAGCAGGCGCATGTAGTCATGGATCTCGGTGATCGTGCCGACGGTCGAGCGCGGATTGCGGTTCGTCGACTTCTGATCGATCGACACGGCGGGGCTGAGGCCCTCGATGAAGTCGACGTCGGGGCGGTCGACCTGGCCGAGGAACTGACGCGCATAGGCGCTCAGGGACTCGACATAGCGACGCTGCCCCTCGGCGAAGATCGTGTCGAAGGCGAGGGACGACTTGCCTGATCCGGACAGGCCCGTGAAGACGACCAGCGCGTCGCGCGGGATGTCCAGGTCCACGTTCTTGAGGTTGTGGACGCGGGCTCCGCGGACGCTGATCTTCGAGGTGGCGACGGGGACGATGGGCACCGGACAAGTCTAGGTCGGGGTTCCGACACGGGCTTCGGGATCCGGGGTCCGGGGTACGGGCGCGACGACCGTCGCTACCGCGGAGATCCTCACAACCGAGGACAACTCTGCGGGAATCGATCCGCGGAAGTGCAGATCTCCGCAGAAGTGGATGCCGACTAGTCCAGCGCGAGGTGCACGAGCAGCGCGGTGTCCAACTCAGCTGCGGTGCGCGCGTCGAGCGCGCCCAGCCGGCGCGACAGCTGCGAGACGTCGACTGAGCGTACCTGCTCGGCCTGCGCTTTCGAGTCGTGGGTCAGCCCGGTGCGCTCGTCGGCACGCACCAGCACCTGAAACGACAGCACTCGCGCAACATTCGTGGTGAGGGGCACAATCGTCATCACGCCGCGCCGCGTCGTGCGGGAGACCTCGTTCCGCGCGTTGTTGGAGACGATGACGACCGGGCGCGTCTTGGCCGCCTCGCTACCTGCAGCTGGGTCCAGATCGGCCAGCCAGATATCGCCGCGTCGCATCAGTTATTCCGTGGCGCTGCCGCGCCGCGGGGCGAGAAAGCATGAATCATGTCACGAAGACTTTCGGGTCAGAGCTGCTCGTCGAGTCCGTCTGAGACCGTGTTCTCCCAGAGGGCCGCGGATGCCGAGTCGTTGTACCATTCCTCGTCAGCCAACCGGTAGTCAGCGGCGAGCGAGCCCTCCCGCAACGCCCTGACAGCATCGTGAAGGGCCCCGGAGCGTGTCGTCCCGGTGCGTGCCATGTACTCCCCCAGGAAGACCAGATCCGGCTTGGGCAGCGTGGCACTGATCTTCTCCGTCGTGGACATACCGCTGATCCTACTACTGATCCCACCCAAGGGACCCCCGGAGAACCCGCCCTACGCGCGACCGGGGAGCGGCCGAGCCGCGGTCTTCAGCCCAGCCGCGTCGTCCCGTCGGCCTCGAGGCTCCAGCCGGGGTTGACGGCGATCTCCCACGGGTGGCCATCGAGATCGACGAAGACGCCCGAGTAGCCGCCCCATTCGGTCGGCGCTGCGCGCCGTGCGATCCGGCCTCCCGCAGCCGCCGCGGCGACGAGGATGCCGTCCACCTCCGCGGTCGTCGCCACGTTGTGGGCAAGGGTGATCCCGCCCCATCCGCCGCCGTCGGAGACGCCGGAGTCCGCCGAGAGCGCGTCACGCGACCACAGCGCCACGACTATGCCACCCGTCTGATAGAACGCCACTTCACCAGCGACCGAGGAGGGGTGCGGCTCCCAACCGAGCGCTCGGTAGAACGCGATCGCACGCTCCAAGTCGCGGATCCCGAGAGTGACGAGACTCAGTCGCTGCTCCATCGTGCTGTCCTCACCCCGCATCCGGTCGTTGCTCCCGACGCTACGCCGCATCGGCGTCACTCATCGAGCTCGTCGCGACCGTGCTCTCTCAGAGGGCGACGGAAACCCCGTCGGTCACGGCAACGTGATCGGCCCGGACGCCGACGCCCCTCGATAGGTGGTGAAGCCGAGCGTGTAGGTTCCCGTGGCGGGCGCGTCGACCGTGAAGCACAGAGCGTAGTCCTCGGCCCGGTCGCCCGCCGCAAAGACGTGCCACACCGCACCGATCGCGTTGACCGAGATGCCATCAGGCTGCTCGAGTGTCATGGTGGATACGGCGTTCCCGCCGGTGTAGGCCACCGACTCGGCGAAGTCGCCTCGCACCACGACGCCGAGCTTGTCGTCGGCCACCGGCTCGTACGTCACCCGCCCCGTTCCTCCGGTGCCGTAGTCGTCCGAGTCGGAGCATGTCCACGGAACCACGGACACCGAAGCGAGCGTGAGCGTCATCCCCGAAGCGTCGATCGTGCCGCTGAGTGCGGCGGTCTTCGGTTCGCTTCCCGTCGCCTCGGCGTCGGGGTCGAGCGGGAGCAGCCACTGTCGCTGGCCACTCGCGCCCAGCTGCAGGACGGCATCTGCCAGCACCAGACCGTCGTCCGGCGCGAAGAAGCTCATCTCCACTTCCGTCGTGGCCTGCGCGACGGCTGTCGACGAGAACTGCAAGGCTGTCGCCGGCGCCCCCGCACCCACGTCGAGAAAGACCCACGAGAGATACTCGCCCGTGAAAGACTCGACCTCCGACGTGTTCTTCACGTCAGCCGTCACGACGATCCTGCCCGCGTCCGGATCGTACTCGGCCGACGTGAGCGTGACTTCGTTGCCGGCGAGCCAGCCGGATGCGGTGGGCGCGAGGTGCTGAGCCTCGGTCGCGTCGGCCCCGGGCACGGCGGCGGGATCGGCCGCGCTCGCCGTGCCCGGCGCCGTCGAGTCAGCCGAGCTCGGCGTGGGCGGGTCCCCACCCGCACAGCCGGTCAGCAACAGGAGCCCCGCGATCGCGATCGCGGGCATGCGACGTGGATGAGGAGCGGACACGTCCTCACCTCTGCGCATGACGTATCCCTTCGATCATCGTCCGTTCATCGCCGGAGTCCCAGCATCGGCCCGCACGATGAGTCCGCACTATAGGTAAGAAGCACTGCCGCGCACCGACTGCTACGTAGTGAGCGGAACGCGGGTGACCGCATGGGGCGACGACGCGTCGTTCAGCTCGCACACCGGCGCGGCGATCGTGAGCCGCGGAGCGAGCTGGCGGCGAGAGGACGCTCCGAGCGCTGCCAGCACGGCGGACACGTGGACGTTGACGGTGCGCGGCGAGATGCCCAGTTCGCGCGCGATGTCGGCATCCCGGCATCCTGCCGCCGCGCGCTCCGCGACTTGGCGCCGGCGCGGCGTGAGTCCGAGCCCGGGCTCGGCGAATAGCGCAGGCACCACGAGCGCGGGAGAGGCGGCGAGCGCTTCGAGGCGTTCCCAGGCGACCGCCGCGCTGCCGCGATCACTGCTGTCACG
>NZ_JBASZT010000181.1:0-13436 GCF_049661145.1 Microbacterium sp.
GTCCCCCTCGGTCGCGACGCGCGCACGGGTCGCGCGCCAGACCACCGGGGGCGCGCCGGCGAGGTCCCGTTCGACCTGCCAGCGCCGCGTCGGGTCCGAGTCGAGCAGCCCTTCCAGGACGGCACCATCGATCATGGGCGTCAGCTTTTCAGTGGCGCTGCCGCGCCGTAGGGGCGAGAAAATCTGCCTCGGGGATGCGAGAGCTTTTCAGCGGCGCTGCCGCGCCGTGGAGGCGAGAAAGTCTGGCACATGTTGCGAGACTTTCGCATCAGAGTAGCGCCGTGCCCGGACATCCGAAAGGGTGCGACGGCGACCGCGCTTCGTCGCGATGCCTCCGCGTTTCGACTCGTCGCTTGCGCTCCTCGCTCAACGACCGGGGGCGTAGGCGATGGGCACGCCGAGCCACTCGGCGAGGTCGCGCACCTCGGCATCCACCATCTCGCGCTCCTCGGGATCGAGGTCGATGATCTCGTGCACGGCCGTGACGACGAGAGTCTCCTTCTTCTTGTCGAGCTGGGCGTCGAGCAGTCCCGCGAACCGGTCGCCGACGAGGATCGGATGGGCGAAGTACCCGTACACGCGCTGCGGCTTCGGCTTGAACTGCTCCAGCACGTACTCGAACCCGAACAGCTCCTTCAGCCGCGGTCGGTCGAACAGCATCCCGTCGTACGGGTTGAGTATCGCGACCCGCCCGCCCGGATCGTCGTCGAGCGTCTCCAGCGCCGCCCGATCGACACGCCACTTCCACGACGATCCCTCGACGGATGCCGGAACGCCCGCCATGCCGACGGGCGTCCACGGCGACTTCTGCCTCGCGATGCCTGCGGCCTGCAGGCGCCGTTCCTCCAGCATCCGTCCGGCCCCTTCGTAATCGACCTCCGGCACCCCGGCGTACACCCGCTCACCGAGATCCCACACCCGCTGCCGGCCCTCGCGGCCCACAATCGCGGTCTCGCCGACGGCGGAGAGCAGCTCCAGCATCCGCGGCACCTGATTCGAGCCGTACCAGCCGGCTTCGTTGCGGTGCGCGACCTGGCTCGTGTCAGGGATCCGCGCCGCGAGCATCGGGCCTTCGGCGCGCAGCCGCGCGAGCACGTCGGCACGGAAGCGGGCATTGGCCTCAAGCCACGCCGCCGCCCGCGCGTGGAAGGCGCGGCCTCGCATGCGCGCGAGGTGCGGAGCAAGGAGCGACACCGGACGAAAGTGCCCGTCGTACTCGAACAGCAGCCGGTCCTGCTCTACGACCTTGCTGAGCTGGCCGGACTCATACGCCCAGCCGATCCGGCTCCACGGGATCGTCTGCTCCGACGGCGCGATCGTCGCGGTCGGGTCGATCTTGATCGCGCCGAGCTGTTCGGCGACCTCGACGACGTCGCCCGGGCGCTCCGCGTCGAGCAGTTGCGCGCGCACGGCGAGGCGCCGCGCGTCGTCGCGGCTCAGCACGACCACGTCAGCGTCGCTCATGCGCGCAACGCTACGCCGCGACGGGCACATCGGCGAGGGTGGTCAGCTCGGGTCAGCTTTTCAGCGGCGCTGCCGCGCCGTGGGGGCGAGAAAGTCTGGCACATGTTGCGAGACTTTCGCATCAGCTCTTCAGTGGCGCTGCCGCGCCGTGGGGCGAGAAAGTCTGCGTCGGGGATGCGAGACTTTCGGGTCAGCGGTGGTCAGCTCGGGTCGGCTCGACCGGCGTTCAGCCGGCGGACGGCCGCGCGCACGTCGCGAAAGCAGGCTGAACTCGCACGGTCACCCGCCAGAGGCCCGCCGAGGGGCGATTCAACCTGCTTTCGGAACAGTTCCGTCGCTTGCTCCGCCGCCCGGGTGCCCACCGAGACGCGATCCAGCCTGTCTTCGAACGGGTCGGCCGCCGGCCCCCTCGAACACCCGCGGCAGTCCGCGCGTCTCGTCACATGTCGGCCGGGGTCCACTCCGAGACGGCGTCGAGCTCGGCGACCTCGTCGGCGGTGAGGTCGATGCGCCCGCCGTCGAGCAGATCGGGCACTTGCGACACGGTCGACGCCGACGCGATCGGGGCGATGACCGTCGGCTTGGCGCGCAGCCACGCGAGGGCGGTCGCGGCGATCGACACGCCGTGCGTCGCGCCGACGCGCTCGAGCACGTCGAGGATCCGCAGCCCCTGCGGCGTCGCGTACTGCACGGCCGCGCCGGCGCGCGGCGAGGCCTGCCCTTCCACCTCGGTGGAGCGGTACTTGCCCGTGAGGAAACCCTTCGCGAGCGAGAAGTAAGGCACGAGCCCGAGGCCGAGCTCCTCGGCGACGGGCACGATGTCGTCCTCGGTCTCGCGGTGCACGAGGTTGTAGTGCGGCTGGATCGCGACCGGCTCGGCGACGCCGAGCTCCCGCGCGATGCGCACCCACTCCCGGATGCGATCGGCCGAGTAATTCGACACCGCCGTGTAGCGGACGAGCCCGTCCGAGACGAGCTGCCCGAATGCGGCGACGGTCTCCTCCAGCGGTGTGTCCGCATCGTCGAAGTGGGCGTAGTAGAGGTCGATCGACTCGACGCCGAGGCGCTCGATCGACGCCTCCGCCGCAGCGCGGACGGTGGATGCCGACAACCCCGTGAACTGCGGATGCTGGCTGACCTTGGTGGCCACCGTCACTCCCGCGGGCTTCCGGTCGGCGAGCCACGCGCCGATGATCGTCTCGCTCTCGCCACCACTGTGGCCGGGAACCCACGCGCTGTACGAGTCGGCGGTGTCGATGAAGTCGCCCCCGCCGGCGACGAATGCGTCGAGGATGCGGAACGACTCTTCACCGTCGGCCGTCCAGCCGAACACGTTGCCGCCGAGGGCGAGGGGAAAGACGTCGAGGTCGGTGTGCGCGATGCGGGTCATGCTCCGATCCAAGCCCGCACGCGGGCTGGATATTCCATAGCGGCCCGGCGGCCCATTCCCGGGCGTAGCCTGGGACGGTGAACATGGTGAGCGGCCGGTACGGCCGGGGGGAGGTCGTCGGCGGTTCTTTCGCCGACGAGAGATGATGCCGTGCGCCGCACCGCGCCACTGAGCGCGGGATGCCGACGCCATCCCGTCACCCCCTGTCTCACCGATGCCGCCCAGACACCGCGTGTCCCGGCATCCGTCACGAAAGAACTCTTTTGCACGCCCTCACCGAGGCGCAGCTTCGCGCCAGCTTGATCAACGTCACCCAATCCGAACGCAAGAACCTCACCCTGCCCGCGGGCCTCTCCGACACCGCGTGGGACGCGCTCGACTTCTACGGCGCGCGCGATCGCAAGCTCGCGCTCGTCGGCTACGTCGTCGCGGAGCTCGACGGCGTGCCGACGGGGCTGCTGCTGCGACAGGCCGAGTCCCGGCCGCGCCACCGGGCGCAGTGCGCGTGGTGCGCCGACGTGCAGCTGCCCAACGATGTGCTCCTGTTCACGGCCAAGCGCGTCGGCGACGCGGGGCGCCGCGGCGACACCGTCGGCACGCTCGTGTGCGATCGGTTCCAGTGCAACGTCAATGCCCGCAAGCGCCCGGCGCTGGCCTACACCGCGTTCGATGTCGAGGCGGCGCGGCAGGCACGCGTCGCGGCGATGCGCGCGAACGTCGAAGCGTTCGTCCGCGGTGTCCGCGACGGGCTGTAGGGCGGCCGCCCGCCAAACGCCGAGAGCCCCGTCTGCGATGCGGCGTACCATCGGGGCATGATCGCAGCCGTGATGACGTGGACGTTCCTGTGCGTCCTCGGCGCGCTGCCGGTGTGGTTTGCCTGGTACGCATGGGACGCGCGCCGCCGTCGCCGCCGGGGCGAGGAGGTCACCCGCCCGTCGAGTGGCACGTTCGGCTTCGACGAGGTGTGGCGCCCGACCGCGGCCGAGGCGCACGCGGTGTGGGAGGCGGAGCAGATCACACCGGCACCGGCACCGACGCCCAGCGACGGCCCCGGCGTGATCGACGGCAACCGCATCGTCATCGAGACGGGCCTGCGCCCGCCCGCACCTCAACCGGGCGCCTGACACGCGACGCATCGCCGAACGTCAGGGCTCGAGCGCTCCCAGCCAGAGCAGGTCCCGGGCACGGGTCATCCCGACGAACAGCTCGCGGCCGACGGGGGCGCGGCGCTCGGCGTAGGCGTCTTCCGACTCCCCTGCGGAACGCTCCGGCCCGTCGAGTTCGGCGCGCGGGAGGAACACCGCCTTGAACTCCAGCCCCTTGGCGCGCTTCACGGTGCCGACCTTCACGCGCGCAGACTCGGACCCGTCGTAGACCTCCAGTGCGAGGCGCGGGATGCCGGCAGCCTCGAGACTTCGCGCGAGTTTCGCGGCGTCGGCCCGCAGCGAGACAAGGACGGCCATGTCGCCCCAGGGCACGAACCGTTCCTCGTGCGCACGTCGCACGGCGCGCACGAGTTCGCGGTCGACCTCTTCATAGTCAGGCGCGCGGAACGTGACGGGAGGCGCGCCATCCCGAAGGGCCTGCGGTGGGACCTCATCGAGGAGCTCTTCCTCGATGTCGGGAAAGTCGGCATCCGCGACAATCCCCTGCGCCGTGGCGAGGATCTGCGCGGTGTTGCGGTAGTTCCGCTCGAGCACGACGGCGCGTCCGACGACGTTGACCCCGGCCTCGGCGAGCGTGAAGCCGCCGGGGTACACCGACTGCTGCCCGTCGCCGACCATCAAGAGACGGTTCGGTCCGTTGCCGGACAGCTCGTCGAGCAGGCGCAGTCCCACCATGGTGAGGTCCTGGACTTCGTCCACCACAACGGTGCTGTATGCGGCGAGCTGCGGATCGTCCTCGACGGCGTGACGCGCCGCCACCAGGAGGTCGTTGAAGTCGGCGATCCCACGATCGGCGAGCACGCCCTGGTAGACGTCGAACAGGCGCCAGACCCGCTGCCGGTCGTCACCCGCGAGCCGCGTGCTGCGCCCCACCCGCCGGAGTGCCGCGTACGCGGCATACTCCCGCAGGCCCCGCCCCTTGATCACGTAGTCGATCTCCTCGCGCCAGTACCGTGGATTGGGCGCGATCGCGGCGAGCGATTCCCGGACACCGGAACGCAACCACGCCTCCGCGAACGCGGTATCCACATCACCGATCCGGACGCTGCGGCCCGCCTCGCGCAGGATGCCGACCGCCTTCGCGTGCAGCCCGGTGAACTCGATGAGCGACGCGGCACGCCGGTTGATGCGCTGGGTGAGCGTGCCGAGCACCTGAGGCAGGGTGCGCACGTACGTGACGAACAGCACCGGCTTCGGCGAGCGCAGCGCGAGGTACGCCGCACGGTGCAGCGCGACGGTCGTCTTGCCCGATCCGGCCGGCCCTCGCAGCCGCGCCGGTCCGTTCCACTGCGTGCGGATCATACGATTCTGATCGGGGTGGAGGAACACCATCCAATCCTCGATCGGTCCTGCGAGCTCCGACGCGATCATCGCGTCGACGATGTCCTCCATCCCGGGCAGGATGCCGTCGCCCGCGGCCGCGTCCGGGAGCACGGCGGGCGGGTCCTCCATTCCGGGACACAGCCGCTCGAGAATCTCCGCGAGCTGCGCGACGCTATCCGGTTCCAACCGCTGCTGCTGCCGCAGCAGCCATGACACCACGACGCCGTCCCCCAGCATCCACATGGCGCCGAGCTGGTGCTCGAACGTGCGTCCCGTGAAGACGAGCACACCGAACAGACTCGACGGTGTGAGGCCGGTGTGGGCGACGCCCTCGTGCAGCGCGTCGAGCAGGCGATCGAGCTTGTCGAGCTGTCCGTCCTCGTTCGCCTGGCCGCGGAAGAGCGAGCCGGTCTCGACGCGCACGTCATGCCAGTGCTTGGCATCGAGGACGAACACGCCGGGCGGGCCCACCAGGATGAAGTCGACGTTGGCGTGCCGCGAACCCGGCCAGCGCCGGTCGGCCAGGACGACCCAGCCGCGGTCGGCAAGCGGTGCAAGAACCCCCGCGAGCCCCGCCTCGCTCGATGCCGCGGCACGGTAGTTGGCCGCCTCGAGGCGCAACTGCTCGGCCCGTTGTATGTGCAGCGCGGCGCCGGCGGCCGCCGCTTCGGCCTGCCGCCGCGCCGATCCTCCAGCCGTCATCGCGCAATCCACCCTCTCGCTGCACATCCTAGGCACCGGGTCCAACGCCTCCCTTCGCGCGGACGGCGGATGCCGCGGCATCCATTCACCGGAATGAAACCCGGCGGCGTACGGTTGGCAGGGACATGCAACGATTCGGGACCCTCTCCTTCGGCCACTACGGCCCCCTCGGCGGCGGCCGGCAGCTCACGGCCGGCGACATGCTGCACCAGGCGATCGACCTCGCGCAGGGGATGGACGAGCTCGGTGCGAACGGCATCTACTTCCGGGTGCACCACTTCGCCCGCCAGCAGGCATCGCCCATGCCGCTGCTCGCCGCGGTCGCGGCGAAGACGGAGCGTATCGAGCTCGGCACCGGCGTCGTCGACCTGCGGTACGAGAACCCGCTCTACCTCGCCGAAGAGGCCGCCGCGGTCGATCTGATCTCCGACGGCAGGCTCGCGCTCGGCGTCAGCCGCGGGTCACCCGAGACCGTCGTCCGCGGCTACGAGAAGTTCGGCTACACGTCCGACGACCCGCGCGGCGCCGACCTCGCCCGCGAGCACTTCGACCTGTTCTGGCGCGCGATCGGCGGCGAGGGCATCGCCGAGCGCGACCCGAACTCTCCCTTCGGCGGCGGCACCGGGATGCAGCGGATCGAGCCGCACTCCGACGGCTTGCGCTCGCGGATCTGGTGGGGCGCGGGCTCCCGCGACACAGCGGAATGGGCCGGGCGCACGGGGCTCAACCTCATGTCGTCGACCCTCGTGACCGAGGCCGACGGGCGGCCCTTCGACATCCTGCAGGCCGAGCAGATCGATCGCTTCCGCGCCGCGTGGCGCGAGGCCGGGCATCTCGGAACACCGCGGGTGTCGGTCAGTCGCTCCGTCTTCCCGATCACGACGGCCGAGGACGAGCTGTACTTCGGGCACTCGGGCGAAGGCGACGGCATCGGCTACATCGACGGCGGCCGCGCGACCTTCGGCAAGACGTACGCCGCCGCGCCCGACGTGCTCGCAGAGCAGTTGGCACAGGATGCCGCGGTCATGAGTGCCGACACCCTCATGCTCACGATCCCGTCGCAGCTGGGCGTCGCCTTCAACCTGCACATCGTGGAGTCGTTCGCCAAGCACGTCGCCCCGGCGCTGGGATGGACGTCCAACCGCGACGAGTGACGAGCGCTCGGTTCAGGTCCCGCGGCGTCGTTCGACAGGGCGCTCGCGGAGACGGCGCCAGATTCCTGTTTCGGCGCACCAGGTTTCCCAGCGGGAACGGTGTTACACTGTCGCACAGGAGGCTGATATGGCGACATCGACGCTGACTCTGCGGCTCGCGGAGTCCGAGAAGAAGCTCCTCGCCGACTATGCGAAAGCGTTCGGGATGTCGCTGTCCGAGTTCGTCCGCACGTCGGCTTTGGAGCGGATCGAGGACGAACTCGACCTGAAGGCGTGGGACGAGGCCAAGGGCGAGTTCGACGCGAACCCCGAGACCCTCACTGCCGAGCAGATTGCGGCGAAATATCTATAGATGTGGCGGTTGCTCTATTCCGCGCGCGCTGACAAACAACTCGCCAAGCTCGACACCGGCGTCCGCCGGGTCATCGTCGCCTGGCTGAACAAGAATATCGACGGCTGCGCCGATCCGCGCGCAAAGGGCAAAGGTCTGACCGCTGGCCTGTCCGGAAAATGGCGGTACCGCGTCGGCGACTATCGCGTGCTCTGCGAGATCCGCGACTCCGAGCTCGTGGTCCTCGCGATCGAGATCGGACACCGCGGCGACGTCAATCTGTGAACGCGTCGCGGGGGAGAGACCGTTCCGAAAGCAGGCTGATGCGACAGAATCGACAGAATCGGCGGCGCGGGTGGGCGTGGAGACCGATCCAGCCTGCTTTTCGAGCAAGATCGGCCGGCGAGTGGCGCCCGAGCATCCCGAGCAGCCGGCGAGCGCCCCCAGCGAGCGCCTGACGCAGCCTTCCGGCGGGCCGGAAGAAAACCCGTCGGATTGCGGGTGGACAGCGACTGATTCGCCGTGAATAATGTGTGGTATGACCACAGGGCGCCCCGCGGGCTACAGCGCAATCTCCAGCTACTCACGCGTCGAGATCCTCCACCTGGTGCAGGAGCAGCCGCGCCGCACGATCACCGAGATCGTCGCTGCCACCAAGTTGCATCCGAACACGGTGCGCGAACATCTGCAACGCCTGATCGACGAGGGCTACGTCGTGTCCGCGTCCGAGCACCGCACGACCCGCGGTCGCCCCCGCGTGCTCTACAGCGCGGCCGACGGCGTCGTCGAGTCGAGCGCGGTGCAGCGGCGCAAGGTGCGCGCCGCCGCCGAGCGCGGCGATCTCATGCGACGCGTCCTCCCCGGCGAGGCTCCCGAGCTCGCCCCCGACGCACTCCATCAGGTCGATGCCCTCGTCGAGGACCTCATCGACGCCGGCTTCGACCCGCTCATCGACGAACGGGCGCTGACGGTCGAACTCACACCGTGCGCCCAGGCGGAGGCCCAGGCCGAGCACCGCGAAGTTCTCTGCCGCGTCCACCTCGGCCTCATGCAGAGCGTGCTGAGCGCCGCCGGCGGACCGCTGCGCGTCGACGCGATCCGGCCCTCCTGCGATCCCCGCGACTGCGTCGTCCAGCTCATGCTCGCGGGTGCGGCGGTCGGTGCCACGAGCGACGCCGCGCCGGCGAACGCGAGGGATGCCGAACCCGCGATGGCTGTCTGAGCGGGGCCGCCTCGCCCCTTATTCACGGCCGTCTGGCAGGGGCTCCTGTACGGGTGCTGTGTACCTTCAGTCTGACGGAAGAGATCCCACCGGGGAAGGACCACGATGGACTTTCTGGACCCATTGCTGCTCGCGCGCTGGCAGTTCGGCCTGACCACCCTCTACCACTTCATCTTCGTGCCGCTCACGCTCGGCATGTCGCTGTTCGTGGCGATCTTCCAGTCGGTGTGGCACCGCACCGGCGACGTCAAGTACCTGCACCTGACACGCTTCTTCGGCAAGATCTTCCTGATCAACTTCGCGATGGGCATCGTCACCGGCATCGTGCAGGAGTTCCAGTTCGGCATGAACTGGTCGAGCTACAGCCGCTTCGTCGGCGACGTGTTCGGCGCGCCGCTGGCCTTCGAAGGCCTCATGGCGTTCTTCTTCGAGGCCACCTTCATCGGACTGTGGATCTTCGGGTGGAACAAGCTGCCCCGCGGCATCCACCTCGCCACCATCTGGATCACGGTCTTCGGCACGTGGATGTCGGCGTATTTCATCCTCGCGGCGAACGCGTTCATGCAGAACCCCAAGGGCTACCAGATGTCCGCCGAAGGCCACCGCGCCGAGATGGCGGACTTCTGGCAAGTGCTGACCAATCCCGTCGCGTTGACGCAGTTCCCCCACACGATCTCCGCGTCGATCATGTTCGCCGCGGGCGTCGTCATCGCCGCCGCCGCGTGGCACCTCGCCCGCGGACGCAACCTGGAGACCATGCGCCCGGCGCTGCGGTTCGGATTATGGGGCATGATCGTCGGCTTCGCCGCCGTCGCGCTGTCGGGCGACCAGTTGGGTCTTGTCATGGTCGAGACCCAGCCCATGAAGATGGCCGCCGCCGAGGCGATGTTCGATTCCGCGTGCGGAGCGGATGCCTCGTTCTCGCTGTTCTCGATCGGCACGCCCGACGGCACGAGTGAGGTGTGGTCGCTGCGGGTGCCGTACGTGCTGGCGTTCCTGTCGACGCATGACTTCAACGGATGCGTCGAAGGCATCAACGATCTGAATCTGCACTACGCCACGGAACTGTTCCCGCAGTTCGCCGACCGGGTCGACGGCAACTTCGCCCCGATCCTGTGGGTCACCTACTGGTCGTTCCGCTGGATGATGGGCTTCGGCGGCATCGCGGCGCTCATCGCGGTCGCAGGCCTGTGGGTCACCCGCAAGAACGCGAAGCGGCCGGTCGCCCCGTGGATGTGGAAGCTCGCCGTGTGGCAGGCACCGCTGGCGCTGTTCGGCGCGCTGGTCGGCTGGATCTTCACCGAGATGGGCCGCCAGCCCTGGATCGTGTTCGGCCTCATGCTGACCCAGGACGGCGTCTCGCCCAACGTACCGGGCTGGACGGTGCTCATCTCGCTCCTCGCCTTCACGCTGATCTACGCGATCCTCGCGGTCGTCGAGTTCGGGCTCATCTTCAAGACCGTCCGCGAGGGGCCGCAGCCGCTGCCCGGTCCCGATGACGACGATCCTTCGCAGCTGTCGGTCGAGCACACCCCGTCGACGGTCTACTAGGAGAAGCTGACATGGACCTCGCCTACCTCTGGTTCTTCATCGTCGGAGTGCTCTTCGTCGGCTACTTCGTGCTCGACGGGTTCGACTTCGGCGTCGGGATGTCGCTGCCGTTCCTCGGCAAGGACGAAGTGTCCCGCCGCCAGGTGATCAACACGATCGGCCCGGTGTGGGACCTCAACGAGACCTGGGTCATCGTCGCCGGCGCGTGCCTGTTCGCCGCGTTCCCGGAGTGGTACGCCACCCTGTTCAGCGGCTTCTACCTGCCGCTGCTGCTGATCCTGCTGGCCCTCATCGCCCGCGGCGTGTCGTTCGAGTATCGCCACCAGCGCGACGATCTGCGGTGGAAGCGCCGCTTCGACTGGATGATCACGATCGGCTCCGCGGTGCCCGCGCTGTTGTGGGGCGTCGCGGTGGGCAACATCGTGCAGGGCGTGCCGATCGACGCCGACAAGAACTTCACCGGTTCGCTGTTCACGCTGCTGAACCCGTACGGCCTGTGGGTCGGCATCACGACGCTGCTGCTGTTCTTCCTGCACGGCGTGTACTTCGTGGGCCTCAAGACCGACGGCCGGGTGCACCATGACGCGCAGGCGCTCGGCAAGAGGCTTGCGATCCCCACGGTGGTCTTCGCGGCCGGAACGGTCGTGTGGACGATCATCATCGCCGCGACCCGCGAAGCGCCGCTGACCTGGGCCGTCCTCGCCTGCGGCGCGATCGCCGCCGTCGCGCTGCTCGCCTCGGTGTGGCTGAACTGGATCGACCGCGACGGCTGGGCGTTCGCCGCCGGCGCCGTCACGATCGTGTTCGCGGTGCTCACGCTGTGGCTGGCGCTGTTCCCGTATGTCATGCCGTCGACGACCGACGACGCCTACAGCCTCACGATCGAGAACGCCTCGAGCACCGAGATCACGTTGCAGATCATGACGTGGGCCGCGGTGATCTTCCTGCCGCTGGTGCTGCTGTACCAGGCCTGGACGTACTGGGTCTTCCGCAAGCGTGTCACGCGTGCCGTCATCGAAGAGGCCGAGCTCGCCGGCACGCACTGACCGCGCGTCCGCGCTGGCCCGGGCGAGCGCGGACGCGCTGGTTGGTCGGCGAGTGTGCCCGTTGTCGGCGAGGGCGCCCGTTGCGCACCGCACACAACCGGCGCACTCGGCGCGAAGGGGTGCGGTCGGCGCAGGACGCGGACGACGCGCGCGGCACGGGCGACCCGCGCGGCGCGCTCGTCGCAAGATGAGGCAGGATCGAAGGATGCCGGATGCCGAGACGCCACGCGAACGCACTCGCGTGCGGCCGGTGGATCCGAGGCTGCTGCGGTATGCCTCGGCATCCCGCGTCTTCTTCGTCGCGATCGCGGCGATCGGGCTCGCCCAGACGCTCGCCGTCGTGGCGTTCGCGTGGCTGATCACGCGAGCCGTGACGGGCGTGATCGCCGGCATGCCCCTGCCCGAGCTCGCCGGAGTGCTCGGCCTGCTCGCCGGGGTCGTCCTCGTCCGCGGCGGGCTGCTCTGGCTGCGTGAACTCGTCTGCGCGCGCGCCGCCGCGCGGGTCGAAGCGCAGCTGCGGGCGGGGCTCATGGATGCCGTCGCCCGCCTCGGTCCGGGCTGGCTCGCCGGCCAGAACACGGCCCGCCTCGCGGTCGTCGCCGGTCGCGGTCTCGAAGCGCTGGACGCGTACTTCGCGCGCTACCTGCCGCAGCTCGTGCTGACGGCGATCGCGACGCCGATCCTCGTCGCGATCATGTGGTGGCAGGACTGGATCTCGGGCCTGACGGTGATCCTCACGATCCCGCTGATCCCGCTGTTCATGGTGCTCATCGGCCTCGCGACGCGCGCCGTGCAGAACGCGCAGTGGCGTACGCTCGGCACGCTCGCGGCGCGGTTCGCCGACACGGTCCGGGGGCTGTCGACGCTCAAGGTCTTCGGGCGCCAGTTCCGCGCCGTCTCCTCGATCGCCGCCGTCACGGACACCTACCGCCGCGAGACCATGCGCGTGCTGCGGGTCTCGTTCCTGTCCGGCTTCGCGCTGGAGCTGCTGGCATCGATCTCGGTCGCCATCGTCGCCGTCTCCATCGGATTCCGGCTCATCGACGGATCCCTCGGCCTCGTGGTCGGCCTGTTCGTGCTGCTACTCGCGCCGGAGGCGTACTTGCCGCTGCGCCAGGTCGGCGTGCAGTTCCACGCCGCCGCCGAGGGCGTCGCGGCGACCGAGGATGTGTTCGCGGTGCTCGATGCCGCGGCGGGTGCGGGTGGCGCGTCTGGTGCGGGTGGCGCGGCGGCCGCTTCTGCGGAGATCGGCACTTCTGCGGAGACTCCCCCCGCATCCGGTCCGCAGAACCGCAGATCTCCGCAGAAGTGCGAGTCGGATGCCGCGGGCGTGGGCACGCTGGTCGTGCGGAACCTCCGGGTGCAGCGCGGCGACCGGTTGCTGCCGCCGGTGAGCTTCACCGCGATGCCCGGGACGGTGACCCTCCTGGAGGGACCCAGCGGAGCCGGCAAGACCAGCATCCTCGCTGCTCTCCGCGGCACCGCCGACTTCGAGGGCACCGCCGAGGTCGACGGCCACGACGTCCGCGCGCTCGCGCCGTGGCAGTGGCTCGCGTGGGCGGGCCAGCAGCCCGGCCTCATCGCCGGCACCATCGCCGACAACGTATGCCTTGGGCTCGACAGGGCGGGTGCCGGCGGAACGGATGCCGGGGCGCCGCAGGTTCCTGAGGAGCTGGAGGTTTCTGAGGACGAAATCCCGGCATCCGATCCTCAGAATGCGACATCTCCTCAGAATCCGACGGCCACACCGCGGCCGACCCCACCCGAGCTGGCGGCCCGCGCCCTGCGGCTCGCGCGAGCCGGCGATCTCGACCCCGCCCAACAGCTCGGAGTGCAGGGCGCGGGTCTCTCCGGCGGGCAGGCGCAGCGGGTCGCGGTCGCCCGAGCATTCTGCCGGCACCTCGCCGGCCGCGCACCGGTGATCGCCCTCGACGAGCCCAGTTCCGCGCTCGACGCCGACACTGAGGCGGCGCTGTGGCGCGCGGTGCGCGCGCTTGCCCATGGCGGGGCGACCGTCCTGCTCGTCTCGCACCGCACCACCGCCCGCGCGATCGCGGACGCCGTCGTCGCGGTGCACCCCGCGGAGG
>NZ_JBASZT010000182.1:0-1578 GCF_049661145.1 Microbacterium sp.
CGGTCGCTGCCGTGACCGCCGGCGCCGTCGCGGCATCGCTCGTGCTGATCGCGCCGGGCACCGCCGTCGCCGGCGTACCGGTGGGCTTTCTGACTCCGGGAGCGGCGACCGACGCGATCGACGAGCGCCTCGCCACCACGACGATCGTCCTCGGCGACGGGGGCCCGTCCGTCACGGGAGCCGACCTCGGTGCGAGCGTCGACGCGGGTGCGCTCGCGGCGTCGACCTTCGACGAGCGTCCGTTGTGGAACGTGACCCAGTGGTTCGGCGATGCCGTCGACGCACCCATCGCCGTCGATCAGGCGAAGGCGGCTGCGGCGCTGCGCGCCGCACTCCCCGACAGCTACATCGACCCCACGCCCGCCGCGGTGTCCTTCGACGGGACGTCGTTCGCCGTCACACCGGCCGTCGACGGCACCGGGATCGATGTGAGCGCCGTGACGTCCGCGCTGCACGACGCGTTCGAGGCCGGGCAGCCGTCGTCGACCATGACGCTCGCCTCCACTCCCGTCGCCTCGCCCGCCACGACCGAGAAGGCGCAGGCGGCCGCCGACGAGGCGAACGCCATGCTCGCGAACATCGGCTTCTATGTCGGCGAGGAGCGTACGGTGCCGGTGGATGCCGCGACCGCCGCGAGTTGGCTCACGATCACTCCCGCCGCAGACGGGGACTTCGCCGTCACGGCCGACCCCGCGAAGATCCAGTCGGCCGTCGACACCCTGCAGCCGCTGATCGACCGCGCGCCGGCCAACGGAACCGTCATCACGAACTCCGACGGCACGGTGCTCAGGACGGTCGTCCCGGGTGGAGACGGTCGCGTGCTCGGCGACACAAGCGACGTGGCGCAGGACTTCGCATCGCAGCTCGCGACGGGCGACGCGGTCTACGAGCTGCCGGTCGAGGTGACGCCCTCCGTGGCGACGACGCTGCAGCGCCTGCTCGAGGTCGACCTCAGCGAGCAGCGGTTGTACCTGAAGGAGAACGGCAACGTCGTCGACTCGTGGGCGATCTCCAGCGGCCAGTCGCAATCGCCCACCACCCCGGGGCACTTCCGCATCAACAGCCACTACCCCGTGCAGACCATGAGTTCGACGTCGGCGACCGACCCGTACTGGAACTACGAGGTCCCGAACATCCAGTGGATCATGTACTTCAACGGCAGCCAGGCCTTCCACGGCGTCTACTGGCACAACAACTTCGGCACGCCCCAGAGCCACGGCTGCGTCGGCATGCCCAACTCCCGCGCCAAGCAGATCTACGACTGGGCGCCCACCGGCGTCGACGTCTGGATCCACGCCTGACCCGGCACTGACCGGTCGCGCAGGCCGCCGGTCCGGCCCCGCGCTGACCGCGAGAGAACAACTCGCCGCCGAGAGAACGGGTAGCACCCGTTCTCTCGGCGCTGTCGTGTTCTCTCGCCGCTTCCGGACGTTGAGCGAGGCTCGCTCGCTCAACGCGCGGGCGGCAGGGGCAGCGTCCGCACGGTCGCCGCGAGGCGGCCGACACGCACCACGATCAGCACCTCCGGCGCGAGGCGGGCGCGAGCGAGCGAGACGCGCCCGCGGAACAGGCCCGGCT
>NZ_JBASZT010000183.1:0-2605 GCF_049661145.1 Microbacterium sp.
CCGCATGGCGGTACGTGCAGGATGCCGCGATCGACCTCGGGGTCTCGGTGTCGGTGTCGGAGACCCCACGAGCCTTCGGCACGCGGCTGGTGGCCGTCGCGGACGCGCCGTCGGCCGAGATGTCGCGACTCGTGGCGGCCGTCGAGCGGGAGAGCTACGCGCGGGCTGCGGGCATCGGTGCGGGCGGGGGCAAGGGTGCGATGGCGGATGCCGTGGCGATCCGCCGGGAAATGCTCGCGGCACTGAATCCTGCAGCACGAGCGCGAGCCGTCGCGGCGCCGCGCTCGCTCGTGATCCGGCCGGGGTCCGCCTTCGCCGATCGCGACGCGACGGCATGACATGAGCAGAGGGGCGGATGCGAACTGCATCCGCCCCTCTGCTCTGGCCCGTTCTGGCGGAAGTGACAGGATTTGAACCTGCGAGGCGAGTTACCCCGCCTACATGGATTCCAGCCATGCTCCTTAGGCCGCTCGGACACACTTCCAAGGGGAGAGCCTATCATCGGCCGATCGCGCACCCGGGTGGGTGTGCGACGTTACGACTCCTCGCTGCGCTCGTCGCGGGGCGAGCGGGTGCCCCCGTGCGCCTCGCGAGCGCAGCGAGTCGAAACGCGCGGCCCCATCCCGGGAGCGCCACCGCGGATCAGACCGACACCGGGAACTCGCGGCCGCGGTCCCACGGCTCGGTCCAGCCGAGCCGGTCGAACAGGGAGTCCAGAAGCAGGGCCGTGAACCCCCACACGAGGTGGCCGCCCACCTGAAACGCAGGTCCCCGCCACTCCTGCCCGTCGCGACGGATGACGGTGACGCCGCGACCGCGCGGATCGAGCAGGTCCGCGACGGGCGCGCGGAAGACGTCAGCCGACTCCGCGACATCCACGACGCGTACGGGCGACGGATGCCGCCACCACGCCAGCACGGGTGTGACGAGATGACCCGAGAACTCCAGCGGCACCTCGTCGAGCGCGCCCAGAACCTCGACGCCCGTCGGGTCCAGGCCGGTCTCCTCCCGGGCCTCGCGAAGCGCCGCCGCCACGGGGCCATCGTCGCCGGGGTCGAGCCGGCCACCAGGAAAGGCCACCTGACCGGGGTGCGACCGCAGCGTCGTGGCTCTGGCGAGCAGGAGCACGTCCAGGTCGCGCGAGACCGCGGCATCCTGCGCCTCGCGAGCACTGGGCAGATCGTCGAGCACCCCGAAGAGGATCAGCACGGCTGCCGGCCGGGCTGCCGCGCCGCGAGGCAGCCGGCGCAGCGGCCCGTCCCACGTCTGTGGCGACGTCGCGATCCGCAAGAGCTCGGCGCGGGCGCCGCCCGGATCGGGCACGGCTGCCACATCGAAACGCACCCGCCCAGGCTACGCCCGCGCTGCCACACCGGTCACGAAGACTTCGGGTCAGCTTTTCAGGGGCGCTGCCGCGCCGTGGGGCGAGAAGGTCCGGGTCATGTCGCGAGACTTTCGAGCTAGATGAGGTTGTCAGCGGCGATGACGTCGAGGTCGTAGTAGCGCGTATCGGGGGCGGACTCATCGTGCTGTTCTTTGGCCTCGCGCACCGCGATGTCGAGGCGATCCAGGAGCGCCTCGAACTCCGCCGGCGTGAGTTGCAGTGAGTCCCGCACGAAGGTGCCGTGCACCTCGGCATCCCGACCCGACACGTACTCGGGCGCCCACGCGACGACGCGCTGCACGATCGCGTAGTGCTCCTCGACGAAGGCGCTCATGACGGCGTCGCCGAGCGCCTGGTCGGCGACTGGATGCTCGGGACTGCCCACCGTCAACGCCCCGGGAACCACGGTCCACACCCGGTCGCGACGATCGCGGGCCTGCTCGGGCGCCTCGGCGATGAGCCCGGCGTCGGCCAGCACGCGCAGGTGGAAGCTCACCTTGTTCGCCGGCTCGCCCAGCCGCTCGGCGACGTCGGCGGCGCGCAGATACCGGTGCTGCCTCACCTCCCGTAGGGCGGCGCGGCGCAACGGATGCGACAGCGCCTTGAGCATCGCGGTCGTCATGGTGACGACATCGGGGCCGCCCGCTGCCGATGTGCCGGGCGACGTGGTGCGGGCCTCGGTCTCGTCGGCGGTGTCGGCGCCCGCGGCGGGCGTCGGGGCATCCGTCTCCATGCCGCCAGTCTAGACAGCAAACATTGCGCAATGCTTCTTGCGCAATTACTACTGCGAGACTATCGTGAGTGCCATGACCACAGTCACCGCTCCCTACCGCCTCTGGCACAGCGTCCCCTACCTCATCTGGCTCGCCGGCGACACCGCCACGGGCCTCGCGCGAGCACTAGCCGCATTCGCGATCCCGCTATTGGCACTCATGGCCACCGGCGATCCCGCACTGGCCGGCATCATCGGCGCCGTGGCCATGGTGGTGCGGCTCGTGACGACGCTCGCCGGCGGGGTTCTCGCCGACCGGCACCGGCGCCTCGCCCTCATGGTGATCGGCGGCCTGGTCGGCGTCGTCGTCTGCGCGGGGTTCACCGTGCTCGCGGTCGCCGATGCGCTCACCTTCGGGGCGCTCGCGGCGGTCGCGGCGCTGCTGGCACTGCGGGGCGGACTGTTCGATGTGGCGGGCGAGAGCGCGCTGAAGCAGCTCGTCCCCGACG
>NZ_JBASZT010000184.1:0-1653 GCF_049661145.1 Microbacterium sp.
GGTCACGCGCGCGCGCGCAAACTCCACGGATCTGTGCGCTTATCGGGCTGGGGCGGGCCGAATGTCGGTGCCTGGGGCCGATTCCGTGGAGTTTTCGCAGCCGTGCGTCCCCAACCTGCACCGCCGGTCAGACGCCGGCGACGCGGGCGGCGATGTCCCGGCGGTAGTGGGAGCCCGCCAGCTCGATGCGCTCGATCGCGGTGTAGGCCCGCTCGCGAACCTCGGCGAACGTGTCGCCGGTCGCGACGACGTTCAGCACGCGTCCGCCCGTCGCGACGAGGGTGCCGTCGTCGGGACCCGCCGCGGTGGCCGCGTGGGCGAGGTGGACGCCGGGAGTGGATGCCGCGGCATCCGTCCCGGTGATGACGCGCCCGGTGACGGGGCTCTCGGGGTATCCCTCGCTCGCGAGGACGACGGTGACGGCCGCAGAGTCCGCGAAGGTCGGCGCGGGCTCGTCTTCGAGATGACCGGATGCCGCCGCCATCAGCAGCCGCGACAGCGGACTCGTCAGGCGGGGGAGGACCACCTGGGTCTCGGGATCGCCGAACCGGGCGTTGAACTCGATGACCTTGACCCCTTGTGCGGTCAGGATCAGCCCCGCGTAGAGGAGGCCGATGAAGGGGGTGCCCTCGGCATCCAGCTGTCGGATCACGGGCTCGGCGACGGTGCGCGTGACCTCGGCGACGAACGCCTGCTCGCTGCCGAAGCGGTCCCCCAGCCAGGGGAGTGGCGAGTAGGCGCCCATGCCGCCGGTGTTGGGGCCGGCGTCACCGTCGTAGGCGCGCTTGAAGTCCTGTGCGGGGCTGAGGGCTCGCACCGTGTCGCCGTCGCTGACGAAGAAGAGCGAGACTTCGGGGCCGGAGAGGAACTCCTCGACGAGCACCGCGCCGCTCGGCAGATACGCGTCGGCGTGGGCGAGGGCGGCGGCGCGGTCGTCTGTGACGATGACCCCCTTGCCTGCTGCCAGGCCGTCGGCCTTGACCACGTGCGGTGCGCCGTAGGCGTCGAGCGCGGCCTCGACCTCCGCGCGCGTCGTGGCGCGGGTCGCGCGGCCGGTCGGGACTCCGGCGGCATCCATGATCCGCTTGGCGAAAGCCTTGGATCCCTCGAGCTGGGCCGCCGCCTTGCCGGGGCCGAACACCGGGATGCCGCGCTCGCGCAGCGTGTCGGCGACGCCCGCGACGAGCGGCGCCTCGGGGCCGATGATCACGAGGTCGATGCTCTCGTCATCTGCGAAGGCTGTGACGGCGGCGGGATCGTTCGCATCGAGGCCGGCCACGATCGCCGCGTCGGCCGCGATGCCGGCGTTGCCGGGCGCGGCGAAGAGCTCGTGATCGGAGTCCTCCCTCTTCAGCGCGAGAAGGATGGCGTGCTCGCGGGCACCGGAACCGAGGACGAGTATGCGCACTCGGCCAGCCTACCCAGCGGGGTGGCGGCACTCGGGTGCGGGGGTTGTGACGTGTGGGTCTGCATAAGTCCGCCTGAATCGGCCCTGGGGTGTGATTCGGCGTGGTTGACGCCGGATGAGGCGGAGTTATGCAGACGCGGTGTGCGCGATACCGTGGCGGGGTGGCCCGCAGAATCTCGATCGACGAGGGACGCGCCGCGCTCGCGGCGGTCGCGGGCGTCGCGGCGCAGGCGGCGGGCGCGGGA